>CAVILL010000096.1:5578-7848 GCA_963643635.1 Sphaerochaetaceae bacterium | reverse complement strand
TTCCAGAGGGTTGCGGCCTTCTGGAGGGCGGTCTTCTTTTCCTCTTCCGTCCTGTATTCGACTTCGACTGTATGGCATCCGCAGTCGAGGCACGTTATGTAGCAGCACCAGCCGTTCTCGTATTCGACACAGGCGGGGCCCTGGCAGCGCGGGCAGTCGAGAATCAGTATATCTCCGTCATCATCCTTCATTTTTCCTTCTCCTTCCATTTCGATACCGCATGAAACACCACTTCCTTCTCTCCGTCTTCCGTCTGGCGGTAGATGGACGTGTAGTATTCCTCATCGCTTGCATTTCTTCTCTTCGTCACTGCGTAGAGCCTGTCTTCAAAGTGGCACTGCTTCTTCCATTCGCAGTCTATGAACGACGGACGGTGATCATCGAGGTACTCCGGCGGGAACGAGGAAATCATCCAGTTGATGTAGCTGAGGTTGTTCACATGCCTGTTGTAGTCGTAGTCATAGTAGTCGATGTGTATTCTCTCGTCACTGAATTCAGCTCCGGTGTATTCCTCCGGATCGGGGAAGCGCTCGAAGTCGGGGTTGAATAAGAGGCTCTTGTCTCCGACCTCGGGAAGCCTCGGCTCTATGTATGACGGACGCTCGGGACGCATTCTCGTCATGTCCATGACTATCCAGAGGCTTTCGGCCGAGAAGAGGAGGTTCTCGTCCTTATCGAAAGCCCTCACGCACCTGGGACAGTAGAGCCTGAAGCCCTTCTGGCACCAGGTCTCTATTCTGTATTCGTCTGTCCATTTTGCGTACTTTCCGATAGTCATCCTCGTCCGGAGAATCATCCAGGTTCTTCCTTCCGTGTCGAGCATCTCCTTGAGAGCTGCGCCCCTGAGGGCGGCATGGAGTCCCGCTTCCTCCTGACTGAGGCCGAAGTACTTCACGGGCTTCACGATGTACTCGTTGTCCGTGTCGGTACTCATGAAGTAGCCTTCGTCCCGTCCTATGTTGTTCTCGTCAATTCTCAGCATCGGTCCTGTCCTTTGTATAGAATCTCAGCATGCTTCTCCCGTATTTGCGCCTGTCTGTAAGAGTGAAGCCTTCTGTCTTTTCCGGCCACTCGGACTCCTCCTCGACGGGGTAGTGGATTATGAAGAGACCTCTCGGCTTTACTATGTCCGCCTTTGCCACTGTTTCCAGCAGCTTCACCTTCTCCTCCATCGGAAACGGAGGATCCGCATAGACGATGTCATACTTCATGAAAGTGGAGAGTATGTAGCGGTATGCATCGGTTACGAAGAGCTTCTTCTCCTCTTCGACGAACGAGAGGTTCTTCTCGATTGTCGCCTTCTTTCCCCTGTCCATCTCGACAAGGTGAATCGGACTTGCTCCGCGCGATGCCGCCTCTATTGCGACACAGCCCGAGCCCGAGAAGAGATCGAGAAACGAGCATCCCGTGAGGTCCCCGAGAATTGCGAAGAGCGATTCCCTCATCCTGTCCATGGCCGGCCTTATGACTCCGGGAGGACAGACGATGTTGCGTCTGAGGTATTTTCCGCCTGTTATGCGCATCTCATTCCTCCGGCCAGAGTCCCATCTCTGGAGCGACCTTAGTCATTCCGTCGATTGTCAGCTGTATGAGCTCTTCCTTCGTTACTCCGAGCATCTCCGCTCCTTTCTCTATGATACCCCTGTTGACGCCTGCAGCGAAGCCCTTTGTCCCCCACTTCTTCTTTACCGACTTTACCGATATGCCCTTCATCTTCTCCGGTCTCATGAGTGCCGTTGCATTCACGAGTCCCGTGAGCTCGTCGATTGCGAAGAGGAACTTCTCCATCGTCTTCACGGGCTCTACGTCCGAGCAGAGCGTCCAGCCGTGCGAGCATACGGCGTGAATGAAGTCGTCGTCGGCTCCGATTTCCCTTAAGAGCTCGGGAGCTTTCCTGCAGTGAAGTTCGGGATACATCTCCCAGTCGATGTCATGCAGGAGTCCCACGAGTCCCCAGTACTCCGGATCCTCTCCGTACTTTACCGCACCTTCTCTCATTACAGCCTCGACACTGAGTGCGTGGTGCCATAAGCTTTCGCTCTTATTGTATCTGTGCCATAAAGCCACAGCTTCGTCTCTTGTGAACATTGTTCTTTACCTCTTTTCCGAATGATATTTACTTTTCCCTCTTTTGTCAGTCGGTCGGTAATCTTCCGGACTATGTATTATCAGCAGCCTCTGAATCCTTTTTTTACTGCGGTGTTCTGCAGATCTCCGTCCCGCCTTATGATATATTTCCCCGAAGTAGATATCTCCCGGAAGCAGTACCA
>CAVILL010000096.1:0-5342 GCA_963643635.1 Sphaerochaetaceae bacterium | reverse complement strand
ATCTGCTTCGTCACTCCTATTGCTTCAGCGAGTTCTATCTGCTTTGTTTTACGCTTCTTCATCTCTCTGACAATATTGGCAGCAACAGTATCGTTGATATCTTTCATCGGCCGGCACCTCTGATTTCTGTATCCATATATAAGTCAGAATGCTGTTCCGTCTATATATAAAAGACAGTTCGTTGCCTCTGTGATGCTGTTTTCAGCTCTTTGGTCTCTATAAAGAAGACTTTCAGGACTGGTCTGCCATCAGTGCTTTCCGGAGAGCGGCATTGGCTCCGCTTATGAGGCCGTGGTCTTCTCCGAGAATGGCGGCAGCCTCATCCTTGGCCTCTGCAACTAAATCCGTGTCCTCCGTGAGGGACGCAAACCTGAGTCTCAGAAAGCCCGACTGCCTGTTTCCGGCTATCTCTCCGGGGCCTCTTATCTGGAGGTCCTTCTCGGCAATCACGAAGCCGTCGTTTGTCTCCTTCATGACTGAGAGGCGCTGTTTTCCGTCGTCGCTCAGAGGGCCGTCGAAGACGAGGAAGCAGTAGGACTGGAGAGAGCTTCTTCCGACACGACCTCTCAGCTGGTGGAGGGCCGCCAGTCCGAAGCGGTCCGCATGCTCTATGACCATGCATGTGGCATTCGGGATGTCGATTCCGACTTCGACTACGGAGGTTGCAACGAGGTACTTTATCTTCTGCTGCCTGAAATCCTCGAGAATCTTCATCTTCTCCTCTTCGGGAAGCTTTGAGTGTATGAATGCAGAGGGAACGAAGGGGTACTTCTTCTGAAGGAAGGAGTACATCGTCATCACGTCCCTGAGGTCGCTCTCCCCCTCGTCATCGATGCGGGGATAGACGAAGTATGCCTGGTGACCGCGTTCGAATTCGACGGCAATGGATGCGTACATCTTGTCGCGGCTTCTGTCGCTGACGGTGTATGTGATGATGCTCTTTCTTCCTTCCGGCATCGTTTTTATCGTAGATACGTCCATGTCGGCAAAGAGTGTCAGGGCGAGGGTCCTCGGAATGGGCGTTGCCGTCATGCTGAGCATGTGGGGCTCCCTTCCCTTTGTCTTGAGTGCTTCTCTCTGTTCCACTCCGAAGCGGTGCTGCTCGTCGATTATGACGTATTCGAGATTTCTGAATGTAACGTCGGAGGAGAAGAGGGCATGGGTTCCGACTGCGAGGTCTATCTCACCCTTCTTCAGAGCCTCGAGCTGCAGTTTCCGGCTCTTTCCCTTGACGTCTCCCGTTATGAACGAGATTCTCACCCCCAGGGGGGAGAGAAGCGCGAATGCGTTCTCCGCATGCTGACGCGCAAGGAGCTCGGTGGGGGCCATGAAGGCAACCTGCCCTCCGGAGGCGATTATGTACAGCGAACTCAGCCACGCGATCAGCGTCTTTCCGCTTCCGACGTCTCCCTGGAGAAGACGGTTCATCGGAGTTTTCTTCGCGAGGTCGCTTCTTATTTCGCCTATTACCTTTTCCTGGTCGGGGGTGAGTGAGAAGGGAAGCGAGGAGAGAAGTTTCTCCTCGAGCCGGGTCGGTCTTATTCTCCTGTAGGTGTTTACGGGTCTTCCTCTGAGAACCTTCATTTCCATCAGGAGGAGCTCTGTGAAGGCGAGGGTACGCCTTGCCTTTAAAAGGGATTCGCCGTCTGTGGGAAAATGCAGTTCCCTCAGGGCCTTCTCCCTGGAAAAGAGGCTGTGTTTATCGATTATCGAAGGCGGGAGGATCTCCTCGATTGGCGAGAGTACTTCGAGTGCCGTCGCCATCGGAAGACGGAAGTCCTTCTGCGTGAGCGACCCCGAGAGGGGATAGAGAGGAAGGATCTTTCCGATTCCGCTCTCCTCCTTCGTCTTCTTGACGTCGAAGGAGGCACACTGGTAGACGTAGTAATTCCTCTTCACACTTCCGTTGAGGTACCACTGGCTTCCGGTGGTGAGCATTCTCTCCATGTAGTCGCGGTTGAAGCACAGGAGGTCGACCTTCGTTCCGTCGTCGTCCTCGGCCGTGATCTTCACTGTGCGGCCGTTCTTCGTCGGAAACGATGAGTGTGAGAGAACCGTTATGTGGCAGTTGACCGTGGGGTCTTCGTCGGTGGCGCTCCGGATCAGGCGCTCTTCTCTTCTGTCGTCATAGGCACGCGGGGCATAGAGGATGAGGTCCTCCATGCTCTGTATTCCGAGTTTCCGGAATTCTTCGGCTTTCTTGCTGCCTATTCTGGGGAGATCGGTTATCGGATGCGCCATTGTACCTCAAAGGGGAATCTTCAGTACCAGATTCATCAGCCACCCCACAAGATACTGGCTCATGAAGTAGCAGACGATTACGAGAACGAGGGAGATGATGACGACGGCTCTGTCGCTGATGTATCTTCTTCCGGCGAGTGACCTCACGAAGTTCTCGATTCCCGCCGAAGCCTCCGACATTCCCTGATAGGCGTAGCGAGAGGACGGGTTACGAGAGAATACGGAGATGAGACGGAAGACGAGGGCGAAGAAGAGTACCCAGAAATAGATGCTTATGCCGTAGGACCAGAGTGCCGAGAGGAAGAAGTAGAGTACGGACGAGAGCGTAAGGGTGCCGTAGGAGCCGTAGTACTGGAATATCCCCTGGAAGATGTAGAGTACACCTATTGCGAGAAGCGGAGAGAAATCGAGTCTACCGATTGTCGACTTCTTCGTCTTGAAGAGTTTCAGGTACGGGTCCACGAGCCTTCCCATCCAGTAGACGAAATTCGTCCTCTGCGGGTACGGGACAATCCAGCTCAGGATTATTCTGAGCCAGATGAGTATGGAGTATGCGTTGAGGACTCTCGCCAGAAAGAGGGAAATCCTCATGAGTATGTCGTTATGAAGCATCCGGAAAAACCTCCACCATAAAGTTAATTAACCCACACCTTGGAGACAACATCCAGAGATGTAAGTGTTGTGTAGAGATTGTGTGAATATTCCACACTTTCAGTTCCCCTGAGCTGCAGTTCCTCGTCTTCGACTCCGTCGATCGAGAGATAGACCCCCGTATGTCCCTCCTTTTCCGAGAGGGCGTGCCTCAGGCTCATGAGCGTCTCCTTCGTGAGAGGAACATCCGACTTCAGGCGGATGTGTATCTTCTCCACCGCTATCGGCTTGAGATCCTTCGGGGAGACGATGTCGTTGATGATGAAGCTCCTCTTTCCGTCCTTGTGGTCGAACTTGCCCTTGAAGCCGTAGATTCCGTCAGTCTCCGCCCTTCCTCCGAGAGTCTCGTAGGATTTGGGGAATATGACGGCTTCGGTGTCTCCGGTGTCTGTCTGGATCGTCAGGAATGAAAGCTTTGCGTTGTTTCCCTTTTTCGATATCACGGTACGCGATGCAATGACCTGTCCGATTATCTGGGTGTCGCTGTTCCAGGGAATCGTATCGTCGTCGGAGAGGTCGACGGTGACGCACTCGGCTATCTCGTCGCGGTATGTATCGAGAGGATGGCCGGAGATGTAGAAACCGAGGAGGTCCTTCTCCATCTTCAGCTTCTCGAGGTACGGGAACGGCGGAACCTGCTTCATCTCGAAGGAGTTCATTGTCTCCTCCTCCTCTCCGAAGAGCGAGAGCTGTCCGAATGCCGACTGGTTCTTCTGGACCCTGTCGAACTTGAGTGCATCCTCGAGGTTTGCGAGAAGTACCGCCCTGTCTTCTCCCAGTTCGTCGAAGCATCCCGTCTTTATGAGACACTCGAGGAGCCTGGAGTTGAGGGAGTTCTCGCCCTGGCGGGAGAGGAAGTCCATGAACGACCTGTAGGGACCGTTCTTCCGTCTTTCGCTTATGATGGAATCGACTACGTTCGAGCCGACGTTCTTTATTGCTGCCAGACCGTAGAGAATCTCGCCCTTGTCGACGGAGAACTGAGTCTCGGAGCGGTTGATCGAGGGCGGTACGACCTTTATTCCGTATTTCGGGGCAAGGTTCAGGTATTCCTTGAACTTGTCCGGGCTGTTCATTTCGTTGGTGAGGTTCGCAGCGAGGAACTCGGTGTTGTAGTTGGCCTTGAGGTAAGCCGTCTGGTAGGCGACGATGGAGTAGGCGACTGCATGGGACTTGTTGAAGCCGTAGCCTGCGAAAGGCTTGAGGTATTCGAAGATCTCGACGGCGTGTTCCTTCGTGTGGCCCTTCTCCATGGCCTTGCGGATGAACTTGTCCAGCTCCTTCTCCAGCGCCTCGACCTTCTTCTTTCCCATGATACGTCTCAGGATGTCCGCTTCTCCGAGCGTGTAGCCGGCGATGATCTGCGCCGTCTGCATGACCTGCTCCTGGTAGACGATGACGCCGTAGGTGGTCTTGAGGATGGGCTCGAGATCGGGGTCTGCATACGTGATCGGCGTTATTCCGAGCTTCGAGTTGATGTACTTGTCGATGAACTGCATCGGGCCCGGACGGTAGAGTGCGTTGAGGGCGACGAGGTCCTCGATGGAGTCGGGCTTGGCACGCTTGAGAATCTCCTGCATGCCCGACGATTCGAACTGGAAGACGTATGACGAGTCACCGCGGCGGAGCATGTCGAATGTGTTCTTGTCCTCCGTCGATATCTTGTTGAGGTCGAAGCCCGGTTCGCGCTTGTGGATGAGGTCCACGGCGTGCTTCAGGAGCGTGAGGGTCTTGAGACCCAGGAAGTCCATCTTTACAAGCCCGCATTCCTCTATCTGGAGCATCGTGTACTGGCTTGCGAGTCCCTTCGTCTTCTGGTCGGGAACGCAGAGGGGAACGTATCTGTCGAGGGGCTCCCGTCCGATGACGACGCCGGCTGCGTGGAGGGATGTGTGTCTGTTGAGGCCGTCGAGTCTGATTGCAGTGTCGAAGAGCTCCTCGTACACTCCTCCGCGGTCCCTTATCTCCTGGAGCTTCGGTTCCGCCTTGAGGGCGTCGGTGACGTGCATGTGCTTTACTCCCGGTATTTCATCGGGAACGAGGGATGTTATTCTGTTTGACTCCTCGAAGGGGATGTCGAGTACTCTCGCGACGTCCTTGAGTACGGCCTTGGGCTTGAGGGTACCGAATGTGACGATCTGCCCGACCGAATCGTGGCCGTAGTGCTCCGTGACGTAGTCGATGACTTCGCCGCGTCTCTCGAAGCAGAAGTCGACGTCGAAATCCGGAAGAGATACACGCTCGGGGTTGAGGAACCTTTCGAAGAGCAGGTTGTACTTCATCGGGTCGACATCGGTGATGGTCGTTGTGTAGGCAACGAGGCTTCCGGCTCCCGATCCTCTTCCCGGCCCCACCGGGATGTCGTGGGTCTTCGCCCAGTGTATGTAGTCGCGGACGATGAGGAAGTATGCGGGGAAGTCCATCTTTATGATGATGTCCAGCTCGTGCTG
>CAVILL010000095.1:0-7848 GCA_963643635.1 Sphaerochaetaceae bacterium | reverse complement strand
CCTTGATTCTCTTCATGACGCCCTGCACCGCACTCTGGCGGAAGTTGTCGCTTCCCCTTTTCATAGTCAGGCGGTAGACACCGATTACAGTTTCCTTCTCCCGTGATGCGGAATACTGACTTCCGTCGCTGTAGTCGTAACAGCCCGCCATTCTCAGGACGCTGTCCGCTATGAAGTCCTTGCGTGTGCGGTTGCTTTCGACGATGGCGGCAATGAGGTTCTCGGGAACATCACGGTAGTTCGCAAGAAGCTGCTTCGTGTCCTTGGGAAGGCAGTAGCCTCCGTAGCCGAACGAGGGGTTGTTGTAATGGTCACCGATTCTGGGGTCCGAGGAGACACCGTCGATTATCGAGAGGGTGTCTATCCCCTTGGTTTCGGCATAGGTATCGAGTTCGTTGAAGAAGGCGACACGGAGCGCAAGGTAGGTGTTCGCAAAGAGCTTCACGGCCTCGGCTTCGCTTGTTCCCATGAATAATACCCTTATGTCCTTCTTCTCCGCGCCTTCCACTAAAAGGGACGAGAATTCCTCCGCCTTAAGCCTGAGAAATGAGGAGGACCGGTCGCAGCCGACTATTATACGCGACGGATGGAGGTTGTCGTAGAGCGCCCTGCTCTCTCTGAGGAACTCGGGGGAGAACATTATCCTTTCGTCTCCAGTCTTCTTTCTCAGCTCTTCCGTGTAGCCTACCGGAACCGTACTCTTAATGACCATCACTGCATTCCTGTTGACTCTCCTCACGTCCTCCACGACGCTTTCGAGAACGGAGGTGTCGAAGTAGTTCATCTTTGCGTCATAGTTCGTGGGAGCCGCGATGATGACCCAGTCTGCACCGGCGTACGCTGTCTTATCTGTCGTTGCAGTGAGATCGAGCTCCTTCTCCTTAAGGTACTTCTCTATGTATTCGTCCTCTATCGGAGAGATACGCGAATTAATCTTATCAACCTTGTCTTCGACGACATCGACGGCAGTGACGGAGTTTTGCTGCGACAGGAGCACTGCCATCGAGAGACCGACGTAGCCCGTTCCGGCGACTGCTATCTTCATCTCTTTCCCTCCAGATAATATTCACGGTACCACTCGGAGAATCGTCTGAGGCCCGTCCTCAGCGGAGTCGAGGGTCTGAAGCCGAAATCCCTCTCGAGACCCGTTACGTCCGCGTATGTCACGGCAACGTCCCCCTTCTGCATCGGAACAAGCTTCTTATGTTTCTCGAAGTCGTAGTCTCCGGGGAGTACTCCCGCTCTTACGAGCTCCTCCTGGAGGATTGTCACGAAATCCAGAAGGTTCTCGGGATGATTGTTTCCTATGTTGTAGACCGCAGCAGGTGCAGCCGGCAGTCCGTCCGGACCTTCCTTCTTCTCGGGTGGCTTTCTCATCACCCTCACAATCCCTTCGACGATGTCGTCGACATAGGTGAAGTCCCTCATGCACTTACCGTAGTTGAAGATTTCGATGGTCTTACCTTCCCGGAGCCTGTTCGTAAACGAGAAGTATGCCATATCGGGGCGCCCCGCTTCACCGTAGACCGTGAAGAATCTGAGTCCCGTTACGGGGATGGAATAGAGCTTCGAATAGGCGTGAGCCATGAGCTCGTTGCTCTTCTTCGTCGCCGCATATAGTGATACGGGGGAATCAGTCATATCGGAAACGGAGTACGGAATACGGCTGTTCGAGCCGTAGACGGAAGAGGATGAAGCATAGACAAGATGCTTCAGTTTTTCCCCGAGGTGTCTCGAGGCCTCGAGGATGTTGTAGAAACCGATTATGTTGGATTCCATATACACATCGGGGTTTTCGATGGAGTACCTCACCCCGGCCTGGGCTGCAAGGTTTACGACAATGTCGGGTCCGGTCTCGCTGAATATTCTCTCCACGAAGGCCCTGTCAGCGATGTTCCCCCTCTCGAGAACGAAGTTGCCCCTCGCAGTCTCCCCGATTCTTCTCACCCTGTACTCCTTGAGTGAGACGTCATAGTAGGAGTTGAAGTTATCGACTCCGATTACAAGATTCTCCGGATCCTTTACAAGGCGCTTCACAAGGTTCGCGCCGATGAAGCCGGCGGCACCCGTCACGATGATCTTCTGCATCATTCCCCCTCGGTCATTCTGCCTTTAAGATGTCATTATAGAGGCAGTAGCGGTGATTAGAAACACAATCCTTATGAAAATGACCGAAATACCATGCCCTGTAGGATCCGTTATGCTTCTCTATCTCCTCGTCTATTGCCCTCAGCATGCTCTCGACGGGGTCGAAGAAGGCAAGAGGAGAATCGAGAATGCTCTCCTTCACTTCCGGTCTCGTCGTATGTGAAAGCAGCCAGGTGAATGTCCAGCTGTTTCTTTCGAGTGTCGCAAATGCTTCGTCCATCGTCTTCCAGTCGGGAACTTCCTCCTTCCACCAGGTCTTTCCGTAGAGAGCGATCATCTCCGGATCGGTTCTCATATCCCTGTCTATGCTCGAGGCACCGCCGTAGACGAAGAGCTTTTCGCCCTCTATCGTGTACATGTGCCCCGTGAGAAGACGGTAGGTGTCATTTCCGAATACCCCTACCGTGTCACCGTAGAGGGAAGTCGTTTCCATCTTCCTCATCCGGGTATAGTTCTCGTGGTTCCCATCGCAGAAGAGGACACGGCAGGGTTTGTCGAGCCGCATCCAGCTGTTGAATACGGGGATATCCCACGAAAAACCGAAGTCGCCCGCAACGATGAGAGTGTCGGAGGGCGTGAGAGGATACTTCCGTATTCTCTTTCTGAACGATACTATGTCCCCGTGTGTATCTCCGGTGAAATATACCACCCTATTCCTCCCTTCCGTGTTTCGTGACTATGGAATCAACTATACCATACTCCAGAGCCTCCCGGGCATTGAGGGTATAGTCTCTCTCGAGGTTTCTCATGACCTTGTCCTTATCCTGTCCCGTCCGCTCTGCAATGAGAGCCGTAAGCTCTGCCTTGCGGCGGGAGATGTCGGATGCGAATATCTCTATGTCGGTAGCCTGCTTCATCTCGCCTCCGAGGAATGCGAGAATCTGATGGATGAGCACATAGGAGTGCGGAAGGATGGACCTCTTTCCCTTCGTTCCGCACATGAGTATGACTGCAGCCATGCTCGATGCCTGCCCGGTGCATATCGTCCTCACGTCCGGGGAGACCGTATTCATCGTATCGATCATGGAGAGCCCCGCGGTGACGTCTCCACCGGGAGAGCTTATATATACCGTGATGTCCTCATCCGGCGAGTCCGCCTCCATTTCCAGGAGCGCGAGATTGAAAAGCGCCGCCATCTTCTCCGTCACGACGTCGTTGACGTACACCGTCCTCTTCTCCTTCAGTATCATGAGCCCGAAGGATGCGAATACCTGCAGATCCCGTGTTTCGAAAATGTCCTTCATTTTTTCTCCTTTTCTAATCCTCTTTATTTCCGACTCCGAGTGCGAAGGCGGATATCCTGTCCGCCGTCTCAGGGGTAAGATAGCCCGAATTCTTCAGTTCCATAATCTTCTTCAGCATTTCAACTTTCTCTTCCTTCTTTTTTTCCTTCCACGACGGAAGCGAAATGGCAGAGAATATATCCATCGCCTCTGCGGCAATCCCGCTTTTCTCTTCGTCGATTGAAAGAAGAGTTCTGAGAGAGGCTTCAAGCGACAGAGACTCGAGAAAACTGAACGAAGATGAAGCCGAGCTCTTTCTGAAAACATCGAGTAATGCAATCTCGAGTGCATTCATCCCGCTCTCGCTCAGCCTTTCGATGTTCGTCTCGATGACATAGAGAATCTGACTGCGCCTGTCCATCTCATTCTCTTCCTCCATCTCCTTCCTCTTCTTCCCGTCTTCCCCTTCCGCGCCCCGCCGGAAGAGCTCGTCAGGGTCCACCTGCCGGGGACGGGGGGAAGTGTTGCGGGGAGGGAAATTCCGTCCACCTTCCTCCGCTTTCCAGTCCACACTGCTGTAGTCGGGCAGCGTCACATACCTCGGACCGATTCCCTTCACCCACACGAAGGCCTCGCCCGTCTCAAGCGTCTGAAGGTCGCTTTCCGTTATGAGAGGTACATCCTTTCCGGTGTATGCCTCATGGTATGTTCCCCCGAGTCTGGAGAGAAGCGTCAGGAACTCTGCATTACGGCACCCCATGAAGACCCAGCTCTGGCAGTTGGATCTGATCACCGCCGCACCTGCTTTCGAATAAACCGAATCAAGCTGGTCGGTATCCTGGCAGACGAGAAAGAACCTCATGCCGCGGCTGCGGGATGCAGTGAGCATACTCGAGATGTTCCTCAGCCTCGAGAAGTTCGCGAACTCGTCCAGGATGAAGTTCACTCTTCTCTTCAGCTTCCCGCCGTTCCCGTATGCCCTGTCGATGAGGACGGAGTATATCTGGGAGACAAAGAGCGTCGCCATCGGATAGAGCGTCTCCATCTCGTCGGGGAGTATGATGAAGAGCGCAGTTTTCTTCTCCCCGAGAGACGAAATGTCGAAATCGGACGCGGAGAAGAGATGTCTCAGCGAACTCTGCCTCGTATAGAGGTTGACCATCGTATGCGTCACCGTCGCTATGCTCGAGAACGTCCTGTCGGACGTGGGACAGACCGAGCTCATGAAGCTCTGCCTTATCTCCGAGGTGGAGGGAAGCGAGCTGTAGAACGACTGGAATGAACTCTCATAGGTCGCCGTGCCGTCTTCATCCGACACTTTTATCCTCTTCGATACATCCTCCGTGACGGCGGAGCATACGAGAGAGAGGTTCTCGAACGTGAGATCCCCCTCATCCCCGTACTCGAGAATCGTGAGGGCACACGATCTTATGAGCTGCTTCGAGACGTTCTCCCAGAAACGGTCATCATCACTTTTCACGCTCTCTCCCATCATGTCGATGATTTCGTCGAGCATCATCAGGGCCCTGTCCCTCTCGTCCTCGTCATCGCTTCTGTAGAGCCTTTCAATCCTCTCGAGTGGATTCCATCTGTCGCCGTTTCTCGGTTCACGGAGATTGAGAACCCTTATCTCGTAGCCGCGCTCAGCGAGAACGGCTGCATTCTTCTGATAGAGCTCCCCCTTCGGATCGGATATCACCATGGACTCCCCCGTGAGGGAGAGAAGACGGACAGCCGGAATGATGAGACGCCTCGTCTTTCCGCAGCCCGTGTCCCCGATGATCAGCGCATGCTGCTCGTCCTTCGTGACGGCGTATCTTCCGTTTCCGAGATAGTCCAGCGGAAGTCCCGCATATGGAAGGCTCTCGCCCTCCGCACTGACAGTCACCGTATGCGCCCTGAAGCTCTCGTCGGAGGCAAAGTCCGCACTTCTTCTGATTATTCTCTTTTCCATTTCCCCACCTCAGTAACCGAATGACCTTCCGCTCTTCTCAGACTTTCCGCTCTTCTTCCAGGGCTTTGACAGAAAGCCGCGCTTTGAACTGCAGTAAAGCTCTCCCAGTCTTCTCGAGAGTCTCTCCGCCTCACCCTCCCGGTCAGTGAAGGCGAAGAGGACGAAATCAATCTCCCCGTTCTCCTCAGTGTAGTCCCTCAGCATTCCGAGCGCGGGACTCTCGTCCGTTTTCAGATAGGATGTGATGTCGACGGCGAAGATTCCGCGGAAGGAATGCGAGAACCTGTTCACCCTCGTCGGGGACTGGAAGAACTCCTTTACTCCGTCCCCTCCCGTCTCCGCATCTCCGGGATAGGACAGCATCAGCACCTTCTCCCTTTCCCCGTGTCTTTTTCTGTTTTCGTTTTCCAGACAGGAAACGAAACCGTCCTCCTCGGCTTTTGTGAGAAAGACGAACTCAACCTTTGTCGGCTGTAACATCTGTCAGCTCCGTTCATTCCGCCATGGCGGTCGAAAGCGACATGCCGCCCCGTGCGGCAGATTCCACATTGTTCAGTTGATCGTTATTATGAAAGCGTTACCCGGAACGGCAACGTCATACAAAGCCGGATAGTGAATCAGTACAGGAAACGCACTACCCGGAAGGCTTCTGACGCATTCATTACAGAATGCCGTCCCCTCTCATGACCGCCTTTCCCGCTTCTCGGGACGAGAAGGAGAAGATGAGACGTATTCATGTTTCTACTCTGAAGTGTGCGATTGTTTGTCATTAATGTGGAAGATAAGAACAGATCGCCCCCGCGTCAACGGGGAAACGGATTTTTTCTGCCTGTTTGTAACAGAGGGGGATTTCTGCTATCTTGAAGTCATGGACAGTCTGGGACTGAGCAGAGGATGCATTCACTTCATATACATATTCACCGCGCTCTTTCTCGCGGGTGAATGCATTTACTACCTCGTGAAAAGGAGAAATCTCAAAAGACGTGTTCTCTCATCTCTCTTCTGGCCGTACATCATAGTCGTGCTCTCTCTCACGCTCCTCGACAGGACAGCGGGAAGCACGTATAAGTACAATCTCGAACTTTTCTGGTCATACAGGGATTATAATGCGGCGGGAGGCTGGAAGATGGGAAAGGAGGTTGTGAACAACATCCTCATGCTCTTTCCCTTCGGCATTCTCTGCCCTCTTCTTCTCGACGCCTCCGGAAAGGAGAGAAAATCGCACCGTACGATCCTCTACGCCTTTCTTCTCTCGCTTGCGATAGAGCTTCTGCAGCTTGTCACGAAGCGCGGACTCTTCGAATTCGACGACATCTACCACAACACGATGGGGGCCGTCGGAGGCTACTACATCTACCTCTTTCTCACTTCTTTCCGAGACTCTGGAGAAGGGATATAAGCTCTAAATCCTTTTCGCTCACCCTGAGGTTCGAGGAGACCTTTCCCCTGTTTCCGCCCCTGTCGACAGATACGGCAATGACATCACCCTCCGCGATGGGGTGCGTGCATATGTACTGGATGAACTGCGAAAACTGCGGGTGCTCGGAGGAGAAGGCCGACCAGGCCTTCTGCATCTTCAATAGATCCATGGGATTCATGTAATACCTCTTTAAACAACAGAAGGGAAAGCCGGAGCCTTCCCTTCCCATTCTATCACAGATATCTCTTATTTGATATCGTTGCCTGTGAGTTCCTGTCTGAACGATGTTGCGCTTTCGTCGCTTCTGCCCGGCTTGTAGAGCATCGGGACTGCTGCGTAGAGAGCAGCACATACGACGAGGTCGTGCTTCCATGTGATCTCGTTCGGAGCATGAGCCTGGCTTTCAGCGCCCGGTCCGAATCCGACACACGGGATTCCGTATCTGCCCTGGATGGAGACACCGTTTGTGGAGAATGTCCACTTGTCACAGAGAGGTCTGCCTTCACGGGTTGACTTTGCCTTGTCGTCAGCCCAGATTCTCTCATCGCCCCAGAGAGCCTTGTGAGCTTCAACGAGAGCCTTGACGTGGGGAGCTGTCTCCTTGTTGATCCATGTCGGGAAGAAGCATTCAGTCTCATAGACATGTCCTGTCCATGCCGGTCTGTCATACATATACATGCTGACCTTGACGTCCTTTGCGTACTTCCTGCAAGCCGGAAGATCCTCGATTTCCTTGAGACATGACTTGTATGTCTCGCCTGCTGTCATTCTTCTGTCGATCGAGATAGCGCAGCTGTCTGCAACGGCGCAGCGTGAAGGAGATGTGTAGAAGATCTGGCTTGTCGTACATGTACCTCTGCCGAGGAATCTTGCATCTTCGTAGTGCTCGGGGTTCCACTTCGGGTCGAGCATCTTCTCGAGTCCTGCGATATTGGGGTCGTCCTTCTTGTTCTCGTTGAGATCCCTGACATTGAGGAGGATTTCAGCCATCTTGTGAATAGCGTTGTCACCTCTCTCGGGAGCAGATCCGTGGCAGGAGATTCCTCTCACGTCGACTCTGATTTCCATTCTGCCTCTGTGGCCGCGGTAGATACCGCCGTCTG
>CAVILL010000094.1:0-7868 GCA_963643635.1 Sphaerochaetaceae bacterium | reverse complement strand
AGAAGTAATATAGTCACTTCTCAAGTGAGGCATATATGACATTTGTCGGTGTTGCAATCAACGGAACAGGTATAGTTGCTGCAGGTATACTCGGTTCTGTAATCAAGAAGGGTATTCCCGAGCGTCTCAAGGATGCTCTCATGACTGCTCTGGGACTCTGTGTCCTCTATTCGGGGATATCCGGCTTCTCGTCAGATACCAATCTTCTCATTCTTACCGCATCCGTCGTCATCGGGCTTCTGATTGGAGAGCTTCTCGATTTTGACGGAAAATTCACGCGCTTCGGCGGATTCGTCCAGAAGAAGATCGGAGCGGGGGACGGAAGCTTTGCCGACGGCTTTGTCTCTGCATCACTCTTCGTCTGCGTCGGAGCCATGGCAATAGTCGGGGCAATCGAAAGCGGAACGAAGGGTACGTACGACATATATCTTGCAAAATCGTTCATCGATATCTTCATCGTATTTCTGATGGCTACGAGCAAGGGCACGGGGTGCGCACTTGCGGGTGTCGCATGTTTCATATACGAAGCGCTCCTTACGCTGTGTTCGGGGTGGATTGCCTCCCTTGTCAATGATACGACCATCGCCCGGATGTCCGAGGTCGGCTCACTTCTTGTTGCCGCCATCGGTCTGAATCTGCTGAATGTCACGCACATAAGGATTGCTTCCTATATCCTTGCCCCCTTCATTCCGGTGGTGATCTACGAGGTTATGAAGCTCTTCTGAAGCTCAGGGTTTGAGAGAGGTGAGCGGGATCACGTAGACGCTGTCCTTTCTTCTGTACGGTGCATTTGCCATTCCCGATACGACAGCGAGGAACGAAGGCTGCCTTTCCAGTCTTCCCGCTGTCTTTATGAGAGATGCGGCGGCGCTGTCGACGACCCCCTCATAGCCGAGCCTGATTTCAATGAAGCCGAATCTTCCGTCCGGAAGCGTGACTACGGCATCGATTCTGCTATTGCTGTAATCCCTATAATGTGAGAGGGTTCCTCCAATGGCTTCGATATATATCTTCAGATCGTGTACTGCGAGACTTTCGAAGAGGAATCCGAGATAGCGCAGGTCCTTCGTCAGGTTTGTCTCGTTTGCTTCGACTGCGGCGGCAGCCAGGGATGGGTCTGCAAGATGCCGCTTGGCTCCCGTCTGAAAGCGCAGCCTGGATCTGAAGTCGGGAGAGAAATCTTCCTGGTTGTCCAGAAGATAGAGATCGTTCAGTACGTTGAGATAGTTGATTACCGTTTCGTCGTCGAGCATGCTTCCTGCCTCGGCGGTGGCGTTTCTCAGCGTCTTTACGGAACAGACCGTGCTTTCGTTGCGTGCCAGGGATTTGAGAAGTCGCCTGAATTTCATCTTGTCGACTCTTATTCCTGCAAGCTCGCCAAGCTGTTCCTCGATAAGTCCGTCGATATATGACGAGGGGACGGTCGAGGGATTACTCGAACCGATGTTCACGGGCCAGCCTCCGCGGACTATGAAGTGTATTATTTCCGGAAGTGATATGTTCCTTATCGTTCCGTAGACGGGCTCGTTGTTGAAAAGAGACGCCAGAGATACCTCTCCCGAGGAATCTCCCGTTTCATAGAGAGTCATCGTATGCATTCTCAGCTTCGCGATTCTTCCGATGCCGCTGTGGCGAATGACGTTTCCCTTCTTCAGCTTCGGAGGGATGCTGGAGATTGTAAGAAGATAGAGTCCCTTCTGTCCGCTGTCGTCCACATCGCCCCGGACCATATCCCGGATTTCCGGCATAATCTGCCACTCGTCGATGAGGTGGGGCTTTTCTCCCTGGAAGACATAGCGGGAGTCCAGTCTCGCGAGGTCGAGCGGATCAGGTTCTCCCTTCTTCCTTGTGAAGGAGAATGAGGATGCGGCATGCTCGAGACAGGTCCTCGTCTTCACTTTGGGCCGACGACACTGACTGCTCCGAACGACTCAAGACAGGAGTCAAGTTTAACGTCGATTATACGCGGTAAGTATTTATCTATGGATACGGTTTAACATAAAGAGGAGAAACCGATAATATTCCGACACTATAACCGACAGAATTCTAAAAAGCTTGCAGATGTCTTTTTTTTATTGTATTTTGTTCAAAAAATAACACATTACAACAAGAGGTACCTATGAAAAAGCATCTTGCACTGACAGTTCTGATTCTCATCGTTCTGTCGATAATGGTTTCGTGCGGAGAGGACCCGTTCTTCCACACCGTCACGATTAAGAATGAAGGAAAAACCCTCGGTACGGAAATCGTCAGGGACGGAAGTAAATATGCTCTTCCCAAGGAGTACAAGGGTATAGAGAATCTCCAGGGATGGAAGATCGGAGATGATGAGACTGTCTGTGACCCGGGACAGGAAATCACGGTCACGAAGGACATCACTATAAACGCATACACTGTGCTGCCGTATTTCAATTATAAATATATGGAAGGTTACGGCTGGATGGTGACCCTTAAGGATGAGTACCTTGAGACTGTAACTGATCTCGTGATTCCGTCATCGCATGAGGGAAAGCCGGTTGTTTATGTAGATGGTTTTAAGGGTGCCGTAAATCTCGTGTCAGTCACCTTCCCCAGTTCTGTCCTGATTATCAACAGCTTTGATGGTTGTACTAAACTTGAGAAAATTACATTCAAGGAAGGCTCCCAGGTCGAAGCCATTATGGGATTCAGTAACTGTACAAGCCTGAAGAGTATTGTCATCCCCAAGAGCGTCACAGTTCTCGGAGACGGATGTTTCTACAACTGTACAGGTCTCGAGTCAGTTACCTTCGAGGAAGGCTCTAAACTCACAGCCATAGGAAAGGATGCTTGCTTCGGAAATTCAAAGGTGACATCAGTCACTTTCCCCGAGGGACTTGAGAGTATAGGGGGAGGGTGTTTCAGCAACTGCAGTAATCTGACATCCATATCCATTCCGAACAGTGTTTACGAGATAAGCAGTAGAGCATTCTCCAAAATAAACGAAAATGCCAAAATCACAATCGACAGAGTCAAGGATTCGATTCTCGATGATGAGGCAAAGATGTGGAAGTTTACCAACGAAGACTCCGTCATCTGGACTGGAAAGAAGACGACGTATGTGATCCATTATTCTACTACTTACGGTCAGACTGCAGGTGAGGATTTTGATTCGGAAATCTGTGATTTCGGTAAGGAAATGACAATCGCAGAGTGTCCTTCCTCCTGGACTAAGACCGGGTATACGTTCACCGGCTGGCATACCCGATCGGATTACTCTGATGATCACGGAAGGGCATATGCTGTCGGGGAGACATTCACCGGTCCGACTATTACTCTTTATCCAGTTTGGAAGGAGAATTCGGAAACCTGATTTTCTCACTGACAGAACAGGAGGCATTCTCGAAAAGGAGGGTGCCTCTTCTTTTTTATTACGGTGTGCTGTTCCGTCTGTACTGCGTTATCGGGGGCGGGGAGGACGGTGTACGGCAGGAGAGGGCTGGTTTGACATGATTTTCGATAAAAATACCTGAAAATTGTGCATAAACAGGAGATATCTGTATAGATATGCACTTTTCATGCATATTGAAAATAACTATACTCCACTCCATAAGGAGTATGTCCCATGAAGAAAATCATAGCTCTGTTACTTGTCGCTTTTACCCTTCTTTCCCTCTCAGCAGGTGGAACGAAGGAAGATTCAGCTGTAGATAATTCCCTCAGCAAGGTGCTTGAGAAGGGGCAGTTCGTTCTCGGACTCGATGATTCATTCCCTCCAATGGGCTACCGCGACGAAGACGGCGAAATCGTGGGATTCGATATCGACACGGCAGAGGAAGTCTGCAAAAGGCTCGGTGTCGAGCTTGTTTGTCAGCCGATAGACTGGGCTGCCAAGGAGCAGGAACTGCAGACAGGCAACATAGACTGCATCTGGAACGGTTTCACCATTACCGAGGAAAGGCTCGAGGCCATGACGTTCTCGGAGCCGTATGTCGACAACGCACAGGTTGCCGTCGTCAGGATTGATTCGGGATACGAAACGCTTGCCGACCTCGAGGGAAAGACAATCGGCGTCCAGGCGGGATCGTCGGCAGAGGATGCAATCGATGACACTGAAGGCTTCAGGGAGAGCATAAAGGAAGTCGTGGAGTTCAAGGACAACCTCACGGCTCTTATGGACCTCGAGATCGGCGGTGTCGATGCGGTGATCATGGACCTTCTCGTTGCAAACGACAACATCGCACGTTCGGGTAAGGGTATCTTCAAGGTGCTCGACGAAGGTCTCGCGAACGAGGAATACGGAATCGGCTTCAGAAAGGGCGACACTGCCCTCAGGGATGCCGTACAGAACGCCCTCAATGAAATGGCTGCGGACGGAACGCTTGCCGGAATCGCAGTAAAGTGGTTCGGAGCGGACATCACGGTCGTCGGTAAATAAGAATGGCGAAACTTCTGCTGCAGCTTCTTGACGGGATGCTGGTGTCCCTGAAGGTATTCACGCTGACACTCGTCTTCTCTCTGCCTCTGGGTTTCGTTGTCTGCAGAGGCAAGATGAGCGCGTTCAAACCTCTCTCGTTTCTCGTGGACTTATATATCCAGATAATGAGGGGAACGCCCCTCATCCTGCAGCTTATCTTCTTCTATTTCGCACCGTACTACGTCTTCGGCTTCTCGTTCCAGCGTTTCACGGCAGCCATAATCGCCTTCACGATCAACTACAGTGCGTATTTTGCGGAAATCTACAGGTCGGGGCTGCAGGCTGTGGACAAAGGGCAGTACGAGGCCTCGACGGTCCTGGGGTTCACGAAGGGCCATACCTTCTTCCACATAATACTGCCTCAGGTCATGAAGACCGTCATGCCGTCCCTCGGCAACGAGGTCATCACCCTCGTCAAGGATACCGCCCTCGCCTCCACGATAGGCGTCATAGAGCTCTTCAGGGTTGCGCAGACATCGTCCTCGAGAATCTTCTCCACGATGCCGATATTCCTTGCGGGAGTCTTCTACTTCATAATGAACTACGTGGTGTCGAAGGTCTTCGCCGTCATCGAGAAGAAACTTGACTACTACAGCTGAGGAGAGTGCCATGGAAGAGATGATCAGGGCTGAAAACATACGTAAGAGCTTCGGAGACACAGAAGTACTGAAGAATATCTCATTCACCCTCGAGAAGGGTGAGGTGCTCTCCATAATAGGTCCCTCGGGCTCGGGAAAGTCGACTCTGCTGAGGATAATCACGCAGCTGGAGACTGCGGACGGCGGCTCGCTCTCGATCGGGGGCGAAAGCCTCTTCGAGGACAAAGGTGGTGCTGCAGTCTACAGAAAGGAGAAGGAGAGAAGACGCATAGCCTTACGTACCGGACTTGTTTTCCAGGGTTTCAACCTCTTTCCCCATTTCTCCGTACTGAGGAACGTAACCGAAGCCGAAAGGGCTGTCCTGAAGATGGATAAGGCCGAAGCCGAGGAGAAGGCTATGAAACTCCTGAGGCGTATGGGCCTCGAGGACAAGGCGAAATCGTATCCCTCGGAGCTCTCGGGCGGGCAGAAGCAGCGTGTCTCAATCGCCCGTGCTCTCGCACTAGACCCGGAGGTTCTCTTCTTCGACGAGCCTACCAGTGCTCTCGACCCCGAGCTCACACGCGAGATACTCCATGTCATACGAGACCTCGCAGAGGATAAGATGACAATGGTCGTCGTCACGCACGAGATGAACTTCGCACGGGGAATATCATCCTGGGCGGTATTCATGGACGGCGGCGTCATCGTCGAGGAGGGAAAGCCCGAAGAGCTTTTCGTGTCTCCGCAGAAGGATAGAACGAGGAAGTTCCTTTCTTCCTTCGAGGACTGATGCCCGTTCTCCCCAACGGCAAAGAATGAAGATGGCCGATAGGGAATACTGCTTCCCTGATTCTTCAAAGAGATGCCTTCCGCTTGATCTGCAGCATCCGGCAGATATGACTCGAAGCGGACTCGATACCGCCCTTGAAAAAGGAATGAAGTCCATCAGGGAGGGGAGGACACACACTCTCGATGAGGTTGATGCAGAATTAAAGAAGAACTTCGGGATATGATTGAAACATACGATGTGCTGCTTTCTGATGAAGCTCTGAACGACCTCGGGGAAATCTACAGATATATGCGTTTTCCTTGCAGACTCCTGTGGCAGCCGAGCTGCAGGGCAACCGTATAAGAGCGGAGATAAGATCGTTGTGTTCCATGCCTGAACGCTATGTGCTTGTCGACTGGGAACCATGGCACAGCATGAATATGCACAGGGTTGTTGTTGACAACTACATTGTCTTCTATCTTGTGAATAACAGTGAAGCTGTTGTTGATATCGTTCGTATCTTTTATGGTGGAAGAGACATAGAGGGTATAGTCAGAGCATCAGCGGACCAGGAACACGACAGATAACTGCCGTCTCCGGAATGCTCAGGGTAGAGGTGAGAAAATGTACGACAAAGCAGGATATTACATCTCCGAAGGTCTCGGTCATGGGTGCGCAGGATATTATGTCTCCGGAAGGCACAGGTTATCTGCGTTGCTGCAGATGATGATTTCTCTCTGACTCTTACTTCCGATAACGGTGAGAAGATGCGCTATGATATGAGCCCCGTCATAAAGGATCTCCTTATGCGTGTCTATCTTGATGAGTACGGTATGGACCGGATTTCGACAGCAGAAAGGGCCGGGACGACAGAATCGATCTCTGTCCTGATTCCTCTATATCGACAGCGTTCCGATGCAGGCTACAGACTGTCACCGGTGATACTTGTCAGTGTTGAACTCCGTTCTTCACTGCTTTCCGCTCTTTCTGTATGCTCTGTTCCGTCTTCTCCCTCTGCCTCTGTTTCCGTTACACTCGAAGTAGCTCTTCAACACGGTGCAATATGGGGCAAAGGGAACATCAATGAAGAGAATGTTTGTCTGCCACGGCATGATGGACTGCGAGCTTCCGGATTGAGGTTAAAGTGCGTCAGAGCGCATCTTTCTGCGGCGGATTGTGACCACAGAGGAAAGTGATCACTACTGAAATACTACTTTTGGTTATCTCTTTCATTTTTCTGCACTTGTGTTACAATGAAGAAAAGATTTCAGAGGCGTATGAGCAATTTTAAGAAAGCTGAATATTAGTTTGATGGAGTGGAGTATGATCTGCAGACTGCCGGAGCTATGCTCGAAACGAGGCGGTTTCTGTATGTCGGTTTCATGTGTCACCAGGCAGTTGAGAAGGCATTGAAAGGCTGTTTCGTTACCCGTAAACCGGAAGAGGAACTTCCATACATTCATAAACTTGTGCGACTTGCGAATCTTTCCGGGCTTTCATCTGAAATGGAAGAAGGACAGATGGATTTCCTGGATGAACTGAGTCCTTTGAATGTCGGGACACGTTACCCTGAAGAGAAGGAGAGGCTGCTTTCGTCTCTGACTCCTTCCTACTGCCGTGAGCTGCTTGATAAAACGGAGGAATTATGCAGATGGATCAGGAAAAAGTGTTGAGCATAGCAAAAGGCTACGCCGACTCCGTCAGACGGGTTCTTCCTGTGAAGAATGTCTATCTTTACGGATCTTATGCCCGGGGAACTGCAGGCAAAGATAGTGACATCGACATAGCTGTGATTGTTGATGAGTTTCCTGAAGATTACCTGGGTACTCTTAAGATGCTCTGGAAGTTGACGAGAGGCGAAGGTATCGATATAGAACCTGTTCTCCTCTCCGGCAGGGAAGACAGAAGCGGATTTCTTTCTACTGTTCTGAAAACAGGAATTCCCCTCTGAGATAACGTACTTACAGTTAGAGGAAGCGTTGTACATGGCTGAGAAAGTGGAGTATTACCTCTCGAAAGGCTTTGACTGTAAGGCTGCAGAGTATTATGCCTCCGGAAGGCACAAAATTGTCGGCGTCATTGC
>CAVILL010000093.1:0-7914 GCA_963643635.1 Sphaerochaetaceae bacterium | reverse complement strand
ATATTACGGAGTAGACGGACAGAAACAGTTTGTCCTTCAAACTTAGTACTCTACCTCTCTTCTTCATCACAAATCCTCACTTTCCCCTCCTGTTCTCCCGTTCTATTCCCCGTATTTTCTGAAATTCTCAGCTTGTCTGAATACCCCTAAAGTGGCATACGAAGGAGTATAAATGAAATTCAGCAGAGAAAAGAAAAATAGCGGAGGATATTCTGAGGGAAAAAAGGCTCAGTGCTATATGCTTGTACTCCGCTGTCTTCCACATCGTTTCCTTCATCGATACTTCCTTCCCAGGCTCTACTTCTCTTGCCATACACTCCCCTTTTCAGACTCTGTTGCTCTGCATTATAAGGCATTGCCGGACGAAATTTGAAATTATTTCGACCTCCATTCCTAAAATGCACCCGCACTGTAAATGGTGTCTTCATACACCGTCACAGAATCGTTGAACTCAGAAGATCCTCTTCGTCCTCGTTGTCGTCTTCTACCAAGGATTCATCACTCATGAGGGATTCCAGAGGAATACCCTTCTTGATCTTCTCTTCGATGGAAATAGTATCACGGTACTCCTGTGCAAGCATTGTCCTGTTGAATTCCGCAGACGGATAGGTCTCCATGACCAGCTTTTCGAGCTCGTCCATGTCTACTGAGAAGAATTCCTTCCTGAGATTAACCTTGTTGACTCTCTTCTCGTTAAGGCGTCTGTGAAGCTCGCTTTCAAGTGCCGGTGCATCGTTTGAGAAGATGAAGCTGTGGACATCAAACTCGAAGGGAACGCTTGCGCATCCGAGCTCGTCTACTCTGTCCTGGGGATCCGGTCTTCTTGTCATACCTATCTTGAATACTGAGTCTCCGAAGGAACCGAGGTTGCTCAGGACATAGACATAACCGGCCTTTCCATGCTGAAGATTGACAATCTTCTCCTTCTGCTCACCGATTTCCTCCATCTGGGACTCAATCTTCCGTATATCTGCGTCGATAATCTGTTTCTGTTCTTCAGTAGCCTCCTGGCTCTTCTGTCGCAGCCTTTCGAGCTCCGCGAGATACTTCTCCTGCTCCGCTTTGAGATGCTCTTCCTGCTCCCTCAGCTTCTTCTGCTCATGTTCATAAATTCTTCGCTGTTCTCTGATTGTCTTCTGTTCCTCTCTGGCCTGTTCCCTCTTTATGTAATACTCGTGTTCTATGTCGATTGATTCATCCAAGAGGAATTCCAGCTGGAAGAAGAGCGAGCTTATGGATGACTCGATAGCCCTGTTGCACTCGACGGCAAGCTTACGGTATTTCTCAATGACGGCATTCATCTCCATCTTCGAGTCTTCAGCCTTGGAGTAAGTAAGTTTCACGAGAATACACTGAAGCTCAGCCTTGACTGCACATCCGAGAATCCTGAAGAATGCCTTGTCCGACTCCTTCTTCTGAGCGTTGATGTAATCCCTGATGAGATCGTCAATCTGCTTCTCCTTCTTTTTAAACTCCTTGTTCAGAGTCTTGTCGTTGAGAGCGTTCAGATAGACGGAGACTTCCTGTACAGCCTCTTCCAGCCTGGCAACTGTATTCTCAGACAGAGGAACGTTGTCAGCTCTATAGTGAGAAACTGCATTCTGAACGGCATCTGTAAGAGACTTGAGATCCTTCATTTTCTGCTTCTGCAATGTAATCCTGATTTCTTCAGAATCACGTTTGGCGTGCAGCTTCGTTATCTCATCATTCAGGGTTTCTACTATCGAATTCTTCGTCTCTAAATCTGCCGCCGCATTCTCGAAGGCTGCTCTTGCTTCCTCGTACTTTTTCTTCGTATCTGCTATTTCTGCATCGATTCTTACTTTCTCTCTTTTTACCTCTTCTACGAGAGTAACTGCCTCATCGACTGACCTGACATTGTACCTGTCAATCAGCTTCTTCTGAGCTTCAACCTGACTGGTCAAATCTTCAATCCTACCCTTGTAGGTGTTCTCGATTTCGATAGTCTTCTGTCTTACGACGTGCTCAAAGGCAAAACTCTGCATCTCAGCCTTCTTCTTTTCTATCTCCTCATCCAGTTCCGCAATCTCATCGTAACACTGGGACAGAATCTTGTTCGCATCCCTGGCTGGAGAGCTGGATGATGTACGGAGAGCAGATTCTGTCTGGGCGGCCTTGTCTGAGAGTTCCTTTATCTTCGCCTCTTTCTGCTTTACCTCCGTCTGCAGTCTTTCGACTTCGGCATTCTGTTCCGACAACGTCTGCTCCGGATTGTTGATGGCTTCAAGCCGGTACTTGTCTACAATCTTCTTGTAATGTCTGAGCTCCCTCTCGACCTGTATCCTGACATGATTCATTGCAAAGAAGACAAAAGCACAGAGAACTGTGTATACAACTGTGAGTATGACTAACGCTGACATCATCCCCTCCATAGTTAACAAGATAGCACATGATTTCCGACAGACCCAGTTTTTTCAGCAAGCGCCCAATCCTGGCCACTGCGAATATGGAAAAATAAATACCGCCGTCATTGTCAGCGGCGGCGGTAGATAGGATCTTTTCTTTGGTTTTGATTTATCAGGTATTCTTGATGATGACCTGCTCGATTACGTCTGCAGCGTGCTCGCAGAGGTCGCAGCAGTCCTCGAGGCCTTCGTAGATCTCGCGTGCAGCGAAGAGGCGGCGTGCGTCGGTTTCGCTTCCGAAGAGGTCGTAGATGACTTCCGTGTAGATGTTGTCGCTTTCGATCTCGATGTCGTTGACCTTTACAAGGAGCTCGTGAAGCTTCTCGGGCTTCTTGAAGTTCCTGAGCTCTGCTGCGGCTTCGTCGAGGGCGTGGACACAGCGGTTGACGATCTTCACGAACTCACCGCTTCTCGGAAGGACCTCGTCCACATGGTACATGTAGACATCCATCATGACTTCGTCCAGTGCGTCCGTGATATCATCGATAATCTGTACGAGATGAAGGATGTCCTCCTGGTCGATGGGGGTGATGAACTCCACGGAGAGTTTCTGCAGGATGTCATGATGGACTTCGTCCGCGTCATGCTCGATCTTGTGCATGTCGGTCTTGTATGTGCCTACATTCTTCGCGTCGAATGTCGTGAGGATGTTCTCCAGAAGGTCAGAGGCCTTCACACAGTACTCTGTCTGACTCTTGATCAGAGCGAAATAATCATTATTCTTCTTTGCCATTTTAAAGGCCTCCTTAACCGAATATCAAAAGGAAGAGTTTTGCGAGTACGAAACCCAGCAGTCCGCACCCGGGGAATGTACATACCCATGTCAGGACGAGGTCCTTGACTATACTCCAGTTGACGTTGCTCATTCTTCTTGCGGCGCCGACTCCCATGATTGCGGTGGTCTTCGTGTGCGTCGTGCTTACGGGAATACCGGTAAGCGACGAGAAGAGGAGACATAGCGTCGCCGCTGCGTCTGCTGCAAAACCCTGATAGGGCTTGAGCTTCACCATGTCCATACCCACCGACTTGATGATTCTGTAGCCTCCGATGGAGGTTCCGAGTCCCATCACGACCGAGCAGAGAATCATGAGCCAGAGGGGAACGGTGAAAGTGGTTACTGCAGTACTTCCGGAGGCGAAGGCGGATCCCAGGAGGAAGATCGCCATGAACTTCTGGCCGTCCTGTGCTCCGTGCATGAAGGCCATTGCCGCACCTCCCGCAACCTGCGCATAGTCGAAGAACCTGTCTGTCTTGAACCTGTTCTTGTTGCGGCAGATGAGAACCGTAAGTCTGGAGGAAGCAAACCCGAGGACAAAGCCCAGGAGCGTCGAGAGAACGATTCCGTATATTACCTTTATCCACTCTCCCCCGTTGATTCCGCTGAAGCTGTTCTGTATTGCGACAGCAGCGCCGGAGAGTCCGGCGATGAGAGCGTGGCTCTCACTTGTCGGAATACCGAAGTACCAGGCGACCGTCGCCCATATGACGATTGCGGCCATCGCCGCGCAGAGCGCAATCAGCGATATTCTCGCATCCCCGCCGAAATCGACCATGTTCGATATCGTCATGGCGACCGATGCGTTGAGACTCGTCATCACAAGTACACCGAGAAAGTTGAAGATGGCAGCCATGATTATGGCCTTCCTGACTTCAATTGCTCTTGTAGATACACATGTTGCGATTGCGTTGGGGGCGTCGGTCCATCCGTTGACGAGGATTACGCCGAGGGTGAGTATCGAGGACACCAGCAGCATGGGGCTGCTTATCATCTGTTGTATGAATTCTACTAATCCCATATAAAGCTTCTAATCTTTTAAGTTCCGGCTTTCTTTTACCATTTATGGGACAATCTATGCAATATTAATGATGCGAATAAGGTCATAAAAGTTTTTTATTCCATTTAAACCCGTCCAAAATATATCGAATACGCAATTCCATTGACTCTCTTGTTATATGGGATGAAGAAATCATGTCGTAGCCGTGACATGTCCCTATAACAGAATGATATGACACCCCGCTACCGCTCTCTTCGAGCGCCCGGGCGAGCATCTCTCCTTCACCTCTGAGTGCATCAGACTCCGCTGTTTCGATATATGCCGGGGGAAACGAGGAAAGACGGGGACTCTCGAGTACGTCCCGGTATTCCCCGTTCCCGAGGTAAAGCTTCCACATTCTTTCGTTCAATACGGAATTCCAGACGGGAGTATCTCTGTAGACTTCCTTCGTTTCCGTACTGCGGGGAGTGACGACGGGATAGACGAGCATCAGGAACCGCGGCTTCTCGAGTCCCGATGCGGTGATTCTTTCTGTCAGGGAAAGCGCTATCTCTCCTCCCGCACTGTCACCGGCGACGGCGATGGAAGACGGAGAAAGGTTATCGAGGGCCCACTTATAGGCTTCAAGTGCGTCTTCTGTTGCCGCAGGGTACTTCCACTCCGGAGAGAGGCGGTAGTCCGGCATGAGTACACGGCACCTCCCTTTTACGGCATATTCCCTGACGTTACGGTAGTGGTACGGTGCCGCCTTATATACGAAGGCCCCGCCGTGGAGGTAGAGAAGTACGGGAAGATTCTCTCCGCCTTCCGGCGTGACGAGGAGCGAACTGCACTTCCCCGTATTCACCTTCGTTACCGTAATCTCACTGTCGCTCCTGAGCGTGAAGAGTGAAAGGAATGCCGACGAAAGCGGAAAGAGAAGACGGGAGAGAGGTGTATGTATGAGAAAGAGACTCCTCAGAGACTCATCGAGCGGGTATCTTCGTTTCACAGTACAAGGATACTGCATTAAGCTGACAGGCGAAAGGTTTTCCCACGGATCTCTGCAACTGCCGTTTTAACTCCACCTGTTACCCGCACGGATTGAATCGGGAAGATGAACGACTCCTGTATTCCTCCCCGGATCCGACTGCTTCCGGCGCAATCAGAAGCAGAAACGATGTTCTGAACTGACTTATCCACATGGGACTGGAAAAGGTGCTTCGCGATGAAAAACGGTTGTTTCATCCGTTGTGCCGACACTCATGATAATCCCCCGCTTTCATCACGGGGGAAATTCCGTGTTTCTCCGATGTAAAACACAACGGAGAAACAATTCAAACCGCATCAGGCTTTCTTCTTCTTACTCAGAATAAGGTCCTTGATCTTTGAACCGAAGAGTGATGTGAAGATGAGGATGATGAACACCCAGCAGATGACGGTGTTGAAGAAGACGGAGACGTTTCCGCCGGACTTCAGCAGCGCCGTTCGGAAATTCTTCTCGGCCATCGGTCCCAGAATGAGGCCGAGAATAGCCGGAGATGTAGGTATTTTCACTTTCGTGAAGAAGTATCCGACAATGCCGAACACCATCATGACACCGACATCGAAGAGGTTGTTGTTCATCGCGTACGATCCGATTACACAGAGGACGAAGATTACCGGAGTCAGGATTGCCTTTGGAACCTTGAGGACCTGTGAGAACAGCTTTATACCGGAAACACCCATCAGGAACATGAGTGTATTCGCCAGGAACATACCGATGAATATCGAATAGACGAGAGCCTTATGGTTGGTGAAGAGCATCGGGCCGGGATTGAGTCCCTTGACTGTCAGGGCACCGATCATGATAGCCGTTACTGCGTCACCGGGGACACCGAGCGTGAGCATAGGAATGAGAGCTCCTCCCGTGACACCGTTGTTGCCTCCTTCAGGACCGGAAATGGCTTCAACACTGCCCTTTCCGAATTCTTCCTTGTGCTTCGACATGGAGCGTGCAACGTCATACCCGACAAATGCACCGATGTCTGCACCGGCTCCGGGAATAATACCGATGAATGTACCGACAAGGCCGGTAATCGGGGCAACTCTTGCGATTGTCTTCATGTCTTTCTTCGACGGAAGGACCTTTGATATCTTGACGTCGACCTTCTGGCTCTTGAAGATTTCCTCGATTCCCTCGAAGGCCTGGCTCATGGCAAAGAGTCCGATCATGACAGGAATGTAACTTATGCCGCCGAGGAAGTTGACGATTGCCTTTCCGCCGACTGTACAGAATCGCATATAGCCTGTGACAGAGTCGACACCGACAGTTGCAACGAGGACTCCGATACAGCCGCAGATGAGTCCCTTCTCGATCGACTTACCGCTGATGTTTCCTATGATGCAGAGTCCGAAGACTGCAAGAAGGAAGAATTCAGCAGAAGAGAACTTGAGAGCAAGTTTTGCAAGCTGCGGAGAAATGAGAATGAGACATGCTACTGACACGAGACCGCCGATATATGACGAAGCGGTGACAATACCCAGTGCTCTGCCGCCTTCCCCCTTCATTGCCATTGCATAGCCGTCAATGGCTGTAGCAGCGGATGCCGGAGTTCCGGGTGTGTGGAGAAGAACGGCAGTAATCGAGCCGCCGTAGATGGCTCCGCAGTAGATTCCGAGGAGCATCAGAATTCCCTGTGTCGTCTCCATACCGAATGTGAGCGGCAGCAGCAGAGCGACGCCCATCGTAGCCGTAAGGCCGGGAAGTGCGCCGATGCAGATTCCTGCGGCTGTGCCGAGAATCATATTGAGGAGAACATTGAGTGAAAATACATTACCTAGTGCTTCAACAAAAAAATCCATGTTTTCCTCCTATCAGATATAGAACAGGCCGAAGTTCATGGGAACCGAAAGGCCGAGTTTGAAGATGAAATAGACTGCCAGTGTCACTACCACAGAGATGATGAGACAGAGCCAGATCGGACGTGACTGTCTGAGACCGTCAGTTATGTTGAAGATTTCGAAAACCTTCTTTCCGAAGGCACCGCTCGCCTTCTTCGCAACATATCCTTCCTCAGGTGCCTTGCTGAACCACCAGATGAAGAACGTGACCATCAGAACAGTCGGGATGATGAATCCCAGCGGTTTGAGAAGAGTGAAATAGACGAGAAGAACGACCATCGAGAGATAAACTCTTATGTGGTCAATATCTATAAGGACGAGTTCTACATTACACTCCTCATCCTTGGAACCGAGAAGAGTCTTCACTGCAAGAAGTACTGCCATTGCTATGACGATAATGCTTATTACGATAGGCCAGAGTCCCGGTCCCGGTGCACCTGTACCGTATGCTGAAGCCCTCGGATAGGTTGCAGAAATGCAGATAATGACTACCGACAGGATAATCATCACTGCGCTTATGATAAGATTTGCTTTTTTCATCGAGAAAAACCTTTAAAAGCTCCACCCGGGGAGCCCCCGGGTGAAGAGATGTGGGCAGTTTTATTTGACTGCCAGGTTGAGTTCCTTAACAAGTTCAGTGTAGAGCTCGAGCTCCTTTGCCATCTTTTCCTTGTAAGCTTCGCCGTCCATGATTTCAATTACGTTGTTCGTGTTCTTCATGAATGTCTTGAAGGATTCGCTCTCTGCTGCCGTCGAGAAGATTCTGTAGAGTTCATCGACAATCTCGTCCGGTGTTGATGCCGGCACGGAGATTCCTCTCCATGTTCCGAGAACTACGTCATAACCGCATT
>CAVILL010000092.1:0-7948 GCA_963643635.1 Sphaerochaetaceae bacterium | reverse complement strand
CAATTTTCTTAATTATTGCCGAAACATATGCTTCTGCGGTGATAAGAAACGGCCCTGTCTGAGGGCCGCAATAATCAGTATTCACATGTTCCGACAGCACGCGGATACGGGATGACGTCTCTGATGTTCTCGACTCCCGTGACGTATCTGACGGCTCTCTCGAATCCGAGTCCGAAGCCGGAGTGGGGGGCTGTCCCGTAGCGGCGGAGGTTCATGTACCACCAGTACGGGCTCATCTCCATTCCCAGTTCCTTCATTCTTCTCTCGAGCTTGTCGTAGTCGCTCTCTCTTTCGCTGCCGCCGATGATCTCGCCAAGCCTCGGGGCAAGGACATCCATGCCTCTCACTGTCTTTCCGTCGTCGTTCTGCTTCATGTAGAAGCTCTTGATCTCCTTGGGGTAGTCCGTGACGATGACGGGGCGCTTTGCAATCTCCTCGGTGAGGTATCTCTCATGCTCGGATGCGATGTCGCTTCCCCAGTGTACGGGGAACTCGAACTTCTCGTTGTGCTTCTCGAGGAGTTTGATTGCCTCCGTATAGGTCATGTGCTCGAAGGGGGAGTTGATGACATGCTCGAGGGATTCTATGAGGCCCTTGAGAACAAAGTTCTCGAAGAATGCCATATCCTCGCTGTTCTTCTCGAGAACGGACTTGAATATGTACTTGAGGAAGCTCTGCGCGCAGTCCATGTCGCCTTCGAGATCGCAGAAGGCCATTTCGGGTTCGATCATCCAGAATTCCGCCAGATGGCGCGAAGTGTTGCTTTCCTCGGCGCGGAACGTCGGGCCGAAGGTGTAGATGTTCTTCATGGCCATTGCATAGGTCTCGCCTTCGAGCTGACCCGAGACGGTGAGGTTCGCAAGCTTTCCGAAGAAGTCCTTTGAGTAGTCGACCTTTCCGTCGGGAGTCTTCGGAACGTTGTTGAGATCCAGTGTCGTCACCTGGAACTGTTCGCCCGCACCTTCACAGTCGGAAGCCGTGATGAGGGGAGTGTTGACATATACGAATCCGTTCTCCTGGAAGAATTGGTGTACGGCATATGCCATCGTGTTCCTGACTCTGGTTACAGCTCCGAAGAGGTTCGTCCTGGGTCTCAGGTATGCCTGGTCGCGGAGGAACTCGACTGTGTGTCTTTTCTTCTGCAGAGGATAGTCGTTCGGACATGCGCCGACGAGAGTGAGGGAGGAGACTGCCATCTCGACCTTCTGGCTTCCGCCCTGGGAAGCGACGATTCTGCCTTCAGCAGATACTGCAGCTCCAGTGGAGATGCTGTCGAGGAGATTGTCATTATTAAAGGATGCCTTGTCTATGACAAGCTGCAGTCCCTTGAGAGAGGAACCGTCATTTACATCGAGGAAGCAGACATTCTTGCTGTCACGCTTGGTCCTTACCCAGCCTTCCGCCGTTATGAGCTCATCCGAGGGCTCATGCGTCAGGAGTGATTTGATTCTTTCCTTCATAATGAATCTCCATTGAATTTATTTCCGTCTATCTTCTCTCTTTCTCCCCGTCATGTTCAAGTCGGATATTCCCAAAATCGGAAGCATTGATTATTCTTTTTCCCATGCTTCAGATAATCGGCAGAAAGGACGGAAGGGAATACAGAAGGGCGGTGAGATTCTGCCTTGAGCGTCGTATTGCCTTCCAGGAAGTGGACACGAAGACTCGTCCCCTCTCGAAAAGAGAGCTCGATTCCGTTTTCAACAGTGTCGACGACCCGTTACGTGTCATCGATAAGGATTCTCCATATTACAGGAAGAACGGCTACGCATGGCGTGAATACGACCCCAGAGAGGAAGTGGAAGAGCATCCCGAACTCCTTGTGAATCCGATTCTGAGAAACAGGGAGAAGGCCTCGGCCGGCTTCTCGGAGAGCTTCATCCTGGAGAACAGGGAATGATTCACTACGTCGTCCTCACCACCGGCAGCTGCGGCAACTGCTATGCCTTCTACGACGGTGACACCACTGTCCTCGTCGACTGCGGCGTAACGTACACGAAGCTCTCGACCGAGCTCGATAAGCACGATATTCCTCTCTCGAGCATAAAGGCCGTCTTTCTCACGCATCTGCATCCGGACCACGCAAAGGGCGTGGGTGCCGTGCAGAGAAAGCTTTCAGTCCCGGTCTATGTAAGCTCACGCTGTTACCATAACGGAAAGACGGAGATGATGAAGCAGAAACTGGAGGTGAAGTCCGTCTTCCCCGTCGAGTGGGGAGTCAGGACAAGAGTGGGGTTCTTCACCGTGACGCTCTACCAGACGAGTCACGATTCCCCCGGCTCGAGCGGCTGCTTTATAGAAAACGGCAACGACTCCATATTCCTCATGACTGACACGGGTGTGATTCCTTCCGAGGCATATTCCTATGCTTCTTCGAGCTCCGTGAAGTTCATCGAGGCCAACTACGATGACGGGATGCTCACATCAGGTCCTTACCCCGAGTGGCTGAAGGCGAGGGTGAGGGGAGTCTACGGACATCTTTCGAACAGCGACGCCGTAGATTTTGCCTCCCGCGTCTCCCGCCGGGGCGACCAGGTCTACTTCATACATGTCAGCGAGAACAACAACGACATGACACTTCTCAGGAATCTTGCCTTCTCCTCGATTGAGAGCGGAATATTTGTCAAGTGCTGCGAGCGCGGAGAGATGTTCGAGGGGTTCACGGACTGAGGTGAAAGATACGGGGTGACTTCCTCCACCCCGGGAATGAAGAATACCCGACTCAGTTCTTCTTTATCATTGCTTCCATGGACTCCTACTTCTCCACGAACTGGCCGAATCCTTCAAGGAAGAGCTTCTTGACGTAGCAGGCAAAGAGAGATACCGCTGCAGCGACGGGCATGAGGACGAAGAAGATGATGACAGCGGCAGTGTGGCTGCTTCCCGTATACTTCGCGGATTCATCACCGGCTGACAGCCGGGAGATGCTGCTGTTACCATGAGAACTGTTGCAATGATTTCAAGTTTCAGGAGGATGCTTACGACTTTCCTGATCTTTGTTCCGATCACTGCGTGTTCCTCCGCAATTATGATTGGAGGAAAGATTGTCACCGGAAAGGGGAAATGAATATGGAAATAACGGGAGCCTTCTTCAAGCTCCCGTCTAATCTCATGCAGCCTTCTCTGCCTCAGGCTTCTTCACGAAGTGGAAAACAAGGCCGATTACGAGACCGATGACGGCGGGACATGTCCATCCGAGTCCGAGAGAGGAGAACGGAAGGATTCTTCCGAGGAAGGAGATTATCGCGTTTATGACGCCGACGCTCTGAACACCGGCGGGGAGAGACGCGAGGAAATCGTAGAGGGAGCCTACCGTTGTGAGGGCAATCACCCAGTTGTAGATTCTCCTGTCGTTGTCGAAGAATTTTCCGAAGAGAGCAAGAAGCGGAAGGGTTATCGTGAAGGGGTAGAGGAACATGAGAACGGGGAGGCTTATCGAAATGATGTTGCTCAGTCCTATGTTCGACACGAGGAACGAGAATGCCGTGAAGATGAATACCCACGCAGTGTAGCTGGGGCCTTTTCTGAAGAGGCCGGAGAAAGTCTCGGAGCAGGAGGTGATGAGTCCCACGCTTGTCTTGAGACATGCCAGGGTCACGGTGATTGCGAGGATGTAGAAGCCCGCCGTTCCGAGATAGTGGTGTGCTATCTCCGCAAGCGCTATGCCGCCGTTTGCTGAAACGGAAAAGAGTCCGCGCGACTGTACGCCGACGAGAGTCGTCGCAAAGTAGATGAGAGCCATGAGAAGGCAGCTGAAGACACCCGAGAGTGCTGTGTTCTTCGCAACGTCTCCGCTGTCCTTTACGCCGAGGTCCTTGATTACGTTGACGACGATGATTCCGAATGCCAGGGACGCGAGAGCATCCATCGTGTTGTAGCCTTCGATGAAGCCCTTGAAGAACGGGGATGAGAGGTAGCTTTCGCTGACTGCGACCTCGCTTACCGATGCCGACGGATTGACGAGTGCGACGATTACGAGAATTGCAAGGAATAAAAGGAAGAAGGGATTGAGGATCTTACCCACCCAGGTGAGAATCTTTCCCGGAAAGAGGGAGAAGAGCAGGGCTGAGACGAAGAAGAGGAGCGTGAAGCCCAGGAGGAAGAACGATGAGTTCGCGCCTTCGGGGAGTATGTGCTCGATTCCGACTGTGAATGCAGTGGTAGCACACCTCGGGATTGCGAAGCAGGGGCCGATTGAAAGGTAGAGGGCGCAGGTGAAGGTCATTGCGAAGAAGGGATTGACCTTGCTCGAGAGGTCATAGAGCCCCGTTGATCTGCTCATTCCGAGTGCTGCAACGCCGAGAAGCGGAAGTCCTACTCCCGTTACGAGGAAGCCCAGTACTGCCGGAAGGAAGTTCGCCCCGGCCTCCTGTCCCATGTGGACGGGGAAGATGAGGTTTCCGGCTCCGAAGAAGAGACCGAAAAGCATGCTCGCTACATAGACGTACTCTTTGAACGTGAGATTTTTCTTCATAATTTTAATCCCCTGTGTTTCCTCAGATAAAAATTACTACAAATAATAACAGAGAACGGAAAATATTAAAGAGAAATTTTCAGATATTTTGTTTTTTTTCTGTCTTTTTCTTTTTTATCAAGGAATTATGTTAAGGATGTAACGTGATTTTTTCGGAGTGGTGAACCGGTTACGCACCTGAAGAAAGAGATTTTCTGCAGTCTGCAGTTCTTACTTTAATCCAGCTCGAATAATTTACTGCAGCTGATTATCGGGGATGGCGACAAAAAAATCCGACTCGTGATGAATCGGATATATAGCAAGAACAGGACTCGGACCTGTGACCGACCGGATATGAGCCGGTTGCTCTACCAACTGAGCTATCTTGCCGCAACATGAAGAGGTTAATCGTTTTCTTTTCCCTTCGTCAATAGCTTTTGGAATTTTTTGTTGTGGACATGACCTCGGCATGCTCTGTAGAATAGGAAAAAGTTCTTAGAGAGGGGGTTCATTCAATTGGACAGAAAACAGCCGCAGGAGATTGACCTTGTCAAGCTTGCTCTGGTTCTCATAGGGAAGCTCTGGCTCATAATCATCGTTACGGTAATCTTTGCGTTACTTTCATTCGGCTTCACAAAGTACTTCATATCTCCCGAGTATGAGGCGGTGAGCAAACTCTACGTATTCAATTCCTCGGAGAAGACGACGACGGGGCAGGTGTCCTCGTCGGATATCTCGACATCGAAGATACTCGTCAATACATATATAGTAATACTGGAATCCGATTCGGTTCTCGGACAGGTCTGTGAAACGATAAGCGAATACCAGGGAACGGAAGGTTACGAGTACCTCGGGACCGAGACGTACACTCCGGCCAGAATCAGAAAGATGCTCAGTGCAGCATCGATCAACAGCACCGAGTCCTTCCAGGTCGTCGTGACCGCAAACGACCCCTATGAAGCGAAGTTCATAAACGATGCAATCCTCTACTATCTGCCGGATGAAATCATCCGTGTCGTCAAGGCGGGAGCTGTCGAGATAATCGACTACGCTGCAATTCCCGAGGAACCCTCGAGCCCGAGCATTCTCAAGAACACGGCTCTGGGAGGGCTCCTGGGCTTCGTTCTCATCTGCGGCATCATCGTCGTGATCTCCCTTCTCGATACGAGGATCCACAACGAGGACGACCTTGAAGAGGAGTTCAGGGATATTCCCATCCTCGGTACTATTCCCGCTTTCGATGGCGGTTCGAGGAAAAGAGCGGAGGAGAAGCCGAAGAAGCCTCAGACTCCTCCGGCGGAGACTGAGGATGACGATGACGACTGGGAGGAGGACTGAGAATGGCTAAGAACGAGAGAAGAAAATCAGACGATTCGGAGCGCCTGAGCCTGATTACGTCTTCCGCTCCCTTCGGAGTTACGGAGGCATACAAGACGCTCAGGGCCAATCTGCAGTTCGTATGCCCGCACGAGGGCTGCAAGGTAATCTGCGTGACATCATCGATTGCACACGAGGGAAAGAGCTCGAGTGCCCTCAATACCGCTCTCAGCGTTGCTGAAACATCCAGCCGCGTTCTCTTTGTAGATGCCGACATGAGGGCAAGCCGTGTGGCAAGGGATCTGGGGCTCAGAAAGGGGCCTGGGCTTGCGGACCTTCTTGCCTCTCAGATTGACGAAGAAGCGGTCAATACCGTTATCCAGAGGGTGGACGGCAGGGACAATCTCGACATAATCACATCCGGAAAGGTTCCCCCCAATCCCTCGGAGCTTCTTGCCTCCGTGAGAATGCATGAACTGCTGGACATCTGCAGAGGGAGGTACGACTACATCATAATCGACGGTACTCCCGTCGGAATCGTCTCAGACATTCTCGTACTCGCCCCTTATATCGACGGTTACGTCGTTGTCGTCAGGGCGGACCAGACCACGAAGTACATGCTCCGCGATACAATCCAGAGTATACAGCGTGTGAACGGCAAGGTTCTCGGAATCGTTCTCAACGGTCTCAGAACGAAGGGTTCCTCCTACGGCAGGTACGGCAGATACGGGAAATACGGAAAATACGGCAGGTACGGCGGCTACTACGGTTCGTACGGGGCGTAAGGTTACACCCGAATATGGAAAGAGTGAGGAGATTGGGTAAAGAAACTCCGGAGATTGTGGGAGGATGGTGTCTTAACTGTGTAGATTCTGTTCTCTTTACTTCCATGTACTTTTCCTCTGCCTCGGAGTGATGTAAGGTCTCCGTACAGCAGAAGATTTTCAATCCGGAAACTCCGGTAAAGCTGTTATTTTTCCCCTCCTGATTGTCGCCAGGAGGGGATGTCTTTAAAGAAGCAATCCGTATTTCTATTCCAGCGTGAATGTCAGTACGACTGGCTGGTGGTCGGAGTATGCGTAGTCGGTGTTGTAGACGATGCTCTCCGCCTTTATGTTGTCGCTTACGATGAAGCCGTCGACGACTGTCTCGTAGTTGATTCCCTTCGTGTACGGGATGTCCGCAGAGCGGCAGGTTGCGTACCTGAAACCAGTCGATGGCTTCACAATCGAGAATCCTTCGGGCAGCTCGTCGTCGCTGAGTATGCTCACCCAGTCGGGCTTTGCCATCTCGGTTGCGAACGCCGTAACGTATTCTTCTCCGAGAGCATGGTTGAAGTCTCCTCCGACGATTACGTAATTGCCTTTTCTGTATTCGCTCTCGAGGTAGCTCATGAGCATCTCGAGCTGCGCCTTCCTGATGACTCCTCCTTCGTCATATGCCGACATGTGGCTGTTGATGATGACGAGCTCTCTGCCGTTGTCGACTGTAATCCGCTCAACTGAGAAGCATCTGTCGAGGTCCGCTATCTTCGTAAGCGAATCGGATACGGGGTAGCTGATTCTCTCTGCCGACGAGATATTGTAGTACGAGAGCGTCAGGAGGCCCGCATTCGCAACTCCGTGGGGGTCGAGAAGGGGAAGGTTGAGCCAGGATGAGTGGAAGTTGACTGCAAATGTTGATGCCATCTCGGGGAATGACGCTTCGTAGTAACTCTTCATGTCGACGCCGAAGGAGCGGGTGGAGGGAGTGTCGACTTCCTGCAGAAGTACGAAGTCGGCATCGATGTCCCTCAGGACTGCGGCCGAGCCTTCGGTGTTGTTTATGACGTCCTTCAGGCTAATTCCCTTTCCGTAGATACCCGTCGTAACCTTCCCGTTCTTCCAGGTGGAGGTGTCCATGAAGAAGGAGTATCCGGGAGAGTAGGAGCCGAAGCCGACGTTGTAGGTTACGGCCCTGTACGTCTTTCCGGTTCTTACCGTAAGATCGGAGTTGTTCGATACCTCGAGCTGTGTCACATCATCGATTCTGGAGTAGGTTGCAAGAAGATAGACGGCATAGACCGCCGCCACGACGACAAGTGCTGCTACAATGAGAATGACAGCCTTCAATAAGTTCCTGAGCGTCTGTTTCATTCTTCCATTATAAGGCAAAAACGTGAATAAAAAACACTCAATC
>CAVILL010000091.1:0-7961 GCA_963643635.1 Sphaerochaetaceae bacterium | reverse complement strand
TCTCGGAAATCCAGGGTATTGTCGACTCGAAGCTCCAGGAGACGCTCGACAGGCGTATAACGGCATCGTTCGAGGCCGTGACTGAGAACCTGGGGAAGCTCTACAAGGCCATGGGAACCCTCGATGTCCTTACCGGCGATGTGAAGAAGATGAACGCACTCTTTTCAAACGTCAAGAGCCGCGGTGTCTGGGGCGAGATGCAGGCGGAGAACATTCTCTCGGACATCCTCACCCCCGATCAGTGGGTGAAGAACTACTCCCCGAGGAAGAACCGCGAGATGGTCGAATTCGCAATCCGTCTTCCGGGAAAGGATACGGGAGAGATATATCTTCCGATAGACTCCAAGTTCCCCGTTGCCGATTACGAGCGCTACAGGAATGCCGTGGACGCTGCCGACGGGACGGCCGTGGAAGCGGAAGTGAAGAACCTGAGAAAAGTCATCGAGAAGGAGGCGAAGACGATACGCGACCTCTACATAGTTCCTCCGGAGACTACGGACTTCGCGCTTCTCTTCCTTCCGAGCGAGGCTTTATACCTTGAGATGCTGAAGATAGACGGTCTTGTGGAGAAGCTCCAGAACGAGTTCCGTGTCGTCCTTACCGGGCCGAACAACTTCTCGGCTCTCCTCTCGTCGCTTTCCCTGGGCTTCAAGACAATGCAGATAGAGTCCTACACCTCCAACATCTGGCATCTCTTCGAAGATCTCAAGAAGCTCTTTTCGGATCTCTCGAAGAGTGTGGACGAGTCGAAGAAGAGCGTCGACAAGGCCTCCGAGAGCCTAGAGAAGGCGAGAGTGAAGAAGGAGAAGATATCCTCCGTCCTCACAAGGATGGAGAGTAATGCGGGAAGGGCTCAGATCGGGCCGTGTGACGGGTGTTACATCGAAAGCGAAGGCGGAAATAGTGAAGGTTAACCAGCCTGTTTTACACTCTTCGTACTTCTGTAAAAAAAGAAATAATCATAGAATCTGAATATGCCGAAGATTGTGGATAAGGAAGAAAGGATGAAGACCATCCTCATGAAGGCCATGGAGGTCTTCAGCGAGGTGGGCTACAAGGATTCGAATCTCACTCTCATTGCCGAGAAGTGCTCCCTCTCGCGCCCGACTGTCTATCAGTATTTCAAGGACAAGAAGGAAATCTACTACTATGCGGTGAAGCTTGTCTCCTCCGAGATGTTCGCCCTCTATTCCAGGATGGCGTTCGACGACGAGGGGGGAGACGAAATCGACAGACTCGAGGCTATAATCGCCGACGTCTTCGAAAAGGCGGGGAACAACAGCCAGGCGCTCTCGAATCTCGTGGAGTTCATCCTTGCCGAGAAGCGGGGCGGAGTCGACGTATACTCGGTGATCATGGCGCGTACTGCGAAGCTCAGGATCCTTATAAAGCGTCTCCTTCTCCAGGGCGTCCACCGCGGAACTGTAAGACAGTGCGATGTCGACAGGCTCGGTGACGAGGTGTACTCCCTCATTCAGGCGGAGTGTTTCCAGATAGGCTTCTTCAACAACTTCACACCCCTCGAAGCGAAGGAGACTCTCTCCGATTTTCTTTCCCCGTTCAGGAAATAGCGGTTTCGCTTTACGATTTTCATTTTCATAATTATCTTATTCTGCAGGTGTTATGATTTCGATTCTCTCAATAGATATTGGAGGATAGAATATGAACTATGATAAGTTTACAGTAAAGATGCAGAATGCTCTCGAGGAGGCCGTGCAGAAGGCGCAGAACGCCGGACACAGCGAAGTTGTTCCTGCACACATGATTCTCGCCCTCCTTGAGCAGAAGGACGGAGTCCTGAGGCCGCTCTTCGAGAAACTCGGTGTTTCCTCTGACGCTGTCAGAGAGGCCATGGAGAAGATCACTTCAAAGCTCGCCAGGGCCTACGGCGGTACACAGACCACATTTTCCAGATCAATGGCAAGAATTCTCGGTGCATGCGAAAAGACAGCCGGGGATTTCAAGGATGAATATGTCTCGTCCGAACACTTCCTCATCGCTCTTCTCACGGATGAATGCGAGGAGAAGGATGCCCTCATTGCTCTCGGTGTCAACAGGGACGATGTTCTCGAGGCCCTGAAGACGATAAGAGGCAACCAGAGAATAACGAGCCAGGATCCGGAGGCCCAGTATGCGGCACTCGACAAGTACTGCAAGGACCTCACCAGGGCTGCAAAGGAAGACAAGCTCGATCCCGTCATCGGAAGAGATGAGGAGATAAGACGTGTCATGCAGGTTCTCTCGAGAAGGACGAAGAACAACCCCGTTCTCATCGGTGAGCCGGGTGTCGGTAAGACGGCAATCGTCGAAGGACTTGCGCAGCGTATTGCAAAGGGCGATGTCCCCGAGTCTCTCAAGGACAAGAGACTTTTGTCGCTGGATATCGGGTCTCTCATCGCGGGAGCGAAGTTCAGAGGCGAGTTCGAGGAAAGACTCAAGGGTGTCATCAACGAGGTCACGAAGAGCGAGGGAAGAATCATTCTCTTCATCGATGAGCTTCATACAATCGTCGGAGCAGGTGCGGCGGAAGGCAGTACTGATGCCTCGAACCTCATCAAGCCCGCGCTTGCCAGAGGCGAGCTCCACGCAATCGGCGCCACGACACTTGACGAGTACCGTAAGTACATCGAGGCGGACAAGGCTCTCGAGAGAAGGTTCCAGCCCGTCTATGCAAAGGAGCCGAGCGTCGAGGATACGATTTCGATTCTCAGAGGTCTGCAGCCCAGGTATGAGGTACATCACGGTGTAAGGATCAAGGACGAGGCTCTCGTCGCAGCGGCTACGCTCTCCGACAGATACCTCACCTCGCGTTTCCTCCCCGACAAGGCCATAGACCTTGTAGATGAGGCTGCCTCCCAGATAAAGATGGAGATCGAGTCCCAGCCGGAAGCTCTGGACAAGCTCCAGAGGAAGATTCTCCAGCTCCAGATCGAGAAGCAGGCTCTGAGCCGTGAGAACGACGAAGGAAGCAGGGAGAGACTCGAAAAGCTCAATTCGGAGCTTGCCGACGACCAGACGAAGTTCGATGCACTCCATCTCGAGTGGCAGAATGAGAAGGATGCCATTGTCGCCCTCAGGGAAAAGAAGGCTGCGATGGAGAAGCTCGTGCAGCGCAAGGAGAATGCCGAGAGAAGCGGCAATCTCAACGAGGCGGCGCAGATCAGATACGGCGAGATGCCCGCTCTCGAGAAGGAGATAAAGGCAGCCGAGGACAGGGTGAACTCCTTCAAGGGTGATGACGGAAGACTCCTGAGAGAGGAGGTGACCGAAGATGATATAGCCAAGGTCGTCTCTCTCTGGACGGGTATTCCGGTAGCGAAGATGATGAGCTCCGAAATGGAGAAGTACGCGAACCTCGAGAAGACTCTCTCGGCGAGCGTAATCGGACAGAATGAGGCGATAGAAGCCGTGAGCAACGCCATCCGTCGTAACAAGGCGGGACTGAGCGACGAGCACAGACCGCTTGGGTCCTTCCTCTTTGCCGGCCCCACCGGAGTCGGTAAGACGCTTCTTGCGAAGGTTCTTGCCTCGTTCCTCTTCGACGACGAGAAGGCTCTGACCAGAATCGATATGTCGGAGTACATGGAAAAGTACTCGGTATCACGTCTCATCGGAGCACCTCCCGGATACGTAGGCTACGACCAGGGCGGACAGCTTACGGAAGTCGTGAGGAGACGTCCGTACTCTGTCATTCTCTTCGATGAGATAGAGAAGGCCCATCCGGATGTCTTCAACATCCTTCTGCAGGTTCTCGATGACGGAAGACTGACTGACGGACAGGGAAGAGTGGTGGACTTCACGAACACCATCATAATCATGACGAGCAACCTCGGAAGCGAGTACATACTCAGGGATCCCGAGCACGCCGGAACTCATGTGATGGATGCAATCCACCATGCCTTCAAGCCGGAGTTCATCAACCGTATTGATGAAATCGTGGTCTTCAACCCGCTCGGAAAGGACCAGGTGAAGGCGATTGTCCACCTGCAGCTTGAGACGCTGAGGAAGAGACTCGAGAAGAGAGGCTGCAGTCTCTCCTGGACGGGAGATGTCGAGTCCTACATCGCAGAGGTCGGCTTCGATCCCGAATTCGGTGCACGTCCCGTCAGAAGGGCCATCCAGAACGAGATCGAGAACATGCTCTCGCGTTCCATCCTCTCGGGTGAGATAAAGCGCAGCGGCTCAGTCAATGTAGTTCTCAAGGACGGAAAGATTGCCGTCGAAGACTGACAGGGCGTCGTAACGCCGCGGCGTGTCTACGTCGTAGACAGTACCTATCGAGGAGGGGATCCGTGTGAACCCCTCCTTTTTCAGATAATCCTTCATCGTTCCTCCGAAATCCAGAAGACGGTGGAGGTTCTCTCTTCTGTAGCACACCGGGTGCCCCGGAATGCCGTTATGGACCGGGCGGACGATCGAGGACTCCCCGAGCCCCCTGAAGAGAGTTTCAACATCCTCCTTCGAGAGGAGCGGAAGATCGGAGGGGAGAATCGCGAAGTCATCGTCATCCACTTCCTTCAGTCCCGTCAGGGTGCTCGAGAGCTGGCCCTTCTCATAGTCGGGGTTGAATACCGTTTCGACGGAGTACGGGGCGAGGACATCTTCTATTTCCGCTTTCATGTTTCCCGTGACTACGATGATTCTGCCGGAAAAGGGAAGCACTCCCGAGAGCGTGGATTCGATAACGGTTTTATTATTATAAGGAAGGAGAAGCTTGTTTCTTCCCATTCTCGATGACAGTCCCGCTGCAAGAAGTACCACAGTCATAAACAGAGTCTATGAAAAAAGAGAGGCGGCCGCAAGGTCGTCTCTCTCTTTCCTGTCTGTACAGCTCAGTCCGCCTTTCTCGCATCCTCGAGAACGGAGTCCTCGCTGGAATGTCTGACTTTCACGGGCTTTATATGCCAGATTTCGTCGGCATATTCCCTGATGGTTCTGTCGGAAGAGAAGAAACCGGAGGAGGCGATATTCAAAAGGCTCTTTCTGTTCCAGTCGCTTCTGTTGTCCCTGTAGAGTGCAACTGCCTCCTCGTGGCGGTCGGAGTAGGCTCTGAGATCGGCCATGAGGAAGTATCTGTCGTTGTGGACGAAGAGGGAATCCAGAAGAGGCTTGAAGATTCCGTGTTCGTTATTGGAGAAGAAGTCGCTCTCGATGAGAGATACTGCGCTTCTGATCTCCTCGTCGGACTCCATCCATTCACGTGCGGAGTAGACGGGAGCGAGAGAAGCAATCTCCTTCTCGGTGTGACCGAAGATGAAGATGTTCTCCTTTCCGACCTTCTCCGCCATCTCGACATTCGCGCCGTCAAGGGTGCCGATTGTGAGGGCGCCGTTGATCATGAACTTCATGTTGCCCGTGCCGCTTGCCTCTGTTCCCGCAGTCGAGATCTGCTCGGAGAGGTTCGTTGCCGGGATTACCGCTTCGGCAAGAGTCACCCTGTAGTCCGGCATGAAGTAGACATGGAGGATGTCCCTTACCTGCGGGTCGTTGTTGATTACTGCCGAGATATTCGAGATGAACTTTATTATGAGCTTCGCGTTCATGTAGCCCGGAGCGGCCTTTCCTCCGAAGAGGAACGTCATGGGCTGGAAGCGCTGTCTGTAGGATGCGTCGCTCTTGAGGCGGTTGTAGATCATCACGATATTCAGCGCATTCAGAAGCTGTCTCTTGTATTCGTGGATTCTCTTAACCTGCACGTCGATGAGCGTTGAGGTGTCGAGGATGATGCCCGCATCCTTCTTCAGGAAGGCCGCAGCATTCTTCTTCGCCTCGTCCTTCACCATTCCGATTCTCTCGACGAATGCGGGGTCGTCCGCAAGCTGCCTGAGTTTCCCCACTTCGTCGAAGGATGTGATCCACCTGTCTCCGATGGCCTCGGTGATGAGGGAGGAGAGTGCGGGGTTTGCGTCGAGGAGCCAGCGGCGCTGGGTGACGCCGTTCGTCTTGTTGTTGAATCTCTCGGGATAGATCTGTGCGAACTCGGGGAACATGTTCTCCCTCAGGAGCTTCGAGTGAAGCGCCGCAACACCGTTTGTGGAGTGGCTTCCGATAATGGCGAGGTTCGCCATTCTCACCATCTTCGGGGAGCTTTCCTCGATGATGGAGACCTTCGCAATCCTGTCGTTCTGCATCGGGAAGTATGATACGGCACTCTGGAGGAATCTCCTGTTGATCTCGAAGATGATCTGCATGTGTCTCGGGAGGATGGATTCGATCATCGGGAGCGGCCATTTCTCGAGTGCCTCGGGCATGAGGGTGTGGTTTGTATAGCCGAGCGTCTTCACCGTGATGTCCCATGCCTCGTCCCAGCCCAGTCCTTCCTGGTCGATGAGAAGTCTCATGAGCTCCGGTACCGCAAGGGAGGGATGCGTGTCGTTGAGCTGGATTGCAGCCTCGTCGGGGAACTTCTTCCAGTCGTAGTCGCCGTTTCTCTTGAATCTTCTGACGATGTCCTGGAGAGAGCAGGTGACGAAGAAGTACTGCTGCTTGAGTCTGAGTTCCTTACCCATGTAGAGCGTGTCGTTGGGGTAGAGCACCTGGGAGAGGGTCTCGGCGTTGATCTTCTTTCTGACGGCCTCGGTGTAGTCACCCGAGTTGAAGTTCTCGAAGGAGAATCCGTCGGGGGAGGTTGCAGACCACAGGCGCAGCGTATTCACCGTCTTTCCGCCGTAACCGACGATCGGGGTGTCGTACGCGACTCCGTTGACAAGCTCGGAGGGAATCCACTTGAACACGTCCCTGCCGTTCTCCCTGAGCATCGTGACCTTTCCTCCGAAGAATACGGGGTAGGTGAGGTCGGGTCTCTTGAGTTCCCAGGGGTTGCCGTCCTTGAGCCAGTTGTCGGGCTGCTCGCTCTGGGCGCCGTTGACGATCTTCTGGCGGAATATGCCGTAGTTGTATCTTATGCCGTAGCCGTAGGCGGGAAGTTCGAGAGTCGCCAGGGAGTCGAGGAAGCATGCCGCGAGTCTTCCCAGACCTCCGTTGCCCAGGCCCGCATCGGGTTCCGTGTCCCTGAGGTCCTCGTACTTATAGCCGAGCGACGAGAGTGCGTCTCTCACCGGCTTCTCGATTCCGAGGTTTATGATGTTGTTCGTCATCGCCCTTCCCATGAGGAACTCGAGGGAGAGGTAGTACACTCTCTTGGAGTGGTTCTTCCTCTGCGTCTTTCTTGAAAGGTCCCACTGGTGGATGATTCTGTCCCTTACGGCGTAGGCGATTGCCTCGTAACGGCCTTCGGGGGTTGTATGGTAGACGTCGGCGTCCTGGTTGTATTTGAGCTGCTCCGCAAAATCCTTTGCGATTTCTCCGGCCTTCGAGCCGTATCTGGTGCGGTCTTTTTCTGCCACTTTTTTCCTCCTGGAAATGATTTCAGCCTTTTTATTCTAATTAAATCTTGTACGCGTATTCAATAACGAAGACGATGTTAAATTAGAATTAACAGTTTTTTCTTCTTTCGGGGTATCTTGAATCTTTCCTTTCCGGCCGTTAGAATCACGTTGAATGAATATTATTCAGCGGCCTTATGCTCGAGGCACTTCTTTCTATTGACAAGAAGGGCCGTGTTTTGCTAGAGTTGCTGTTGCGTGTCGCGATTCCGCGTACATGCTCTTGTAGCTCAGCATGGTAGAGCACCACCATGGTAAGGTGGGGGTCGGCGGTTCGAATCCGCCCGGGAGCTTAGAAAGAAGCGGCCTTGTGCCGTGAGGAGTTTATATTATGGCAAGTGGAAAAAAGAAAGGACCGGTAGAGAAGATTGCTCTTCAGTGCACGGAATGCAAGCAGAAGAACTATACTACGGAAAAGAACCGCCGCAACAACCCTGAGAAGCTTGAACTCATGAAGTATTGCCCGTTCGAGAGAAAGCACACCCTTCACAGGGAAACAAAGATCAAATAAGATTTCATCCTCTTCGAGGTGCGAGCAGGTCAGTAGCTCCAATGGTTAGAGCACTGGTCTCCAAA
>CAVILL010000090.1:4171-7978 GCA_963643635.1 Sphaerochaetaceae bacterium | reverse complement strand
ATATTTTTGGCGCCCGGGTGTCAATACGGAGAGCGGAAAAAGATGAAAAAAGAAAGTCAGTCAGACTGACTAAGTATATTCTACAAATTTATCTCTTTATCGGCATGGATTTTACTTTCTCCTTGTTGTGAAGAATCCGTTTTTTATGGTATAGAAATGCAAACGGAGTGAGTAATGGAAACAGTAAGAGACTATTTCGGTTCCATGGTGTTCAACGACGAGGTGATGCTCGAGAGACTTCCCAAGGATGTCTACCGCGCCCTCAAGAAGACGATAGCGGAAGGCAAGGACCTGGACCTCAACGTTGCCAACAGCGTGGCCAACGCAATGAAGAACTGGGCTGTCGAGAAAGGGGCGACCCACTACACCCACTGGTTCCAGCCCCTCACGGGAATGACGGCGGAGAAGCACGATGCATTCATATCTCCCGTGGACGGCGGAAGAGTCATACTCGAGTTCTCGGGCAGGGAGCTCATCAAGGGAGAGCCCGATGCCTCCTCTTTCCCCTCGGGCGGCCTCAGAGCCACATTTGAGGCCAGGGGCTACACTGCCTGGGACCCGACATCATACGCCTTCATAAAGGGCGACACGCTCTGTATTCCCACAGCCTACTGCTCGTACTCGGGCGAGGTTCTGGATAAGAAGACACCGCTTCTGAGGAGTATGGAAGCTGTAAATGAATATGCCCTCAGGATTCTCTCCCTCTTCGGAAGAACGGACGTCAAGAGAGTCAACGCAACGGTGGGCCCCGAGCAGGAATACTTCCTCATCGACGAGAACGACTACAGAAAGAGGAAGGACATAATCCTTACCGGCCGAACTCTCTTCGGTGCACGCAGCCCCAAGGGACAGGAGAAGGATGATCACTACTTCGGTGCACTCCGCACCCGCGTTGCCGACTACATGGCGGACCTCGACAGGGAGCTCTGGAAGCTCGGAATAAATGCGAAGACCAGCCACAACGAGGTGGCGCCGTGCCAGCACGAGCTCGCTCCCGTCTTCACTGTCGCAAACGTAGCAGTCGACCATAACCAGATAACCATGGAGCTCATGAAGAAGATAGCCGAGAAGCACCATTTCGCGTGCCTTCTCCATGAAAAACCCTTCAGCGGACTCAACGGTTCGGGCAAGCACATAAACTGGTCTCTCTCGACAGACACGGGGGTGAATCTCCTCGAGCCGGGTGAGAGCCCCTCGGAGAATGCGCAGTTCCTTCTCTTCCTCGTTGCCGTGATCAAGGCGGTGGACGAGTACCAGGACCTGTTGAGGATATCCATTGCATCGGCGGGCAACGACCACAGACTCGGCGCAAGCGAGGCCCCTCCCGCAATCGTCTCCATGTTCCTCGGTGACGAGCTTGTCTCGATTCTCGAAAGCATCGGGAACGGGAGAAGAATCGAGGAGAAGAAGAAAAGAAAGATGAAGCTGGGCGTTCACGTACTGCCGGAGATTCCCAGGGATTCGACGGACCGCAACCGTACAAGTCCGATGGCGTTCACCGGAAACAAGTTCGAGTTCCGTATGCCGGGATCCTCATTCTCCGTCTCCGGTCCGACTGTCGTTCTCAACACTTCCGTTGCCTCATCACTCAGGTCCTTCTACGAGGAGCTGAAGGATGCGGAGGATCTCAACGCAGCGGTGACGAAGCTTGTGGGAAGAGTCTATTCGGAGCATAAGAGAATCGTCTTCAACGGCAACGCATACTCTCCCGAGTGGCTGGAGGAGGCTGAGAAGAGAGAACTCATGAATCTCGAGAGTGCTCCCGATGCCTTTGACCAGTATACTGCCGAGAAGAACATCCGCCTCTTCGGTGAATTCGGAATCTACACCCCCAAGGAAGTCAGGAGCCGCAGCGAAATACACCACGAGGAATACTCGAAGACAGTCAACATCGAGGCTCTGACGACATACGACATTGCGCTCAGGGAAATCTATCCCGCATGCCTCAGGTATGCTTCTTCAGTTGCCGACAACATCGCAAAGCTCAGAAGTGTATCCTCCTCTGTCAACACTCACTCCCAGGAGGAGATTCTCGAGAAGGTGAACTCCCTCTCGAACGACCTCTACTCGGAGTGTCGGATTCTCGACATAACGATAAAGGAAGCCCAGAGTCTCTCGGGGTCCCTCCAGTCCCATTACTACAGAACCGACGTTCTTCCGAGAATGGAGGAGGTGAGGAGAATATGCGACTCACTGGAGCTCACAGTCGGCAGGGAATACTGGCCGTTCCCGACCTACAGTGATATCTTATTCTATAATTGATAAGTAAATAAACATATTGTGTATTGAAAAGGCCGCGGTTCTCCGCGGCCTTCATTCCGAATGTATCCGTCCGAATGCCGGACAGGAGCGTTAAATTATGCTTAACTGAATACAGAGTAAACAGTTAAGCATATTGTGTTACAGTCAGTTGATCTTCAGGAACGCCTTGTACGTGTTCTTTGCGCTTTCGATGTCGCTGACAGATGCGATTTCCCAGGGAGCGTGCATGGAGAGGATTGCGACCCCCGCGTCGATCACCTGCATTCCGTAATATGCCGAGAACTTCGCAATTGTTCCGCCTCCGCCGACATCGACCTTCGCCATCTCCGCCATCTGATAGGATATATTGTTCTTTTCCAGGGCTGCCCTGAGTTTTGCGATGAACTCGGGGTTTGCGTCGCTTGCGCCGCTCTTTCCGCGGGAACCCGTGTACTTGTTGAAGACGACACCGCCTGCGAGAAACGAGGAGTTCTTTTTGTCGTAGAGTGAGGAGTTGAGCGGATCGTAAGCCGAGTTGACGTCGGAGGAGAGCATCATCGAGTTCTTCATCGCTCTCTTGAGAGTGAGGGAGGAGTAGACACCCATCCTGTCGAGTACCTCTGCAGTCGCATTCTCGAAGAATCTCGAGTCCATTCCCGTTGCTCCCGTCGAGCCGATCTCCTCCTTGTCGACGAGGAGACATACGCTTGTCCTGTTCTCCGTTCCGCCTTCGAGGAGCGCATCGAGTGATGTGAACGAGCAGATTCTGTCATCCTGTCCGTATGCGAGGACCATGCTCCTGTCGAGTCCGAGGTACTTCGCCTTTCCGGCCGGTACCACTTCGAGCTCCGCAGAGAGGAAGTCCTTCTCCTCTATTCCGTATTTTTCCCCGAGGATTGCAAGGACAGCCTTCTTTGCTGCATCCTTTTCATCCTTCTTCTCTTCGTCCCCGCTCTTCTTTCCACCGAGTCCGACTACGAGGTCGAGGTCCTCTCCGGGGATGAATTCGGATGCGGTCTTCTTCATCTGCTCCTGAGCCATGTGGGGGAGGATATCTGAAATGCAGAAGGTGAAGTCGTCGTCATCTTCGCCGATCTTCACATCGATGACCTTTCCGTCTGTCTTGCATACGACACCGTGAACGGCCAGGGGAAGCGTCACCCACTGGTACTTCTTGATTCCGCCGTAGTAGTGCGTGTCGAGATAGACTATTCCGTCTGATTCGTAGAGCGGATTCATCTTGATGTCGAGACGCGGCGAGTCGATGTGGGCCCCGAGGATGTTCATACCCTCAGCTATGTCACCCTTACCTATGTGGTAGAATGCCACAGCCTTGCCGTAGTTCGTGACATATACCTTGTCTCCGGCCTTGAGTGAGGAGACAGTAGAGAGGTCCCTGTAGCCTTTCTCTTCAGCGAGGGCTACGGCCTCCTTGACGCATTCTCTTTCAGTCTTTCCGTTGTCGAGGAATGACTTATATCTTTCAATCAGGTTGTTCATATTGAGAGGATATAACTTAAAGAGGAAAAGGAAAAGGGGGACGGAAGAAAGCATAAAGTGTATAAA
>CAVILL010000090.1:0-4030 GCA_963643635.1 Sphaerochaetaceae bacterium | reverse complement strand
AAATGATATTTTAAATGATATTTTAAAGATAATTATGCTATTTTAAATGATATTTCAGCTTGCCTGATGATATTTTAAAGCCTACAATAGTGTCATGATTCAGAGAGAAAGCGAGAACATTGAATTCAAGAAGTCAACGAGTGAACTGAAGGAGGCAGTGATTTCATTGTCTTCCATGCTTAACAAGAGCGGACACGGAATTGTGTATTTCGGTGTCAGGAACGACGGCACCGTCTGCGGCCAGGAAGTCGGAAATTATACGACGACACGTATAGTTGAGGAAATCAGGCACAATATTGTGCCCTCCGTGAGTCCGAAGGTGGATGTCCTGGATAAGGATGGAAAGTCAGTCATAGCTGTGGAAGTAATCGGAGAGGACAGTCCTTACTGTGCATACGGGAGATACTACAGACGATCTGATGACCAGGATAATCAGATGACTCCGCTCGAGCTGCAGCATTATTTTCAGAACAGGCATTTCACATACTCCGACTGGGAGGAGAAGCTCACTCCTTACGGGGAGGAGGACGTAGATGAAGAACTGCTTATCAGATATGTAGATGAAGCCAATGAGGTCAACAGACTGGATTACCGCTATGAGTCTGTGGTTATGACTATGACAAAACTCGGATTGATGAAGGACGGAAAACTTAATAATGCCGGTTTTTATCTCTTTTCCAAAAAAAGACCGCTTCTTGTCAAAATGGCGAGGTATACGACGGATGAAATGCTCTCCTTCATCGATAACAGGCAGTTCTGCGGAAACATTTTCGAATGTATCAACCAGAGCCTGAACTATATATTATCGGCAATCAACATCAATGCCGTCATCGATGGGCTCCAAAGAGTGGAGAAGCCGGAGATTCCCATAGCTGCGCTGAGAGAGACGGTCATCAACAGTTTCGTACATATGCGGGTTGTCGACGGGGAATACAATGAAATTACAATTTCTCCGAGTTATGTAAGAATCTATAATCCCGGAATGATTGCATTCAACGAAAGTCCTGAGGCTTTTGCTGAAGGCCGTATAGGTTCGAAGCTTCGTAATCCTCTCATCGCCATGACACTTTACCGCAACAAGACAATCGAGGCTTTCGGAACCGGATTCAGACGTATATACAGTGTATGCAGCAGGGAAAGGGTTGAATGGACATACAGAACGGAAGGGCTTGGAGTTGCCTTCATCTTCAAAAGGGGGGAGACATCTCTACTCAGAAATCTGCGGAAGAATGAATCTGATGGAGATACAGGAAAAAAGGAGGAAAATCTCACCGATACCGAGAAGCTTGTCTTTAAGCATATAAAGGAAAAAGTAAAACTGGAGCGTATATGTGATGCATCTGAAGAACTCAGTAAGTCGTCTGCAACTATACAGAGGGCGATTGCCGCTCTTGTCGCCAAAGGCCTGATTGTACGCGAAGGTTCGAAGAAAGACGGTTTCTGGCGGCTTGCATAAAAATCCTGATTGAGGATGGAGCTTTACTAAGCATAATGTGTATATCTCTTTTAAATATATAATTCTGGCTACTGTCGCATGCTTTTTGTGGTTTGGGTTCTGAAGATAGGAAGATCCTTCTTGATTGTGTTGTAGACTATATCCAGACGTACAATGCTGTATGCATGAACTATTCGATTTCTCATTGCTTTCAGCTTTTTCCAGGGAAGTTCCTTTGTCTTGTCGAGATAATCTTCACTGAGCATCCGGGAATTTTCAGAAATCTGGATAAACCTGAACATGACGGAGTCAAGAAGAATCTCATCCTCCTCCAGTTCAGTCATCTGCAACCACTGTGTGAGCGAGTATAAAGTCGATATCTGTCAATATCCTGTTAAGATAATAAGCATCGTCTTTAGGCTTATCCATAAATTCTGACTCCCTCTTTCAGTACGTCAGTCAACAGCTCTGTATTTTCGACTAAATCACTGACTCTGAGTAAGTCGACCTTTTTTTCAGACTCTCCCTGAGTTCTTCGACAAGTTCAAAGAAATCCAGTCCTGTGATATCTGTGGAGACAACGAGATCTACATCGCTTTTTTCTGTAGCCTTACCTTTTGCATAGCTGCCGAAGAGAATGCAGAAGCCTACCTGTCTGTCCCTCAGGACGGGGGCGATCTTTTCCTTTATGCTGTCAATTGACAGGAGTCCTCTGTCCTCGTCGACTCTGAGATACTCGGTCAGTCTGTTAACGGCATATTCGTATTTTATGGTATTCTCCTTTGAAGAATCACTTTCATAATAAGTTCTTTGTGGGAGCATGGTTATTTCTGCAGCTTTTTTAATTGCCAGAAAGCCGGGAGTGACCCCGGCAAGTGGAGAAATGAATATACTGCCGTCTCCCGCCTACATGAGGACAGTCAGAGCCGATGCAGCTGCAATAAGGTAGGAAAAGATAACTGCTGCGGCCGAGTATGCTCTTTCCTTCTTCAGCGAACTGAGTACGAAAAGGAAGGACAGGAGGAGTATAACGAAAGAGAGCAGGAGCCCCTTTGCATTGTAGAGCGAGTAGACTGCGGCTATGCTCAGTGATACCACCGACCAGGGTATGAGCCAGCAGACGAGGAGTTTGAGTGCGTTTAACATTTTTGTGATTCTTGCCTCCCTTTTCTGTTCGTTTTCCGCGTAGAAGAATGTGTACATTTCTCTTGTTTCCGAATAAGTCATCCTTGTTTCTCCTTATTTACGGGAACAGTATAAAGGGGGCACTAGGACAATTCGTGACCTAGTGCCGGAGAATTTTCACTTTTTTTCAGAATTTTCTCTTCAGTTCTTCGACGATGTTTTCGTCAACCTTCTCCCACGGGAATGACGGGAAGCCGAAGTGACCGAAGCGGGCCGTGTCGGCGAATATCGGGGTACGGAGCGAGAGGGAGTCGATTATTCCCTTCGGAGTGAGGGCGAAGTTGTCGCGGATGAATGATACGAGCTTCTCCTCGTCGACGCTCCTGCCCTTTGTTTCTATATGTATCGATACGGGTTCGGCAACACCGATGGCGTATGAAAGCTGGATTTCGGCTTCGGTGAAGAGGCCGGAGGCAACGAGGGTCTTTGCTATCTGACGTGCCTTGTAGGATGCCGAGCGGTCGACCTTCGTTCCGTCCTTGCCCGAAAATGCACCGCCGCCGTGGTGGGCATAGCCGCCGTAGGTGTCCGCGATTATCTTGCGTCCCGTGAGGCCGGTGTCGGCTGCGGGGCCTCCGAGAACGAAGCGTCCCGTGGGGTTGATGTAATACTTCGTATCCGGGGTGATGAGATTCTCCGGAAGAGTTTTCAGAATTACGTTCTTCCTGAGATCGTTTCTCAGATCCTCTGTCGATATCTCCTCGCTGTGCTGTGCAGAGAGTACGACAGTGTCGATGCACTTTGCCCTGCCGTTTTCATAGAGCACTGTGACCTGGCTCTTTCCGTCGGGTCTCAGATAGCTGCCGTTTCCGCTTCTGCGATAGTCGGTGAGGGCTACGGCAAGAGAGCGTGAGAGCGTGAGTGCAAGCGGCATCAGCTCCTTTGTTTCACCCGCTGCATAGCCGAACATCATTCCCTGGTCTCCCGCACCGTCCCTGTCGACTCCCATTGCGATATCCGGCGACTGGGTGTGGAGTGCGACTTCGATACGGCTTCTGTCGGAGAACCCGAGACTGTCGTCTGTGTAGCCGATTTCGGCAATCTTGTCCCTGATCACCTTCTCGTAGTCGATCTCAGCCTTCGTCGTGACTTCTCCGAAGACGCGGCAGAGTCCCTTCTCGACTGTAGTCTCCGCAGCCGAACGCGAGCAGGGATCCTCTTTCAGCATTGCGTCGAGCACTGCGTCTGAAATCTGGTCCGCGACCTTGTCGGGATGTCCCGGCGTTACTGATTCTGATGTGAAATAACTTTTCATTTCTGCTTCTCCTTACCATAGAGAGAAGCCTTTCACCCATCGGACGGGCAATAAAAAACAACCCATCGTTCAAGCTTTAGCACCTTATCTCTACAGGTTGCTGTACGGTCACAGGGCTTGTCCCTCACGTACTCTCTATGGATGAGTCAATCATA
>CAVILL010000089.1:0-8014 GCA_963643635.1 Sphaerochaetaceae bacterium | reverse complement strand
AGAGGGTTTGAACCTCTGACTTCCACCACGTCAAGCTCGGACGAAGGGGTAGTTCTTTTTCCTTATTTTCGTTAAATATAGGAAAATAAAGAAAATAAGGAAAGTGTTTTTTCTAATTTTCTTAATAAAAAAAGTGCCTAGACATAAACTAGACACTTTCCGACTTTCCGCTAGACACTTCTCAGCGGGTTCTGAGGGCCTTTATAAATGCCATCACCATCCTTCTCTCGTCGTCGGAGAGCTCCCCTATCTCGGTCTGAAGTTCAGCAAAGAGCGGGGCTTTTCTTAACTCCCCTTCTCCGGTGCGGATGTAATCTATGTTAATACTGGTGTCTCTGAGGTTGGCGAGGACTTTTCCGTTGATAGCTCTCTCCTCTCTTTCATAAGCTCCATACTGGTAAGACTTGAGACCGAGCTTATCTGCCATCTCTTTTGTAGTGAGGCCGAGAGCGCACCTGGCTTCAACAAGCCTTCTTCCGGCGTCAAGGGGCAACATATCTTTGATTCTAGGCATCCTCATTTCTCCTTGCCTCAAAGTTATATTAAAACGCTATAAAAAGCAATAGTAAAACTTCTTTAACTAGCTTTTTTTCTTTAATTTTCCTTAAAAAGCGAAAAAAACGCTTGCAAAAGCGAAAAAAAAGCAACAAGATAGAAAACGCAAAGGAGGGAAACGGATGGATTATGAAGAACTGAAGGCAGCTTATGAAGAACTTGAACCCGCAGAGAAGAGACTTGTCTCCGGTATGGTTCTCGCTCTTCACAGGCAGAGCCACCCTCTCCCCGAGTGGATAACACTTAGAGAGGCGGCAAGGGTTCTCAACGTCAGCGTTCCCACAGTCAGAGCAAAAGCAACGGAAGGTGTTCTCCGGTCGAGAAGAATCTCGGATCGTAAGACTTTCGTGCTTGCAGCCGATGTGGATGCGTTGAGAAAAGCACAGTTGGGATTGTAGACAAGGAGGTATGACATGGCTATTAATCCAAAAAGAACAGGAATGATAACGCTCTCCGGATTGAAGATTGCGTTATTCGGAGAATCCGGTGCGGGAAAAACGTACCAGATTGCAAGTCTGGAAAACCCGATAATCATATCGGCCGAGAAGGGGCTTCTCACGCTCCAGATGCTCGGTGTGGATGTGCCGTTCATTGAGGTCAAGTCTTATGCTGACCTCTGCGACGCGTTCTCCTGGATAACGGCAGAGGAAAATATCGGAGCATGGAAAACGCTCGTTATCGACTCGGTTTCCGAGGTTGCGGAAGTTGTCCTGGCTGATTACAAGAAAACCAACAAGGACCCGAGAAAGGCGTATAGCGACATGATGGACGCGGTTATGGATGCAATCCGCGGATTCATGAATATCGATGGCAAGGATATCGTCATGATATTCAAGGCCGGAAGAATTGCCGATGCGGACACGGGGAGAACAACGTATTCCCCTTATACGCCCTCGGACAAGTTCGCTGCAAAGATGCCGTATCTCTTCGACGAGGTGCTTGCAATCAGAACTGCAAAGGATGCCGACGGAAATCTGCAGAGATATATCCAGACCATCAATGACGGGAACTGGAACTGTAAAGACAGGAGCGGAATCCTCGAGGCTTATGAGACAGCAGACTTGGGATTAATCATCGAAAAAATCAGAAGGAGGACAACTAATGTCAAAGACTGAAATCGACACTATCGAGCTGAAAGACGAAAAGCTCGAACAGCTTGCCGCAGAGTATGCGGAAGCAAAGAGAATCAAAGACGAAGCTGACGGCAGAATGACCGCGCTTCTCCACGACATTGAAGAGTACACCGGAGTCAACAAGGAGACCGACTACGAGGGGAAGAAAAGAATCCTCTCTGGCTCTGTACAGATTACCGTCGAGTACAAGCTGACGAGGAGCGTCCAGAAGGACAAGGCTCTCGCGCTCTGCACAGAGAAAGGCCTTAACCCGCTCGACGTGTTCAACGTCAAGCTCGACTACCCGACGAAGGGTTTGCTCGAGAAAATGACCGCAGACGGCAAGAACATCGTCTATGAAGCAACCACAATCAAAAGAGCGAAGAGCGCTCTGGAAATAAAGGAGATAAAGAAATGAGATTCAGCACACCTATTAACTATGACGCACTCGCAAAGGACGAGTTCGAAATTATCAAGGCTGGGGAGTACCCGGCGCAGGTCGACAAGTGCGAAGAAGTTTGGACAAAGAACGGGAGAAACAACATGATCGTTTTCACGTTCAAGATTACCGACGAGAGAGCAAGAGGGAGGCTCCTCTCTTACCGCATTATGCGCTCTTTCAATGACATGGCAGAAGGTGCTCAGAAGGTCAACGAGATTAAGATGAGACAGGTTATTGATGCCTGCCATCTCAAGAACACCAGTCCGGAGGATTCTGATGAGTTCCTCGGCGCTGATGTTGTGCTTGTCGTCGACGTTGTTAAGAACAGCAACGGAGAAAACTCCAACGAAATCAAGAGAGTCAAGGCTCCGTCTTCCGTTCCGGCTGTCGGCACTGTTATCAACTCCGCAGCAGTTGCTCCCTCCGCAGATGCTAACAAGTCATACGCAGAAGGCAAAGCTCCGTCGAATCCGTTCCTCAACAGGAGACAGTAGTATGAAGTTCTCGAGTCCTATACAGACATTTAAGACTGTAAGCCTCGACAACGCAATACCGAGAAAAGAGAATGCCCCCTCCTCCAATATGGGGGCATCCTCGATTTCCGATGCGTGCGACAGGGCTACATGGTTGGATTTTCACTGGTGCATCAATGACTATAAAGAGCCGAAGATGGTCCGGCTCCTGCACCTGGGGGGAATCCTCGAAGATGAGATGGTCATTCTTCTGAAAGAGCTCGGCATGGATTTACAGCACACGGGAGAAGAGCAGATCAAGGTCATGATTGCTCCTCACTTCGTATGCAAGCCCGACGGGATAATCTTCTCCGGAGTGCCAACGGCAGAGAAGAAAATCCATGTCTGGGAGAGCAAGAGCTCCAACAAGAGAAATTATGAAGAGCTGCAGAAGAAAGGCGTCAAAAACGCAAAACCACAGCATTACATCCAGATGCAATGTGAAATGAGAGCCGCGTCCATGTTCCTCAACCAGAAGGTAGAAAGAGCGCTTTACACTTCCTATTGCAAGGACAACAGTGAAATATATGCGGAAAGAGTAGACTTCGACGAGGCAACACTTAATGTTTATCTCGCGAAGGCTGAAAGAATAAGGCTTGCTGAGTATATGCCCGAAGGACTGAGTGACAATCCGAACTTCGAGAGCTGTAAATACTGCAACAAGTCTTACTTCTGTCATTTTACACACGAAGTCGAGAATATCAACTGCCGCACGTGCATACATTCCACAGCTGAAGAAGACGGAACATGGAGTTGCGCTCTGGATAAAAAGTACGGATGGGGAATCGGTGCGCTTACCTGGGAAATGCAGAAGAGCGGATGCAAGTTCCATTCCTTCCGTCCGGATCTCGTTCCGTGGAAGTTCGTCCCCGAGTGTTCAACGGAAGATGCCGCCGCTTACGAGAAAGACGGAGAGATTCTTCTCAACGGTTTCGGGGGAATCCCCTCTACGGAGTTTCGTAAGCCGAAGCCCCGCACTTTCGGAGGTGATATATGCCTTTGAGAGATTACCAGAGAAAGGCAGTCAATGGTATTTTCCGCTACATGGAGAAAACGAACTACAGCAAGAATCCGTGTGTCGTAGCACCCACGGGGTCGGGCAAGTCCTGGATAATCGCAACCTTTCTCAAGGAGGCATGTCAGCTCTTCCCAGACTGTCAGTTCCTTATGCTTACTCATCAGAAGGAGTTGATTGAACAGGATATAGACAAGCTCCTGCAGGTCGCACCGGAGCTCGATATCGGAATCTATTCTGCATCGTTGGGAAAGAAGGACCTTAACCATAAGATTACTTTTGCATCCATTCAGAGCCTCGTCAGAGCTGAAGAGAGACAGTATAACTTCATCCTCGTTGACGAATGCCACCTTATCAACAATAAGGCAGGAGAGGGCTCTTACCGGAAGTTCCTCGAGACCCAGAAGGCTTATGTCGTTATCGGCTTTACGGCAACACCATTCCGTATGCAGCAGGGACAGCTCGTCGAAAAAGGAAGTCTCTTCAATGCTCTTATTGAGACCGTGGGCGTTCTCGAGCTTCAGCAGATGGGATATCTCTCCCGGCTTACCACAAAGGCAACGATGAATCAGCTCGATGTGCGGGGCGTGAAGACGGTCGCCGGAGAATTCAACCAGACGGAACTCAATGAGAGGGTCAACACGGAAGGTCAGAATGAGGCCATCACAAAGGAAATCTACGCATGGCTTCAGAGAGAGAATCGACAGCATTGCATCGTGTTCTGCGTATCCCTCGACCATGCTCAGAAAGTGGCCGGTTATTTCAATGTGCTCGGGTGCCCTGCGTCCTATGTTGACGGAACAATGAACAAGGAAGAGAGGGAGAGAGCATTCCGGAAATATACATCTGGAAAGGCACGCTGCCTCGTTAATGTCGGAGTATGTACGACTGGATTCGACTATCCCCCTACCGACTGTATTGCGCTTATGAGGCCGACAGCATCAACAGGCCTTTATCTGCAGATGGTGGGCCGTGGAATCCGTATCTCGCCGGAGACCGGAAAGCAGAACTGTCTTCTTCTCGACTTTGGGGGGAACGTGGATAGACACGGGCCGATCGGCAACCCCCATGTCAATGCGCACGCAAAAGGGGAAGAAGGTATTCCGAGGATAAAGACCTGCCCGAACTGTTTGGAGGCTGTGCCAGTACAAACAAAAATCTGCCCGAATTGTCTGTACGAATGGCCTGTCCAAGAACGGAAATGGGAAGCCGCTGCTCTCTTCCAGGGTGATGCGAACGGGGACGAAGGCGGCAGAATAAAACTCCGTGTAGCGAGCTGGAACTGGGTCCGGGGAGAAGGCAAGAACGAGCCGCATTACAAGAACTGGCAATGCTCTTATTACTGCTTTGACCGGGAAACTCCGATACGTGAATGGTTTACCATAGACGACAGAGCGCACTGGGCAACACTAAAAAGTCAAGACCGTCTGTTCAGTTATTGTTCCAAGTTCGGTATAGATATTGACTTCTATAGATATAAAGATGGCACTTACAACTGGCTTGGGATGATTGAAGACATGGAAGAAGAAGGACCTCCGTATGTTATCTACTGCCATAAAGAAGGGCCGTTTTACAAAGTAGACGACATAGTTACAGAAGAAAGAGCGAGAGAACTTCTTGTGATACATTCGAGGAGCAAAAAGGAAGATGAAGAAATAAGGAGGAAACAGCTTGAAATTCTCAATACCTATAATTTATAGCAAGCTCGCAAAAGAAGAATCAGTCATTGAAGTCCCTTTCTCTGAGGCGGTTTTCAATGCAATCGGAGTTGTCTATCCGATACCTCCGGAGCCGGATGGGCATATCCACAGATTCGGACGCAAAAACTGCTGTTGGTATGTTATATATGAGAACGGCCGGACGGGAGCGCAGTACGGCGTTTTCGGAGACTGGACAAAAGGCGACAAGGGGATTAAGTATCACTCCCGAAAGACCGGATGGACGGACGAAGACTCACGCAGATTCGACGCGCTGCAGGAGCAGAGAAAACGCGAACAGGAAGAGATGCAGAGAGTTATCCAGAAGGAAATGAGAGAGGAGGTCTCCTCTCTTCCTTCTGCCTCGGATGTGCATCCTTACCTGGCAAAGAAAGGCGTTAAAGCCATTCCGGATATAAAACTCGGAACAGAGGGAGAACTCATTATCCCGCTCTCAGATAAAGACGGGAATCTCTGGACGATACAGAGAATCTATCCGGACGGCAGTAAACGTTTTCTCGGAGGCGTATCTACCTCCGGTGTAAGATACGCTATCCCAGGTAATGAGAGAGTGTTCCTCTGCGAAGGAGTTGCAACCGGACTTTCAATTCATGCGGCTACCGGGGCAACTGTAATCTGCTGCATGAACGCGGGAAATCTTCCGAAGGTCGCAAAAGATTATCCCGGCTCCATTGTGGTTGCCGATAACGACGAGAGCAAGGTCGGGGAAGAGGCGGCAAAGAAATGCACGGGATGTGATTATATTCTCCCTCCGGAGGTCGGGCTTGATGCGAATGATTACGCTCAGAAGTATGGCGTAGAAAAGCTGAGAGAACTCCTTCTCCCGGACGAAAAAAAACCGTACTCCGTACCGCTTATATCGAAGGTTAAGCAACCGACTTTTTCTCCTTACTTGATTAAAGACTGGTTCTGCGCGGGGCAGATAGGAATGTGCTTCGGCGCTTCCGGAAGCGGAAAGACTTTTCTCCTTGTGGACCAGATGCTCACGCTTTCCTCGGGCCGCCTCTCCTGGCATGGTAAGAAGTGCAAGAAGTGCAACGTGTATTACCTCTGTGGCGAAGGTTTCGAGGGTATCCCGAAAAGAGTCAGAGCATGGATGATTTTCTACGGCGTGGAAGATATCGGCAATATCAACATCACGGAAAACAGCGTTGATCTCTCCAAGTCCGGAGACCTTCAGTACGTTCTGGATGATATGGAAAAATGCCGCTCGGAATGGGGCAGTATCGACCTCGTTGTAATCGATACATACAACCAGTTCAACGGGGGTGACGAGAACGCCGCTGATGCAGTTCATGCGTTCCTCGAAAACATCAAGAAAATGAATAGGATGTTCGGTGCTACCATCCTTCTTTCGCACCATGTCGGAGTAGGACAGGACGCTCAGAAAAGAAGTCGTGGTTCCTCCGCAATGAAGGCGGCAATGGACTTCGAGTTCCTTGTTGAAAAGGGCGATGGAGACACTTTTACGGTACAGCAGACCAAGCAGAAAGACTTCGAGCTTCAGAAGGCAATGGGATTCAGACTGCATCAGATCAATGTCGGTTGGAAGAACGAGGACGGAGAAGAAATCAACTCTGCTGTCGCTGTCGCACAGGACAACGTTGTGCAGCCCGTCAAGCTCGCACCGTGTTTTGATATCTATTCACTTTTCGTCTGCGAGTATGGAAGGAAGAAGGAGTACGACGTGCAGAACGGCTTCTGGCGCGTTCCAAAATGCGACATGGAAGAATTTGCTATCAACTGGAAAAGAGCAAGTGAAGGCAAGGAAATTACGGCAGAAAGCGCAAGAACTCTGCTTCAGCCGGACAAGAGTATAGGGTCTCTCCTGGGAGAAAAACTTAAGAAAGGAGAGAAGGGTTTCTGGCTTGTAAAAGCCAAGTGTAACGGTGTAACGGTAGTGTAACGTTACAGTCCGTTACAGTGCAAAAAAAATGGACAGACAGAGCACTGTAACGGTGTAACGGCCCCGTGGGTGTTTATATTATAATAATAATATAACCCCGGGCGTTACAGTGCAGAAGTCGGGGTTATTTTCGTCACGGCAAAATTGGAGGAGTGAAACGATGGGACGTTACGATGAACTGAAAATTCAAGCGGAGTGTTTCAGATGGTTGAGAAGCAAAGGAGTCTTTTGCCACAGCATTCCGAACGAGGCAGACGGGAGGAGCGTTATCTCCCAGCAGATACTTATCTCTGCGGGGCTGACTCCGGGAGTCGCAGACTTTCTTGTATGGTTCGGCGAGAGGGGCAAGCCGGAAATTGTCTACATTGAATTCAAGACGGCAACGGGCAAGCAGAGCGATTACCAGAAAGCGTTTGAGAAGAAGTGTGCGGAATGGGGGATTGAATATCACCTCTGTCGCAGTCTAGATGATGTAAAGGAAATTGCGAGGAGGCATGGAGTGAAATGAATTTTGGGAATGGGATGAATATCTGGGAAATTGCCGAACACGTGGTTATCCGGAATTTTCTTGAACGGAAAGAAAAGGACGACAGAGCACGGGAAAGGCATAGAAGGAGAAGGAGGCATGGAGTATGAGGAAGAATCTATTTGTAGCTGTCTTCTCCGAGAGGAAGCTGTATCACGAGGTCGACGCGATCGACACCAGAGACAAGGCTCTCGAGGAAGGACTCGACCTCTGCAATTTCGAATTCCA
>CAVILL010000088.1:0-8039 GCA_963643635.1 Sphaerochaetaceae bacterium | reverse complement strand
CCCGATACGGTTGACGAAATTTCCCGAATTTCTGTAGGCCTCTATATTCTTCAGTATAAACTCAAGCATCTTCTCGTCCTTGTCAGGCTGTGCCGGGGTAATATGCGGCGTAATTATTACGTTTCCGAGTTTCCAAAAACGGCTTTTCTGAGGAAGAGGTTCTGTCTCGAAGGTGTCAAGACCAGCGCCATAAATCCAGCCGTCTTCAAGAGCAAGCAAAAGCATGCTTTCATCAATCAGGGCCCCTCTTCCCATATTGACCAGAACTGCGGTCTTCTTCATCGCCCTCAGTTCGTTCTCTCCAATCAGATGGTATGTTTCGTCGTTGAGTTCTATGCAAAGAACGACATAGTCACAGCGCCGAAGCATCTCTCTCAGGTCATCACCACGTTCGGATGAATAGACTTCGTCGATGTTCTCCGGTTTCCCGGTGCCCCGTCTGAAACCGAGGGTCTTCATATCGAAAGTCTTCGCGATTCTTGCTGTCTCAAGCCCTGTATTACCCAGTCCTACAATACCGAGTGTCTTTCCGTAAAGTCCGGTTTTCAGGGGATACATGTCTTCCTGACTCCATATTTTTCTTTCCTGGCGCCGGAAGGCTTCCGGAAAATTGTATGTCAGGGCAAGCATGAAGGCAAAAGAATGTTCGGCAAGAGCCTTTGCGCTTCTTCCCTTTGCCGTCGTAAGTATAATGTTTCTCTCGAAGAACTCCGGGCAGATTGTCTTGTCAACTCCGGCATGGGAACAGTGCATCCACCGAAGCTTTTCAAAGCATGAAATCGGAATGGGACAGTCCGAATTCAGTATCGCGACATCGACGTCGCGGCATATCTTCTTCATCGTCTCCGTATCCCGCGGCTCGCACCGGACTATCTCAGTTCCTTCAAGAGCTGCGAAGAGCTTCTTCATGTTCTCCTCTTTCAGCTTGACCGTCACGAGAGCTTTTCCGATTTCAGGCATTTCTTCCTCCTCTGATGAACTCATAGGTTCTCCGGCAGACGATTATTTCCTCGTCAGTCGGAATCACCATAACGGTAACGGCACTATTCTCAGCAGAGATTACACGGCTTCCGGAGAGGTTTTTCTCATCATCAAGCAACACACCGAAGGAAGAAAGGAAGGAACATACCTTCTTCCTGACAAGAGGTGAATGTTCTCCTATTCCCGCAGTGAAGACAAGGTAATCCAGTCCGCCCAGGTCCGGATAGAAAGCCCCGATTGAGTGAACGATACTGTTTACATAGACATCGACTGCAAGCTGAGCCCTGACGTTTCCCTTCTCTGCCGCCTCCTCGACATAACGCATATCTCCACTGACACCGGAAATACCTCTGAGACCGCCATTCGTAACGAGGTTATTGTGCACTTCCTCCCGGTCCAGTCCCTGATCTTCCAGATAATAGACAAGAGTCGGATCCATATCACCGACACGATTGGCATGAATGAGTCCGGTTTCCAGTGACATTCCAAAGGAAGTGTCGACGCTCCTGCCGCTACGGATGGCACATATCGAGCCGCTGCCTCCCAGATGGCAGGAAATAGCCCTGTATTCCCTTCTCTCCCCGTCAAGTACGGAGGCAATATAGCTGTGAGAAGCGCCGTGAAATCCAAGACGCTGCACGCCGTACTTTTCATACCATTCGTACGGTATCCCGTACATTTTCCTTTCCTGAGGAATCGTTGTATGAAATGCGGTTTCGAATGCCCCGACCATCACGGCCGACGGAAGAACTTTTTTCATTGCAGCAATGCATTCAAGATAAGCCCTGTTATGGACGGGAGCGAGGCTGAGCCAGGCCCTCATTCCGCCGAGGACGTTCTCTGAAAGCTCATGTACACCGTAGAAACCCTTCGCAAGTACAGTCTTGTAGCCGACGGCACCGATTGTCTCAACCGACTTTATAACTCCATTATCACTGTCGGTAAGATAGGTCAGGAACATCTCGATTCCGCTTCTGTAATCCGGAATATTCTGTTTACTGCGCTCCAGCGACCACTGTGTCGTCATGTTCCTGAATTCGAAAAGAGCATCGTCAGATGAACCGACCCTCTCGACGCGGCCGGTTGCAAGAACCTTTTCCTCAGGCATTTCATATACCTTGAACTTGAGGGAAGTCGAGCCGGCATTGCAGACTAAGACAGTCATCAGTCAAGCCCTCCCATTATCTCAAGCAGTTTCTGCATATCGCGGTCTCCTCCCGCAGGAGGTATCCAGTCGACCTGCACTGTACTGAATCCCTGTTTCTCCAGTGCTTCAGAGAATATTGCGGGACCAACATTCATTATCTTCAGCTGACTTCTGAAAAGCTCAAGAATTTTTGTACTGTCCATCATGCACGCTCCTTAAGAATTCTGATTATTTCCGATGCTATGAGAGATGCCTCATTGTTCGTCTTCGCCACAATGACACCGGCATCTGAAAGTTTCCTCTCCTGTTCCCTCTTGTTCTGAAAATCTGCGTCAGTACCCAGAACAGTTGCGACGAAAACAATCTTACGGCTGTCTTTTTCCGCATCAGCCATTGCCTTCTTCACATCATCGATGACATAGCCCACAGGATCCATATGGCCTGGGGGTGTCAGGATGAAGTCCAGGATTATGACGGCGACGCTTTTGTCCTCCGCCTCACGGAGAATAAAAGGTTTCCTGATGCTGGGATCAATTGCAGGATGAGGCCGCCCCTGGGTAAACTCCTCTTCTCCATAATCCACGGCAGTATTCTCGATGCTTTGAGTTGAAACCTCAAGTTTCAGTTCAGGTCTCAACGGAGCATTGGAATGAATCGGGCCTATCACCTTCTCCATCGTTCTCATGGCCTCATCAAGATATGTTCCTCCTGTATACATTCCCCTCACGTATTTCTGTCCGGGAGCCATTCCATTCACAGCTTCAAGTGCAATTTCATGAATCTCCTCAGAATTCCTCAGTTTGTATTCTTTCCCGATGAGGGCAAGGGCCTTTTCTGCACAGTCATCAAGGTTACCGGCCCAGATTCCGCCGTGGCTCTCCACCATTTCACGGTCGCATCCCATGAAGAAGACTACAACGGGTTTCGTACATTTCTCTATACGACTGAAAACAGGATTGAGGACAGATGGAGCCGGCTTACGGGAAATGAGAATGATGTATTCAGTCTCGGGATCCCTGTCGAGGGCATCGATTCCCATAAGCATCATTATTCCACCCACACTTTCCTTGAGGTCATTGCCGCCCGTTCCGATTGTCTGGCTTACGCCACTTCCGCATTCATGAAGGATTGCAGCAACATGCTGGATTCCCGTACCAGATGCTCCGCAGATTCCGAAGGGACCACGGTTGTTTATGGAAGCGAGAACAAGTGCCGACCCGTTTATATTGGCAACTCCGCAGTCCGGTCCCATGCACAGCAGGCCCTTTTCCCTCGCCTTCTCCTTCATCTTTCTCTCATCCTCAAGAGGAACATTGTTGGAAAAGACAACGCAGTGCATTCCAAGATCAAGTGCCTTCGTCACCTCAGAGAGGGCATATTCACCGGGAACGGCAATCGAACACAGATTGCAGTCGGGATTATCACCAAAGGCGTCCCTTGCAGTATGATAGGTTTTTTTGTCGCTTCTGCATTCAGAAGGAAGTTCCTTCTCGATTTCAGTTACCGCAGATTCGAATACCTCGCGGCTGAGACATCTGGCGACGATGACGAAATCAGATTCCCTGAGGTTCATGATTTCATCCGTAAGCATTCCCGACTCTTTCAGAGTCTTTTTGAATGAACCGGTAGCCATTCCCACAAAGCCGAGTTCGATTTCATTCTGGTCATTGAGCACTCCCATCATAAACAGCGTTTCAAGAGAGTCCACATATCTGTTTTTTTCTATTCTGACAAAGATTCCCATATTCAGTTCCTTATAATCTGCATATCTTCAGCTATACCGATGAGGGCCTTCTTGAAACACTCCATTGGCAGCTCTGCAGCTCCTGCTCCAGCCTGGCCGCCCGTCTTGAGTCCGGAACCGCCATGGCTCACGGGAAGAACATTGTATCCCACGACCTTTCTGACATCCACGCCTACCGGCATACCGCGGTATCCGGCCCAGGGAACAGGAGCGAACATATGCTCTCCGAGGGAAACCCTTCTTGCCCTTTCGGTTCTTTCGACAGCATCCTCGAAGGATGCTCCTGTAAGCTTCATGTACATGGGACCGGCAATAGCCGTCATTCCCCCGAAGCCGTATACTTCAGTAACACAGCTGTCCCCCATGTAGCGGAGCATATCCGACTTTCTGTACTGAGGCTTCAGCATCGTTCCTTCGATGTATGGCGCCTCTGTCATGTACCACCTGTTTCCGGTGCCTGCAACCTGAATGCCGAAGTCCTTGCCGTTTCCCCCCATTCCGACCATGACTGTCGAATTCTTTATCTTCTTTGCAGACGAAATAACAGCACATGCGGATGCCATGACGGGATTAAGGAAGAATCTGTCATTTGCGAGGAAGTCCTTTATGACCCACTTCGGAGCATCGATATCGAGAAGATATGGAGCAAGCGTAAGAGCAAGGCACATTGATCCTGCAGGCTGTCTGTTGTGATTTTCATCGCCCATCCCGGCCGTTTTGGAGAGAATGCTGATTATGTCTATTCCTCCGCTTTTTCTCACGGCTTCACCGAGGTAGCTGCAATACTCCTCGAAGGCGCAGAGATCCTCTTCGACTTCATCATCGTAAAGCCCCCATCTCAGCACCTTCGGCTTAGGCCCCGGATGAGGCGTGCTGAATCCCATTCCTCCGCTGCATCTGTCTTCGACGACGATTACGGGCATTGACGCACTGAGCGTCATGGCAGCGGCGCAGCCACAGCTGTAGTCCTGAGCCGGCGCGATTTCGATTTCTCCGGAAAGAACCTTCTGCCATGCCTCTTCTGTATTCTTTGCCAGATGCTCATGAACAGCGGCACCGCTGATTGAATTCTTCAGCGGAAACACGATGTTTTCCTTTTCAATCGGAGGACCGGGATGAAGAATAAGATTCTTCTTCATACCGGGAACAACGTCCAAAGCTCTCCGTACATCCGTCCAGACGGGACGGCCGTTGAGCATAACATCCATCACGCGGCTGTTAGCCTCATTGATTGTCTCTTCAATTGTCATAACTACTCCTTAAAAACGGATGAGGAACGCAGCCAGTCTTTCCAGCTCTTCAACCGTAAAAAAGATTCTTCCATCTCTGAAACGGAACGGAACTGCCTTTTCCGTCTCGATATCCACTATATCAACCGGATTCATACCGGAAGGGATTGCCAATCTGATACTCCTTACGGGTATCGGATCATAGTACGATGTTGCAAAGCAACCGGATGTATTTACGAGGTGCACAAGCATCATATGATCTGATTCATTTCTGCCGACGGTCACCTCAACCATTGGTGTAAATGGTTCATCTTCCACGGACCTCACAGAGGATTCATTAAACACGAGGTCACGGAGAAAGTGCACCGTGCTGAGATAGCCGTCAAGGAAGATGTTCTTCCCGGGATTCCAGGGGATATATACTGCCTTCCCCTTTCCATACCTTCTTACGACATACCCCGGTTCATCCGACTCTACCGTGAAATAACAGCGCTCTGGCGGTCCGTAAGGATGAGGAGGAATAACGGTAAGGTGCTTTTCCGTTTCCTCCGGATAACTGCATGAAACATAGTCATCTCCGTAGTAGAGAACATCAGTGTCTCCGAGAGACGGCAGATCCGCCCTGTCATTCGGGTGGATGCGGAGCATGCCGGATATCTGATTATTGCGGATTTCGGAGATTGCCGTACCTCCTAGAGAACAATACGGTATGACATCATACTTACGGTATTCTTCGTCATAGAATTCTCCGGAACCGGAAACTATCAAAGTCCCTCCGACACGTACGAAGGCGTCAAGCTTCGAAGACAGAACTTCGGGAACCTTCTGGAGGGAAGGCACGATAATCAGGCGTTTTCCCGACAAGTCAGTATCTTTCTTTATGACGGAAGGAGAAATCTCTCCGAATGGAATATGATGCTCTGTCAGGACTCGTATCCAGCCCTTTGCCTCATCATTGAGCTGATCGTTTCCGCCGTTCCTGATTATGAGGGCTTCAGAATACAGCTTCATGCCACGATAGACGTCCTCATGTTTTTTCATATAAGCAAAACGGTTTTTAACAACACTGTGGCTTGTGCGGTCAAGATGATTGTCCAGACGTCCCATTATGTAGTAATCCAAACCGCAGAAATTTGCGATATCCTGATTAAACCTCAGTTCCATGCGTTCAGCACCAACCGAATTATGACGATAGAGAAAACCGATGAAATCAACAGAGGCATTCGTAATGAGGGGACTTCCATCTACCGAACTGCCACCTCGCGCAACTGAAGACGATTGATAAGGCCAGGAGGCCCTTTCCCTGCGGTATTCCGTTTTGGATTCCGTCCTTATGAAATTATCGCCCCCGATGAGAATATCAGGCCGGATGCTCCTGATAAGGGAACGCAGCCTCCCGTTTGTCTCCGAGACAATCTTATCCTGAAAAGACCTGTAAGTCCGGAATACCGGATTCGCCATGTCTTCCTCCAGTGGAAGTTCAAGACCCGAAAATTCAAGGAACTTCCTCTGGCAGCTACTGCAGTGGCAGATTCCGTGATAGTTATAACTGTAATCGACTGTCTTGAAACCGCCCATGTTGAAGAAGACGCCGTCGATGGGAAGAAGAGTCAGCACCTCCTCCATTATCTCAAAGGACTTCTTCTGACCAAAACCGCCGCAGATGCACATATGAACATCTCCGTTGTAGTTTATGATATTGCCTTTTCTGTCCCTGTAGGCCCAGTCGGGATGTCGCAGGTAAACCTCCTCCCTGGCCTTTGAAAAGTCCATCCTCGCAATAACCTTTATGCCTTTCCTGTGGCAGGCATCAATAATCTCCAGAATGCTGGAACCCGTGAGGTAAGAGCAGACTGTGTGGTCCTCGACATGACTGGGATAACTTGCAAGAATACCGCCTACATTAAGCAGGACTACCGTTGCGTTGAAGTCAGCCACATCCTGTACGAATCTCTCTGCATCGATATCTGCCATGTCGATTTCCCTGAGATTCGTCTGAATCATTCTCCAGGGATAATCCTTCCACCACTCTTTCATATCTGCTCCTCGTTTTCAGCTTTCGCCGAGAAAATGGCCTTTCCCCTCCCTTCCGGCAACGAAAGAAGAAAACCGGAATCTCCGTCTTTCGTTTTTGTTGAAATGTCCAGACATGTTTCCATTACGGCTCGTTCTCTTTCGCTGATGAAAACTTTTCATCAGTACTATGTTTTCATGCCTAATTCGTTCAAAACAGTGACATTCTTCTGATTTTTTAGGACTTTCTTCGTTTATCATTTGCAGTGCCCGGCCTCTGCACAGGATATATGCAGTCTCAACCAGCTTCTCTATTATCTCGTCAATCGCAGACTCCTCAGCGCCCGAGGCCTTGCAGATTTCCTTCTGCTCCTTCGTAAAGCTGCAGTGTCTTCCATACTTACCCGTTAAGAGTTTCTTGTCAGTCTGGATTACCTGAAGAGTGTCGATTGCAGCGGGAGTCGTGCAGGACTTTCTGCCATTTGGAATGCTTCGCAGAACAGTAAGCTTATGTGAAATGCAGAAACTCAGGGATATAGGTCCGGAACCACAGGAATGCGGATTTGTCCATTTCTGAAATGTAGAAGCTGTAGATGTCTTTGACTTCAGCGGCATGCGCTCTGAGAATCTAATTCGCAATGGTAAAGGGTCGGACTTGAGAAGCAGAAGATATTCCAGTATCTTCGCATTGACCTTCTTCGCGTTGCTCTCTGGAAGAAGGTCCCCTGTCCCAGACGACGATACTCCTGACATTCTTATTGAATGAACCCAGATGTCACGCTGAAGAACGTCTTCGCGAACGTAGAACAGGAAATGCTCGAAATGTGAATATCATCTGTGACGTCCCATAGTCACGATGACAAATATGGTTCAAATCAGGAATACGTAAACATGAAGACCCCTCACCGGGGCCTCCATTCTTAAT
>CAVILL010000087.1:0-8190 GCA_963643635.1 Sphaerochaetaceae bacterium | reverse complement strand
TATGAAAATAATGTTTGTCTGCCATGGCAATATATGCCGTTCTCCGATGGGGGAGTTCATACTGAAGAAGATGCTTCTTGACGAGGGAATCGGGGGCGTCGAAGTCTTCTCGCGCGGCGTCAGCAGCGAGGAGGAGGGGAACGACATCTATCCTCCTGCGAAGAGAACGCTTCGTTCACACGGCATTCCCTTTGCTCCCCACTGTGCACACAGAATCAGCGATTCCGACTACGCTTCGAGCACTCTCGTCTACGCACTCGACTCGGGCAACTACCGGGCTCTCGTGAGACGGTTCCCGTCTCCGGACAAGGTCCGGATGCTGTGTGAAAGCGATGTCGAGGATCCCTGGTACACCGGTAACTTCGAAGGGGTATATCGGGAAATTTCTGAGGGATGTCGGAATATTGTGAAAGAACTGAAAAATAATATAATCAGATAAGACTGTTAAGGAGACCTATTATGGATATCAGATACTCAACTGGAAAAGAAGATTTCAAATTCATGACGACAGACGACCTCAGGGATGAGTTCCTCATCACCGGCATCTTCAATGCCGATGACGTGAGCTGCGTCTATTCACATATTGACAGAATCGTCACCATGGGCTGCATGCCGGTGAAGGAAAGAGTCGACATCGAGAAGAACATCGATCCCTGGAAGAACTTCGGCGTAAGCTACCTCCTCGAGAGAAGAGAGCTCGGCTCGATCAATGTCGGAGGAAAGGGAAAGATCATCGCTGACGGAGTGGAATACGAGATGAATCACTGGGACGGCATCTACCTCCCGATGGGAACTAAGAAGGTCGAATTCGAATCCGCATCCGCTGACGACCCGGCTAAGTTCTATATCGTCACGGTTCCCGCACACACAGCAAAGAAGGCTGTCCATGTTCCCTTCGAGAAGGCAATCCACAAGCACCTGGGAGATCTCAAGACAAGCAACGAGAGAACAATCAACCAGTACCTCCATCCGGACGTACTCGACACATGCCAGCTCTCCATGGGACTTACGCACCTCGAGCCGGGTTCTGTATGGAACACGATGCCCGCACACACTCACGAGAGACGTATGGAAGTCTACTTCTACTTCGATGTCCCCGAAGACAACGTCGTCTTCCATTTCATGGGCGAACCCGACGAGACAAGACATATCGTAATGCACAACGAAGAGGCCGTAATCAACCCGTCGTGGTCGATTCACTCCGGTGCGGGTACATCCAACTACACCTTCATCTGGGCTATGTGCGGTGAGAACAGAGCTTACGATGACCAGGACTGGATCAAGACTCCCGACCTCAGATAAGGAAAATATCATCCTGCGCTATGAGCTGCATTCCTCCGGGAGTGCAGTTTTTTTTGTATGACGGGCAAATGGGATTGGGAATACGATTCTGAAACAGACAGGGATGAAGGATTAACGTATGGAAAGAGAAAGAATTTCTCCGTCTGTTTTTCATGAAGAGGAAGGTGAGTTTCCTGATATTCCGGGCTGTTTCCCCCGGGGTGATACAATTGAAGAAGCTTATAAAATGGCAGGAGAGGCCATTGCTCTTGCACTTGATGACAATCATTGTCAGGCCGTCTCCAATCGGGGGGATCAGGGCGTCAGGAAAAGACAGGGTTATGCTTGTTCCGGCTGACAGTGGTGACGATATTGTGTATCTGAAGACTTCCGCTGTTCACGGGAAAAGCGATGAAGGTCTCAGCAGACGGAATCTTACCAGGTATCAGGTTGCTCAGATACTTGGAGTGAGCCGGTCATATATTACGCGGATTTACGACGGAGAAAGGACGACGTCAGTGGAAATGGCGAAGCGTATCGGCCTTCTTCCTGATTTCGACTGGCGGATTTTCTACCGGAAAGCATCTGAAAGTACTGATCGACCGATTGCTCCGGCGGGCGCTGACATAGAGTGAGCGTGTTTTCTGATTCAGTGTGACTGTGTATAACACGGGAACTGAAAACTCCCTCATCACTGATGTGTTGCTGCTGATATGTACCGGGCTCTCAATCGTGATGCTCCTGAATACTGTGTTATTTCGGTAACAACTATTTCTAACAACATCAACAATTAGCCTTTCCTCTGTTGGATAATCTCCGGAAAATTGCTATATATAGGGGTCGGAGGCATTATGGAGATAAGGCTGAAGAATCTCAGGCGCGTCTACGGGACGCTGCATGCCGTTGAAGGAGTATCCCTGACGATACCCTCCAATACTGTCTATGGAATAATCGGAAAGAGCGGAGCGGGAAAGAGTACGCTCGTGCGCCTTATCAGCATGCTCGAGAAGCCGGACGAGGGCGAGGTTTACTACGGAGAAAGAAGAGTGGACAACCTCTCGAAGAAGGAACTCATCGAAGAGAGAAGGAAAATCGGCATGATCTTCCAGACCTTCAATCTCTTCTCCTCGCGTACCGCCGGTCAGAACATTGCCTACCCGATGGAAATCTGCCATAAGGACAAGGCTTATATAAAACAGCGTGTCGCCGAGCTCATCAAGCTCGTGGGACTCGAGGGCAGGGAGAACGCTCCCGTCTCGACGCTCTCGGGCGGTCAGAAGCAGAGAATCGCAATCGCACGCGCTCTCGCAACGGAGCCCGACATCCTCTTCTGCGACGAGGCGACAAGTGCGCTTGACCCGCAGACGACACGGTCCATCCTCGCTCTTATCAAGGAAATCCAGAAGAAGATGAATCTCACCGTCGTCATGATCACCCACCAGATGGAGGTCGTAAGGGACGCCTGCGACAGGGTCGCGGTCCTCGATCAGGGCGTTGTCGTCGAGGAAGGGGAGGTAAGCGAGATATTCTCGTCTCCGAAGAGCGAGGTCACCAAGGACTTCATCTCCAATCTCACGAACATCAAGGATTCAATCGTCAACTTCTCGGAGAAAAAGGGCCACTACACCCTCCGTTTCAGCTCCTCCACGACTGCCGAGCCCGTCATAAGCGAGGTTACGAGCAGGACCGGGGCCATGTTCAACATCATGGCTGCCGGAGTCCAGTACATCGAGGGCAGCCGCTACGGTGTCATGGTACTCGACATCGGACCGGATGAGGCAACACGGGAAAGGGCCATCGCGATGCTCAGGGAAAAAGGCGTCACAGTCGACAGAACGATAATCGAGGAGGAAGAGAAATGAATTCACAGATAATGAAGCTTGTTCTCCAGTCAACGGGCCAGACACTCGAGATGGTCTTCTTCTCGACTATCTTCTCAATCGTTCTCGGTCTTCCTCTCGGAGTCCTTTTACATATAACCGACAAGGAGGAGAAGGGTGGAATAATCCCGAAGAGCGTCCTCAACGAGGTTCTGAGCCGCATCGTCAACGTCCTGAGGTCCTTCCCGTTCCTCATCCTGATGATTGTCCTCATGCCGCTTGCGCGTCTCATTCTCGGTACCACAATAGGAACGAGGGCTGCGGTCGTCTCGCTTTCGATTGCCGCCGCGCCGTTCGTCGCACGTGTCATCGAGACGAGCCTGACAGAGGTGGATCCGGGAGTCATACAGGCGGCGAAGGCCATGGGCTCCACGAACTGGCAGATAATCTATAAGGTAATGCTTCCCGAGGCTCTCCCCGGACTTGTCAGCGGAATAACGCTCACCATAATCAACCTCATAGGCTACTCGGCAATGGCCGGAACAATCGGAGGCGGCGGACTGGGTGACCTTGCAATCCGCTACGGCTACCAGCGTTTCCGCACCGATGTCATGGTTGCCGCCGTCGTCGTCACGGTCGTCCTCGTCGAAGTCATACAGTTCATAGGAAACAGAATCTCGGCTGCGCTTCTGAAGAGAAGGTGAAATCCCGCTCTGCGGCGGAGAATTGTGTAAAATCCGGTGTTTTCCTTTCAAAGGAAGCTGTTTGATGTGTATTATTCACGAAGAGGCAGAAGGATGATCAGAAATGACAGAAGACTATTGAGTGCTCTTACGCTGAACCTCCTTGTCGTTATTATGGAGGCTCATTCGATTTTCGTCTCCCTCTTCATCAAGAAGAATCTGAGCATTCAATACTTCATGTACTATACGCACATATCTTCGGTATTCGCCGCCGTCGCATCACTGCTGATAATCGTGGAGATTTCGCACGAGATAGCGAATCCCTCGAACAGAGCCAGATCCGTCTTCAGATATATACGATACGTTTCGGTATGCATGCAGACGCTGACGATGCTTGTCGTCGTCTTCATCCTCTTTCCCTCCGACCTCCGGAAAGGAACGTTCAGAATACGTTCATATGCGAATGTAGGTGAATACTTCCTCTGTCCGATTCTTTCGCTCATCTCGATGACAGTCTTCGGTGACTACAGGGGAGTGACGAAGAGAGATGCCCTGACTGCGCTTGTTCCGACTGTTCTCTATGCCCTCGTGATGGCGCTTCTCAACGCCTTTCGAATTGTCGACGGGCCCTATGACTTCCTGCGTGTTCATAACCAGAGTATATATATGTCAGTCTTCTGGACAGTGGTGATCATAGGCGGAGCCTATGCGATAAACCGTCTTCTGATTCTTCTTGCACGGAAGTTCAACCAGAAGTACGTCAGTGAGACGGAGTGATTTTTCACCGGAATTTTCTCTTATAATGTAATAAGATATTCATTCAATTGTGAAAAAATAAGGGAATTTTCCTTAAAAAATAATGCAAACTGCTTGCATAAATATTAATTTTCTGTATATAGTCTCAATAACAATAAACACGGAGGAAAGAAACATGACAAGATTTACAACAGCTTCCTGCATGATGATGTCCTCCATGATGATGCCCTGCCGGGCATAACATTCTCATTTAAAAAATCCAGATCATCTTCAGTTTTCAAATGTTCAGACCCGCAGGGGGAGAACTCACAAGGTTTATACAGGGACATGACCCCTTCAAAGGAAAATAAAATGAAAAAGACACTATCCATCGCACTTATCGCATTACTCGCACTCACAGCACTCTTTGCTCAGGGCGCATCGGAAACGAAGAGCACGGAAAGCTCGGCGACAAAGCTCGTAGTCGGAGCAACACCCGAGCCCCACGCAACTCTCCTCTCCCTCGTTGTCGACGACCTTGCAGAGCAGGGAATCGAACTCGTAGTCAGGGAATTCACGGACTACGTCACTCCCAACGATGCAGTCGAGTACGGCGAAATCGACGCCAACTACTTCCAGCACATTCCGTATCTTGAATCTTTCAACACGGAGCACGGCTATCATCTCGTGAACGCAGGCGGAATCCACATCGAGCCTATCGCACTCTATTCCACGAAGTATTCTTCACTTGAGGAAATCCCGGACGGCGCTACAATCGCAATCCCGAACGACCCGACGAACGAAGGAAGAGCTCTTCTCCTTCTCGAGAGCGCAGGTCTGATCACCCTCAGCGAGAACGCAGGTCTCGAGGCAACTCCGCTTGACGTGGCATCCAATCCGAAGAATCTCGAGTTCTACGAAATCGAGGCTGCATCCCTTCCGAGAGTCATCTCCGATGTGGACGGCGCCGTCATCAACGGCAACTACGCAATCCCCGCAGGCTTCGTGGCAACACGTGACGGTCTCTATGTCGAAGGCGCGGATTCTCCGTATGTAAACGTCGTCGCAGTAAAGGAAGGCAACGAGAACAATCCCGCCGTCAAGGCACTTGTCGAAGCTCTCAAGAGTGACGAAGTCAAGCAGTATGTTACTGAGAACTATCCCAACGGTGAAGTCGTCCTCGTAGACTGAGCACGCCGCCTCCTTCAATAATCCTCCCGTTGTTGAAAAAACGGGGGGATTTTCTTACACTTCTGTCATGACACAGAAAGTAACGGTTGTCGGAGGAACAAATACCGACCTGAAGGGCGAAAGCTACGCCCCTATCGTCAGCTGCGACTCGAACATAGGAAAGGTTACAATCGACCACGGCGGAGTGGGGCACAACATCGCGCTCAACCTTGCCAGAATGGGAAAGAAGGTCTCCTTCATCACGGCTCTCGGCAACGATGTCTTTGGAGAGAGTCTGAGGTGGGAGCTGCCGAAGGAGATGGATATCTCATCGTCGCTGCTTCTTCCGGGGCGGAGCGACATCTATCTCTACGTCTGCGGCCCCGAGGGTGACATGTACGTTGCCGTCAACGACATGGAGAACATCAGGAAGGTGGATCCGGATTTCATAAAAGCACACAGCAGGACGATTGAGGAAGCCGAAGTCGTGATAGTCGACGCCAACCTCAATTGTGAGACCATCGCGGAAGTCTGTGCCCATGCCCGTGGGGTCGTCTACGCCGATGCGGTGTCCACGCTCAAGGTCGACAGACTCGTACCGTCATTCGGACAGCTGGATGTATTCAAGCCCAATCTCATGGAACTCGAGTACCTCTACAAGAAGAGAATCGACAGTAACGAGGAGATGATAAAGGCAGCTCACTTCCTCCTCGACAGGGGAGTGGGAGCGGTGCTCCTCACTCTCGGAAGGAAGGGAAGCGTATATATCTCGCCGAAGAAGGTGATGTATTCTCCTGCGTCCAGGAGACCCTGCGTCAACTCCACCGGAGCCGGAGACGCTCTTCTTGCAGGCTTTGCGTTCGGCATGATGGAGTGGGGAAGCATCCCGAAGGCGATGAAGGCCGCGTCTGCCGCTGCCGAGATAGCCATTCAGTGCGAGGAGGCGGTGTCTCCGGAGATGAACGGCGAATCAATCTACAGGATCATGAAGGAGAAGGAGATCTATGCAGAAATACCTGGATTATTCTGATGAAGTAAGAGCGGCGCTCGACGAGGGAAAACCCGTCGTCGCACTCGAAAGTACGATAATATCCCACGGAATGCCGTACCCGAAGAACGTCGAGACGGCACTCATGGTAGAGGATGAGATAAGAAGGAACGGTGCTGTTCCTGCAACGATTGCCATAATAAACGGTCGCCTGAAGGCAGGATTGAGTAAGGATGAGATCGAGTACTTCGGAAAGAAGGGTACTGCAATCACGAAGACAAGCCGCCGTGACATTCCGACAATCATCGCCAGAAAGGCCGACGGAGCAACGACGGTCGCCGCAACCATGATCATCGCATCCCTTGCCGGAATCGATATCTTCGCTACGGGGGGAATCGGGGGCGTGCACCGCGGGGCTGAAACAACAATGGACATCTCCGCGGACCTCGACGAATTCACGAAGACGGGAGTACTTGTTGTCTGCGCGGGAGCGAAGGCGATTCTCGATCTGCCGCTGACTCTCGAGTACCTCGAAACCAAGGGCGTCAATGTCGTAGGCTACACTACGGACGAACTTCCCGCATTCTATACGCGTAAGAGCGGACTCAGCGTCACCTGGCGTATGGACACTCCCGGAGAGATAGCAGAGAGCTGGAAGGTCCAGAAGGACATCTATCCGAACACGGGACTTCTCGTAACGAATCCCATTCCCGAGGAATACTCGATGGATCCGGACTATATAAACAGGGAAATAGACACGGCCATCGAGGAGATGAAGAAGCTCGGAATAAAGGGAAAGGAGACGACTCCGTACCTGTTGGACAAGATCCAGAAGCTCACGGGCGGCGAGAGTCTCGAAGCCAACATCAGACTCGTACTCAACAACGCAAAGCTTGCTTCCCGCATTGCAGTGGCAATGAAGAAGTGAGACTTCAGTACAGATGATGAAGAAGCCCCCGGTGCATCCGAGGGCTTCTCTCATTTTCTTCCCCTGTGGACGGAACGGTATTTCGCAGGGAATATGATACTGCAACTGATGACACAGACGCCGTACGTTACCAGGCGAAGGAGGAGATTGCCATCAGGAGAATGATGGAAAGGGAAGGCTGTCTTGCATTCTCCGACACCTTCCAGGACCTCTACGGCCTGGAGCAGCTTCCGGGTCTTGCCGCCCGGCATCTCATGGCTTCCGGCTTCGGATTCGGAGGCGAAGGCGACTGGAAGGTCGCTGCCATGACGGCGATACTCAAGGCGATGGGGGAAGACGGAAACGGCGCCTCGGCATTCATGGAGGACTATACCTATCATCTTGTGAAGGGAGAGGAATACAGCCCGGGTGCGCACATGCTTGAAGTCTGTCCGTCCGTCGCCTCCTCACGGGCGAGAATCGAGACACACCCTCTCTCTATCGGAATGAACGGGAAGGATCCGGCACGCCTGGTGTTCGAGGGAAAGGCGGGGCCGGCAATCGTTGTCAGTCTTGTTGACATGGGCGGAAGACTGAGGCTCATCG
>CAVILL010000086.1:0-8332 GCA_963643635.1 Sphaerochaetaceae bacterium | reverse complement strand
CATTTTTTCTTCAGTTTCTGAACACCTTGTCGAGGATGATCGAGTTCTGTCTCCACTTCTCGGCTGTCTTCACCTGTAGGTCCAGACGGACTGTGGAGGAGGGGAAGATTCTCCTTATCTCCTTTCTCGCTTCCGTTCCGATCCTCTTTATGTTCTCGCCGCCCCTGCCGACTATGAAGCCCTTCTGGCCGTCGCGTTCGACGCAGATGAAGGCACGGATCCAGACCTGCTTCGTCTCCTCGTTGTATTCGAGATCGGAGACTTCTACGTAGATTACGTGCGGGAGCTCGTCCGAAAGATTCGATATCGTCTTCTCCCTGATGATCTCGCTGATCCTGAATTCGAGGTCCTGGTCGGTGTACTGGTTCTCGTCGTACATCATCTCCCCCTCGGGTGCGAGGGCGTAGAGGGCGATGAGAACATCGTCTATTCCCTCGTCGTTGAGGGCGGAGGCCGCGAAGTACTGCACTCCGGGAAGATTCTCCCTGAGGAAGAATTCAGCTTCTTCCACGTTGTGATCTGTGAGGATATCCTTCTTGTTGATTACTGCAACAGTCTTCACCTTCGAGGCTCTGATCATCTTCGCTATCGTTTCCTCCTCCATACCGGCAGCCCTTTTGCCGTCGATGACGTAGAGGATGAGGTCGCTGTCCTTGAGAGCAGATACGGTCACGTCCTGCATTCTCTTATTGATGGTCTTATCTGAAAGATGGTAGCCGGGAGTATCGGTAAAGACGAGCTGTCCCCTCTGATCGGTGTAGATTCCCCTTATCTTGTTCCTTGTCGTCTGGGGAGTGGGGCTCGTAATCGAGACCTTCATCTCGCATATCGTATTGACGAGTGTCGACTTGCCGCTGCTCGGTCTTCCTATTACAGATACTGTTGCACTTTTCATGGCTTGATTATCCGTGAGTTGGAAGAAAAATTCCATACACATTTCCCAAACGGAGGAATTTTGATTATTATCTAGACATGGACGAAAAGAAACCTATTGACCCGACATTACTCGATAAACTCATGAAGACCCGCTCTGTCATGCTCAGCGGCGAGATCAACAAGGATACTGCCAACGATTTTGCAGTGAGAATGCTTGTACTCGACAGCGAGAGCAATGATCCCATCACGGTATATATAAACTCCCCCGGCGGAGACGTGGATTCCGGATTTGCGATTTACGACACCATCCGTTACGTCTCGTCTCCCGTAACCCTCGTGGGTATGGGCCTCGTGGCATCCGCTGCCGCTCTCATCTTCCTTGCGGTTGATAAGGACAGGCGTGTCGCCTTCGAGAATTCCACATATCTCATCCATCAGCCGCTCTCGCAGCTGAAGGGTACCGCCATCGACCTCAACATCTATGCAGAGAAGATGGAACAGCTGAGAAAGAAACTCGACTCTGTCATTGCCGAAGCAACGGGCAAGACTCCCGACGAAGTCTCCCATGATACCGAACGTGACCACTGGCTCACTGCTGAGGAAGCGAAGGCTTACGGCCTTGTCGGAAGGATAGTCAGAAAGAAGACGGAGATCTGATCTCTTCTGATTGTGCAGGAACTCTCTGACTTCATTCATGAAGCGGAGAATTGAAAAGCAGGTGAGCTTCCACCTGTAAAGTGAAGCTTGAAAAAGATATCGGGACGGAGCAATTCGTCCCTGTTTTCATGGTGTGTGCTGTTTGATGTCTGAACAAACTCGGCATGTAAATGCAACGGCGTTCATTACGCTTCAGAGAGCAGTTCAGAGGAATTTTCAATTATTTTCTCTGAAACTTTGACAATTTTCCGTTTTTTCCGGGTATATAGGTATGGAAGGAAAAAGCAGCGTACCTGATTCTGACGCCGGGGCGTCCTGTTTACAGCTGAAGAGAACAGGGGGGAACAGCAAGAGTATAACACCGGAACAGTATTCCCGGCTGAAGGAAAGTCTTCTCAGAGAGTATTCGGATCCATCTCTGTATGCTCACATCGACACTCCGGGCGGGAATGTCTACGTATATACGGATCACTACCGGAGATATATAGAGAAGGAGTACTGCAGGAGTCAGATCGAGATTCTGGAAAAGGAAATCAGAGCCGCCGAGGTTTTCGGTATGGCAGGCCATGAGGTATTCATCCTTCCCGAGCAGATATTCTTCGGCGGTGAAGAATACAGAAGCGTTATTCCGGATGACTGATGGACGGGTATCTTCTGGAGTTCAAGAAACTTGAGTCGAATACGTATGATGCTTTCCAGCGTAATCTATCTGAGGGGTTGAAGAAGTCCGATATCGTCTATATGGAAATTTCCGAAGACTTCAGGAATAAGAATGGCGAAATTGTTTCGTATGAAGGCGCCCTGTCCGGCGAAGTTAACGGTAAGACGAGATATGAAGGCAAGATGGTAGTGGTTTCAGTAGATGGTACAAATCCAAGAGTTTTCACCATTAAAAACGGGCACTCTACAGATGGAGCACCCCTTGAGCTGAAGTGAGGCTGAGCCCCTCTTCACTATGAATATCACATCGCTGAGCTGATTTGTCAATAGTGAGACAGACCGCTTTCAGAGAAAAAATCCGGTAATTGGAGTTTGCCTCCAATTGCTTTCTGTGTTACTAAATAATCAGAAGGTGATGACCTCCTGGCGGTTTGCAGCTGGGTGTACGGGTAAACGTAGTATCATCACTTTTTTTTGCATAGTTTCATCTTTTTAAGAAGTTTGGAATTTTGGGTTGAGAACGTATGATGCCTTCCAGTGTAATCTATCTGAGAATGTTGAAGAAGCCAGATATCGCTTGTATGGAAATTTCAGATTCCGTACTGGAATACAAAAACAGAGACGCAGGATACAGAAATGTTCCATTCGGAGAAGTTATGAAACTTGGTTACCCCATCAAGTATGTTGTTGTATCTGTCAATGGAGAAGATGCTGCACTCTTTGAAACAAAAAATCGGGCATCCGACAAACGGGACACCCCTTGGTGAAGTGAGGCAGAGCCCCTCTTCAAGTTAACTATCCCTGCTTTGCGGGGGCCTGTCAACGTCATCAGAAGGGTGTTTCGGGGTCTCGAGAAGGAATTTTCAATTTTTTACGATGAAACTTTGACAATTTTCCGTTTTTCCCGGGTATATAAGTATGAGAGTAATTTTCTGCCTTTTCCTTCTGCTGCTTGTATCCTGCTCTCCCTCAGGGGATTCAGATACCCTTTCCATCACGAGCTGGAATACATACTGCTTCTTCGACGGCGTCGACAACTCTTCGGAGTTCACCGAGTTCACGTCGGCGAAGGGATACACGAGGGAGAAGTACGAGGAGAGGATAGAGCGCACCGCGCTCTATATGTCCCTCAACATGAACGACAGCGACATCATCATCCTCGAGGAGATCGAGAGCGAGGATGTCCTTTATGACCTTCTTGAGGCGGGACTCAGGGGGAAGGGATATCTCTACTACGGCCTTGCTCAGAAAACGGACGGAGCACTCAGTGTGGGCTTCATCTCCCGTATCAGGCCTTCGTCAGTCGTGTTCCATTCGGTAGCATCATCGTCCTCGAGGCTCATCCCGGAATTCCGCTTTATCTGGAATGGGGAGTCGGTGACAATCCTGGGGGTGCACCTGAGAAGCCAGCTCGATGAAGGGAATGAGAGACGGGAGGAACTTGAACTTCTGAGAACGCTGATCGAGGAAAGGGACGGCGAATGTGTCATCGTGATGGGGGACTTCAATACAGACTGCATTACGGGAGATGAAATCGGGGACAGACGGAAGACGGGGGACTGGATCATTCCTCTCACGGGCGACGGCGCGAGAGCATACGGCGGCGTCATGTTTTCGCCATACCTTGACTACGCGGAGCCTCTGACGAGGGGATCGTACTACTACGACGGTAGCTGGTATACATACGATAATGCGCTTCTTTCTTCATCCTTCTTCGACGGCAGCGGCGTCGAGTACGATGCTTTCAGCATTACGGCGGGTGCCGATTCGAAGACGAGCTACGGCACTCCTCTCAAGTACGAGAAGTCGTCTGCATCCGGGTACTCCGACCACTTTGCCATCACGCTCAGACTGAAGTATGATTGACGTATGACAGAGAATCTGAGAGAAATACTCTTCGGCGGTCAGACATTCTCCTGGAGGGAGGAATCCCCGGGAGTCTTTGCTGCAGCCCTCAACGGCAGGGTCTACAGAATCAGGTCAATCGATGATGCCGCTTCCGATCCGTTCCTCCGCACTTATTTCGACCTCGACTACGACTACGAAAAGGCGAGGGAGGACATAAAGGCCAAAGATGATATCCTTAAAACCGCGGTAGAAAAGGTCGGCTTTCTGAGAATACTCAGGCAGGACGAGTGGACGACGGCCGTGTCTTTCATACTCTCCCAGAACAACAACATCAAGAGGATTACGGGTCTCTACAACAGACTCTGCGAGAGCTTCGGACACGAAGTGGAGAAGGGCTATTACACCTTTCCCCGCCCCGGGGATTTTTCCGGTGTCACGGAAGCGGATCTGAGATCTCTCGGCACTGGCTTCCGTGCTCCCTTCATCCTCAGTGCAGTCGAACACAGCGGTATCTTCGAGGAGGTGAAGAGCCTCGATTTTGGCTCTGCGATGGAGAAGCTGCAGGAGATAAAGGGAATAGGCGTCAAGGTTGCATCCTGCATCCTCATCTTCGGCTACGGCAGAAGGGAGGGCTTTCCGATAGATACCTGGATGAGAAAGTGTCTGGAAGAGTATTACCCGGGGGTTCCGATCTCCTACTTCCATCCCTACGAGGCTCTCTGTCAGCAGTACCTCTTTTCATATATGAGGAGCCGGAAGGAAAATTAACCGAGTCTGTTGACTTCCGGTGCTTCCTTCCAGTCGGTCCTTCCCGTTTCCGCGAACCGGGTCATCATGTCGATGATGTATGACGAGAGGGCATAGTCTTCCTTTCTGAAGTTCCGCCGGGAGCGCGGGAGAGTACCGAAGACATACCAGAGGTCCGCCGAGTGGAACGGGGAGATACCGTCCGGCGGCAGGTGGTGATTGAAGGCGTAAAGGTATCCCGTGCCCTTTCTCGATGTGAGGAAACGCATTGATGACTCAAAAAGCTCTCCCTTTTCTCCTATGTCGCTCTCCGTCACGCCCATGATGACGGGTATGCCGTCGAAGAGCCCTCTTTCGAGAGCTTCGATGAGTGAATATTTCACACTCTCCCCGTCGACGAGCGGTGAGAAGAAGAGCCAGGAGCCGGAATACTCCCTGATTTCATCCTCTGTCCGGAGAATATCTTCAACGCTCATTTCGAGGAGGTCTTCCTTCGTGGTTCCCTTCTCCCTGAGAAACGAGCTGACGACAGCCCCGGCTTTCTCCCGTTTCTCTTCAAGAATATGGAGCGGGGCTCCGGGGCCGCCGGAACTCATGATGATGAGCGAACTGGGGCGGAAGGTGAGGAGTGATGACGCAGTAAGGGCTTCTACCGAGCATCCTCCCGCACTCTGTCCCATCAGACTTATGCGGCTTCTGTCTCCTCCGAAGATGGCGATGTTGTTTCTGACCCAGTCTGCGGCAAGGGCCTGATCCCTGAGGCCCAGGTTGCATTTCTCCCCTTCGAGCGGGATGTAACCCAGGAGTCCCAGCCTGTACTGGACAGTGACGAGTATAACGCCTCTTTCAGCCCACTTCTCTCCGTCGAACTCCACCTCCGATGCCCAGCCGTGATCGAAGGCTCCGCCGTGGAAGAATATGACGACGGGATGTCTTTCTCCTTCCTTCGGTGTCCATATGTTGAGAAAGAGACTGTTCTCCTCTGTTTTTCCGAGTGCATTCTCTCCCTTGTAGAATTCCCTGCCGTAGAAGGAGTCCTCTTCAAGTCTCTTCTGAGGCATCGCGGGAGGGAAGGAGAGTGCATCGAAGACGGGAGACGGAAAAGGCATCATCGAAGCCGGAGCGAATCTTCTTCCGACTCTTCCGTACGGAATGCCTCTGAAGATGAGGGAGTTTTCTCTCTCTTCTCCCCTTATTCCTTCCCTGACTGCTGTTTTCATGCTCAAAGTGTATTGAGGCCTGTGCTCCGCTGTCAATACACGAAGTGCTTAACTGTTTCTCCTGTATGATATTGTCCGTATATGTCCTGCCCGTCCGCGGCAAAGATGACACTTCGGGAAAATATTAACATGTTCCGCCCGACCCGATTGTGTTGTATACTCACTTCCGTTGCAGGTGAATAGTATGCTTTATATAGGAATAGACCTCGGAACATCATCGGTGAAGCTCATCCTGATGAGCGAAAAGGGTGAAATCGTAAGAAGCGCAGTAAGGGATTATCCTCTGTCGTTCCCGCATCCCGGGTGGAGTGAACAGAATCCGGAGGACTGGAAGAATGCGGTCCTCGACGGGATGAGGGAGCTCACGGCCGGTATAGATTCCTCGCTCATAAGAGGAATCGGAACGGGAGGCCAGATGCACGGCCTCGTCGTCCTTGACGGAAACGATGAGGTGATCCGTCCCGCCATTCTGTGGAACGACGGCAGGACTGAGGAGGAGACGGAGTACCTGAACTCGCAGATCGGAAAGGACAGGCTTTCTTCATACACTGCCAATATAGCCTTTGCGGGTTTCACGGCTCCGAAGCTTCTCTGGATGAAGAAGCACGAAAGAGAGAACTTTGATCGTATCCGGAAGATCATGCTTCCCAAGGACTACATCAACTACATCCTCACCGGAGTCCATGCAACGGATTACTCCGATGCCTCTGGCATGCTCCTGCTGGATGTCAGAAACCGGCAATGGAGTTTGGAGATGATTACTCTCTGCGGCATAAGGGAAGAGCAGCTTCCCCGTCTTTACGAAAGCTTTGCGCCGATTGGAGTTGTGAAGAAAGACATTGCTAAGTCAGTCGGGCTGACTAACTCTGTGACGGTGGTTGCGGGCGCCGGAGACAACGCGGCGGCAGCAGTGGGTACGGGAACCGTGGGAGAGGGACACTGCAACATATCACTCGGCACCAGCGGTACGATATTCATCTCCTCTTCCTCCTTCCATGTGGACGGCGGCAACTCCCTCCATTCATTCTGCCATGCAGACGGAAGGTGGCATCTGATGGCCTGCATGCTCAGTGCCGCTTCGTGCAACAAGTGGTTCTGTGAAGAGATACTTGAGAGCGGTGATTATGCCCTTCTTCAGAGGGACATAACAGATGACAGACTCGGCCGTAACAGCGTCTTCTTCCTTCCATATCTGATGGGGGAGAGAAGCCCTCTCAACGACACGTCGGCCCGCTCGGCCTTCATCGGTATATGTATGGACACAACGCGTTCTGACATGGTTCAGGCGGTACTCGAGGGCGTTGCGTTCGCGCTGCGCGACTCCTTTGAGATAGCACGGAGCATGGGGCTCGAAATCAAAAGGAGTACGGTATCTGGAGGGGGATCGAAGAGCAGACTCTGGCTCAGAATTCTCGCATCCGTACTCGATGTCGAACTCGACATCCCCGCTTCCGTCGAGGGACCGGGTATGGGAGGCGCGATGCTGGGTATGGTCGGATGCGGGGAATATGCGACGGTTGACGAAGCGTGCAGCAGAATAGTCGGCATAAGGGAAAGAATTCTTCCCGAGAGGGAGCTTTGTGAAAGGTACAACGAAAGATACTCTGCATTCTCAAAGCTCTATCCCGCCTTGAAGAACATCTTTCCGTGCCTGGGTGTAAAAGGAGAATAAGACATGAAACTGTATACGGTAACGGATCCGCTCTTCAGAGAGTACGGAGCCGTGGTTGAAGGCTATGACACGGGGGAGCTTCTTTCTGTCCTTGAGGAGAAGACACCTCAGAGTGAAACGGGAACGGAGTACGTTCCGGAAGACGCAGCTCTCATGACTCTTCCCATTGCACGTGAATTCCGTGAGAGGGCGTACGGCGGCATGCCGGTACAGCTCGGATGGTGCAACGGTTATAACACCCGCCTCAATGCACTCGAGTATCACAGGGACAGCGAGTTCAACGTCGGAACGGAAGACTTTATTCTTCTTCTTGCAAAGAGAAGCGACATCGAAGACGGCGTTCTCGACACAGCGAAGGTAAAGGCCTTTCTGTGCCCGAAGGGAGTCCTGGTGGAAATTTATTCCACGACGCTCCACTACGCTCCCTGTTCGACAGCTCCCGGTAAGGGCTTCAGAGTATGCGTGGTGCTTCCGAAGGGAACCAATCTCGAGAAGCCTGAAATTGAAGTGAAGTCCTATGAGGACTCTCTTCTTTTCGCTTCGAACAAATGGCTTCTTGCCCACAGCGAAAGCAGTGAGGCTTCCCTTGGTGCTGTAGTTGCACTTAAGGGTATTAACATTGATGTATCTGAAAACTGGAAATAAGAGGAAA
>CAVILL010000085.1:0-8456 GCA_963643635.1 Sphaerochaetaceae bacterium | reverse complement strand
ACGCAATGGACAAGGTCGGCAAGGACGGCGTCATCACAGTCGAGGAAAGCAAGACTATCGAGACGACAGTCGACTTTGTCGAAGGCATGCAGTTCGACAGAGGCTACCTCTCCGCTTACTTCTGCAACAACAGGGACACTATGACAAGTGTCATGGACAACCCCTACATCCTCATCTACGACAAGAAGATTTCCAACATGAAGGAACTCCTTCCGCTTCTCGAGAAGGTTGCACAGTCCGGCAAGCCTCTCGTCATGATTGCAGAGGATGTCGACGGTGAAGCCCTTGCAACTCTCGTACTCAACGCCGTGAGAGGTACTCTCAACGTCGTTGCTGTCAAGGCTCCGGGCTTCGGCGACAGAAGAAAGGCAATGCTTGAGGATATCGCAGTACTCACGGGCGGCCAGGTCATCACAGAGGAACTGGGAATGAAGCTCGAGGATGCAGACATCTCCATGCTCGGAAGAGCAAAGAGAGTCACAGTCGACAAGGACAACACGACTATCATCAACGGTGCGGGAAGTGCCGAGAACATCAAGGACAGAATCGCAATGCTCAAGGTCCAGATTGCAGACAGCACATCGGACTATGACAGAGAGAAGCTCCAGGAGAGACTCGCAAAGCTCGCAGGCGGTGTCGCAGTCGTCAACGTCGGTGCTGCTACGGAAGTCGAACTCAAGGAGAAGAAGCACAGAGTCGAGGATGCACTCTCCGCTACCCGTGCTGCCATCGAAGAAGGTGTCATCCCCGGAGGCGGCGTCGCTCTTGTTCAGGCAAGCAGGGAACTCGAGGGAAAGGATATCTCCGCTCTTACAGAAGAGGAGAAGGTCGGTTACAGAATCGTTACACGTGCTCTCGAGGAGCCTGTCAGACAGATCAGCGAGAACGCAGGTGTCGACGGAGCAATCGTTGCCGACAAGTGCAAGAACGCAGAACACGGCGTGGGCTTCGATGCCAACGGCATGAAGTGGGTCAAGATGGTCGACGCGGGAATCATCGACCCCGTCAAGGTCACGAGAAGCGCACTGCAGAATGCAGCGTCAATCGCATCCCTCATCCTCACGACAGAGTGTGCAGTGACGGACATTCCGGCTCCCGAACCGGCTGCTCCGGCTCAGAACCCCAACATGGGCATGATGTGATAAACCGTACATAGTACGACAGGGGAGAAGCTCCGGCCTCTCCCTTTTCTTTGTGTATTTTTTCCATAGAAATCATAATTTGTTGACCGCAAAATGAAGACTGTGTTAATGTAGGTCAGTTTTATAAAAGAGGTAACCGAAATGAATTCACTCGTTCTAATGTCTGCTGACTCCTCATCCTCTGCCAGCATGGCATCATCCATCATAATGTTTGTTGCGATCATCGCAATCTTCTATTTCCTTATCTACAGACCCCAGAAGAAGAGAGACAAGGAAGCAAAGGCAATGCTTGCCTCGATGAAGAAGGGTGACAGGGTTGTCACAATCGGCGGTATTCACGGAACAATCATCACCGTCAAGGACAAGACTGTCGTCGTCAAGGTCGATGACGCTGCAAGAATCGAATTCAGCAAGGAAGCAATCAGCACCGTCACAAGCAAGGATGCTGTGAAGACGGCTCCCGCAAAGAAGGACGAGAAGAAGGCCGGGGCTGAAGAAGTGAAGAAGGTTGAAGAGAAGAAGACCGAGGCTCCGAAAGAGGAAGCGAAGGTTGAAGAGAAGAAAACCGAGGCTCCGGCAGCTGGAGCGAAGGCTGATGTGAACAGGGAAGAAATCAAGTAAGTTTTCTTTCCTTGTGTCAGGAACCCGTGGGAAGCCACGGGTTTCTTTCGACCGGAGGAGTGGACAGATGGAAGTTCTGACAGCTGATACCCTCGGCTTCTGCGGCGGTGTCGAGAGGGCGGTGACGATAGCAGAGAGTACTCTCTCGCGTACTCTGGAAGAGGGAAGAAAGCTCTATTTCTACGGGACGCTCGTCCACAATGCCGTCGTCTGTTCGTATTTCTCCTCGCGCGGGGCGGAGACGATAAAGAGCGCAGAGGATGCCGATGAGGGATCTGTCGTAATAATCCGTGCCCACGGCGTGACGGATGAGGAGAGGAATACCCTTATTTCCCGCGGCGTCGAAATCGTCGACTGCACCTGTCCCGTCGTTCTGAAGGGACAGAGTCTTGTCCGTACATCTCCGCTTCCCGTGCTGATCTTCGGCTACAAAGGCCACAGCGAGGCCGTCTCTCTTGTCGGAAGTGCGGTGACACGGGTGAAGGTCATATCTTCTCCACTGGACCTCGAAGACGTAGAGGAGGGAGAGTACAACGGTGTTGTGCAGACGACTTTTTCTGCTGCACTGTTGAAGGATATTCTTGAAAAAGCGGGCGAAAAGGGTATCATTGTCAATGTGCTGAACCATATCTGCCAGGCCAGTGTGGAGAGGCGCGAGAGCGTATTGAGGCTCATGGAAAAGGTGGAATGCCTCGTGGTCGTCGGGGACCGCAACAGTGCGAACACGAAGGAGCTTGCCGCACTGGCGGAGAAGAGAGGCTTTCCGTGTTTCCTCGTCGGTGCGGAAGATGATATTCCCCCTGCGGTGCGAGCTTACGGTAAAGTCGGTATCACCGCGGGTGCCAGCACGCCCGAAGAGGTCTACCGGATGGTGAAAGAGAAATTGGAGGTTTGAGTATGCCGGATATAGAGAAGGTTGTAGTGCCGATTCCGACAGTCAAGAGATTCCCCTCCTATCTGAGGATTCTCAGACAGTGTCAGGGAGAAGGAATGGAATTCATCAGCGCCACTGTGCTTGCAGAGGAGCTGGGGCTCAAGCCCATCCAGGTAAGAAAGGATATATCCTACACGGGAATCGAGGGCAAGCCCAAGGTGGGATTCGTCGTCAACGAACTCATCGACTACATCACCCACTCCCTCGGGTGGGACAATGCCACAAAGGCTCTGATTGTGGGAGTGGGTAACCTCGGAAAGGCAATAAGCATGTACGAGGGCTTTGCAGCCTACGGCCTCAGCATAGTCGCGGCATTCGATTCCGACCCGGGTAAGATCGGGACGAAGGTCGGGGAACTGACTGTGAAGGGCATGGGCGAACTCAAGCCGTTCATAGAATCCTCCGGGATCTCCATTGCCGTCATCACAGTTCCCGCCTCCAGTGCGCAGAGCGTGGCGGACACTCTCGTGGAATGCGGAATAAAGGGAATCTGGAACTTCGCCCCCAAGGACCTCAAGATCCCGTCAGACGTCGTCATGCAGAGAACGGACCTTGCAACGAGTTTCGCAGTTCTCTCTGTGAAGATGCGCAAGATGTTCGGAGAAGGACTTATAGAGTATATAGAGGAGTGAGGCTTGACCGCACACGGTCAAGTCTGTATCATCACTGTAACGACTGAGATGGAGACGAGTAGTCTTCGACCGATACCCGAGAGAGGGGAGTCTGCTTTCAGGCAGGTGTGAGACTCCCCGGAGGCGGAAGATGAAAACCACTCCGGAGTCGCCTTCCTCAAAGGAGAACCGAGTATGGAAGGCCGTAAGTAAGGCGTAAACTACCAATGAGCGTCCTTCCTCATGGAAGGGAAGCAGGGTGGAACCGCGGAGCCTTTACAGCTTCGTCCTTGCACGAAAATGTGTAAGGGTGAGTCTGTAAAGGCTTTATCTTTATATAGGAGAGAAAAGTATGGCAAAAGAGATTGATTTGAGCACACTCAGACATTCAACAGCTCACGTCATGGCCGAAGCCGTCCTCATGATGTTCCCCGATGCGCAGATTGCAATCGGACCGTCGATCGAGAACGGATTCTACTATGACTTCGACCTTCCGAGACCTCTTACGGAGGAGGACCTGGAGACGATTACGAAGAACATGCGCCACATCATCAACGAAGGGCATGAATTCGTAAGAAAGGAAGTCACAAGGGACGAAGCAAGGGAAATCTTCAAGAATCAGAAATACAAGCTCGAACTCCTGGATGCGATTCCGGAGGGAGAGACGGTGACAATCTACAACCAGGGTGGCTTCACGGATCTCTGCCGCGGCCCGCATGTCCAGAGCACGAAGGACCTTGCAGCAGACGGCTTCAAGCTTCTCTCGATTGCCGGTGCATACTGGAGAGGAAGCGAGAAGAACAAGATGCTCACACGTATCTACGGAACGGCATGGGCGTCGAAGGCAGACCTCAGAGCCTACATGGATCATCTTGCCGACGTCGAGAAGAGAGACCACAGAAAGCTGGGTAAGGAACTCGACCTCTTCTCACTGCACGAGGAAGCGGGTCCGGGTCTTGTCTACTGGCACCCCAGGGGGGCGAGAGTAAGACAGGTCATCGAGCAGTTCTGGAGAGAGGAACACTACAAGAACGGCTACGAGATGGTCTATACACCGCATGTCGGAAAGAGCTGGCTCTGGGAGACATCCGGACACCTGGGCTTCTACAAGGACGGCATGTATCCTCCGATGGAGATGGACAACACCGACTACTACGTCAAGCCGATGAACTGCCCGTTCCACATCATGATCTATCAGAACAGCAAGCGCAGCTACCGTGATCTTCCGTGCCGCTGGGCCGAGCTCGGAACCGTCTACAGATACGAGAAGGCGGGTTCTCTCCACGGTCTCATGAGAGTCAGAGGATTCACACAGGATGATGCGCACCTCTTCGTAACTCCCGACCAGATGGATGACGAGATCATGGAGGTTCTCCGCTTCTCGCTGCACATGCTCCATTCCTTCGGCTTCAACGACATTCACGCATACATCTCGACAAAGCCCGAGAAGAGCGTGGGGGAAATCGAGAAGTGGAACGCTGCAACGGAGGCACTGAAGAAGGCCGTCGAGAAGGAAGGCCTGAAGTACGACATCGATGAAGGCGGCGGAGCATTCTACGGACCGAAGATCGACCTCAAGATCAAGGACGCAATCGGAAGGGAGTGGCAGCTCTCGACTGTACAGTTCGACTTCAACCTCCCCGAGAGATTCGGTATGACATTCGTCGACAGGGACGGTGTCGAGAAGAGGCCGTACATGATCCACAGAGCCCTGCTCGGATCCATCGAGAGATTCTTCGGTGTCCTCATCGAACACTATGCCGGGGCATTCCCGCCATGGCTCTCGCCCGACCAGATTGCAATCATTCCCGTCGGAGAGATGGCTTACGACTACGCAAGGGAAGTCGAGAAGACTCTCAGGGGAGAGGGCTTCCGCGTGACTACGGATCTCTCGTCCGACAGAATGAACGCGAAGATCAGAAATGCACAGAAGATGAAGACGCCTTACATGCTTATTCTCGGAGAGAAGGAGATGGAGGGAAAGCTCGTTTCCGTCAGATACAGAAACGGAAAGCAGGACAACTTCCTGCCGCTTGACGACTTCATAAAGAGCGTCCACAGGACAGTCGACAATAAAGAGCAGATCTGAAGCAGTCAGTAACATTAAATAAGGAGAGGGGTGTTCGATGAATGCCCCTCTTATGGTGAATCAATGGAAAGCAGGGAAGCACTGGAATATTTAAAAGAAAGAGACAGATACATAAACACACTCGGTCACATCGAGGGAATACTCGGCTGGGACATGGAGACGGTGATGCCTCCGAAGGCTGCGGACGAAAGAGCAGAGCAGCTGGGACTGATTGCAGTCCTCATGCATGAAGCAAGAACCGACGGGAAGCTCAGAGAGGCAGTCGAGACAGTCGACACCTCCTCTCTCAGTGACGCCGACAGAGCCCTCGTGAGAGAGTGGAAGAGAGATATCGAGAGAAGCCTGAAGACTCCCTCGAGGCTCGTCAGAGAACTGAGTGAGGAGACGGGAAAGGCCCACTCGAAGTGGCTTGAGGCAAGGGAGAAGAGCGACTGGAACATATTCAGGCCTTCGATGGAGAGACTGGTTAAACTAAGTAAGGAAGAGGCGGAGTGTACAGGAGACGGTTCCTACAACACGCTTCTCGACCTCTACGAAAGGGGGATGACGGTAGAAAAGATAGACTCCCTCTTCGATCCCCTGGAGAAGTCGATTCATTCAATAATGGACAGACTCGATGGAAAGACGGTCGACACATCGTTCCTCACAAAGCCCTACGACAGAAAGGCCGAGGAGGAATTCTGCAATTCGGTTGCCGTGAAGATGGGCTTCGACCTCACCCGCGGGGCAATCGGAGTCGTTGCACACCCGTTCACTACGACGCTCGGCTCGGACGACGTGAGAGTGTCCAACAGATTCACGGACGAGAGCGTCACGGATCCGATCTTCTCGATAGTCCACGAGACGGGACACGCCCTCTACGAGATGTACGCTTCCCTCAACGGAGAGATAAGAGGTACCACGCTGGCACAGGGAACGAGCATGGGAATACACGAGTCGCAGTCGAGATTCTGGGAGAACCTGATGGGACGCTCGCACGCGTTCTGGGAGTACTTCTATCCGCAGCTCAGGAAATGCATGCCGCAGCTTGAGGGAGTAAGCCTCGATTCATTCGTGAGAGCCTTCAACTTCCCCCAGCCTTCCGCGATAAGGGTCAACGCCGACGAGCTGACGTATTCGCTCCACATAATCCTGAGATACAGAATCGAGAAGGCACTCTTCGACGGTTCGCTTTCAGTCGCCGACGTTCCGGCCGCCTGGAACGAGATGAGCCGGAAGATCATACGTTATGAAGTGAAGAACGACAGCGAGGGATGTCTCCAGGACAGCCACTGGGCAGGCGGCAGCTTCGGCTACTTCCCGTCCTACGCACTGGGTAACCTCTACGGAGCGATGTTCCTTGAAAAGCTCTACTCCGACTGCGGAAGGGACAACGTCGAGAATGCCCTTAGAAAGGGCGAATTCTCGCTCATCACCTCCTGGCAGGAGAGGAACATCTGGAGATGGGGTGCCGTGTACGAACCGGAGACTCTCCTTGAGAGAGTGTGCGGATCGGGGCTCGGAGCGGAGCCGTTTACGGGGTATCTTGAAGAAAAGTTCCTCGGGTTATATCTTTAATGGCAATTAAAAGGAAGGTAAGGAAATGAATCTGCCTAACAAACTGACCGTGACGAGACTCGTTCTCGTTCCCGTGTTCTTCATCGTCTTCCTCATCGAACAGCACACATCCCTCAAGGTGCCGGCAACGGTACTGATGCTTGTAATATATGCTGTCGCGGAGCTCTCGGACCTCTTCGACGGAAAGATCGCCAGGGGGCGCAATCTCGTGACCGACCTGGGGAAGGTCATGGACCCGTTTGCGGACACGCTTACGCACATAACGTATTTCGTCTGCTTCCTCTCCCTCGGCATCATGCCGCTCTGGGCGTTCATAATAATAATGTGGAGGGAGTTCTCGATTCTCTTCGTGCGCATGCTTCTTGCAAAGTATGCTGGAAAGGCGATGCCCGCCAACATATTCGGAAAGGCGAAGACCGTGCTCTATGCAGCAACGACGCTCCTTTCCTTTGTCTACATGGCACTCTGCACATTCACGGGCTTCGATCTCGCAGTGTACTCGACGGTACTCTACGTCTTCTTCTCGCTCTCTGCATCTGCGTCCCTCATGAGCTTCATCATCTATATAGTACAGGTGCTGAAGAGCGGCGTGCTTTCCGGCATGACAAGATGAAGGAGGAGAGGGGACTTCCCTTTCCCGGCTTCAGCGGAGAAGAGAGAAAGAGGATAAAGTACGTCATCAGCGACGTCGACGATACGATTACACGTAACGGCAGGCTGCTGCCGCAGGTGCTTGCCGCCCTCTATTCGGTGAAGATATCGGGGCGTTCGATAATCCTCGTCACGGGGGGAAGCACGGGCTGGGCCGACTGCTACATAAGACAGTGGCCCGTCGACGCGGTCGTCGCCGAGAGCGGGGCCGTACTCCTCTGTCACGACAGGGACGGCGGGATAACCAATATAATCAATCCGTTAATTGATAAGGATACGGTCCTCAAGAAAAGGCTTGAGCTCATGGGCTACACCTCTCCCTATCCGTTCTCATCCGATCAGACGGCACGCGTTTTCGACATAGCCTACGACAAGGCGAAGATGACGCCGAGCGAAATCAACGTACTGAAGAACATCCTCACGGCCTCGGGCGCTTCGTTTGCCGAGAGCTCCATACATATAAACGCATGGTTCGGTTCCTACGACAAGAAGTCGGCTCTCAGATACTTCATGGTCAATGCACTCGACATAACCGAGGAGGATCTCATAGATAAGAGCATCTACCTCGGTGACTCCTTCAACGACCAGCCTCTCTTCGGGTACATACCCCTCAGCATAGGAATGCACACCGTCGAGGACAGAAGGGCGGAATATACCGTTCTTCCGAAGTACATAACAGAGGGAACAAGCGGAGACGGGTGGATTGAAACGGCGTCCTCGCTTACTGAAAAGGACAGCGAAGAGGACTCTGAAAAATAATTTGAAAATTATCATAATCCGTGTTGACAAATAATATGGAAAAAAAGTAGATTACTTAGGCACGCGGAATTAACGAGTGCGTTGTTTTTTTG
>CAVILL010000084.1:0-8500 GCA_963643635.1 Sphaerochaetaceae bacterium | reverse complement strand
GAGTCTGTGAAGCAGGAAACATGATTCCTCGTCCCTTGGGGCGAGGTAGTTCAATGGGGCGGGCAAACTCTCCGGTGCTCCAGAAGTAAGCTATCATTCAATCCATCAGTAGCCAAGATGCAAAAACGGGACAGACTCTGACTGGAAAACTGAAACACAACAGCCTCTTTGCTGCCTGATAATAATCAGATTTGTCGAAATAGGAATGGAAGAGGGCCAGCGGATACTATGCCGATACGGTGGGATGTACGCAAGCCGAGATACCATAGAGAAGTATATACAGAACCAAGGGAAGAAAGCGCAGAAGTATCAAAATTGTATGAGGGGCAACTTGAAAATTAAAAAACAGCGGTCAGATATAGGGGAGGGTACGGCAGAAAATACTGTTTTCTTGAGTTGCCTGCTGAGCGAATCCGTTGTATATTATGATTGTAGCCGGATATATCTGACTACTTCCTCTAACTTCATTTAAGAAGTGGTGAGTTGAAAAAGCTGGTGCGCTTCCACCAATAAAGCGAAGCTTAAAAAAGCTGGTGCGCTTCCACCAATAAAGCGAAGCTTAAAAAAGCTGGTGCGCTTCCACCAATAAAGCGAAGCTTAAAAAAGCTGGTGCGCTTCCACCAGTAAAGCGAAGCTTAAAAAAGTTATTGGGACGAAGCATTTCGTCCCTATTTTTTAGGGAGGTGCTATGCTTGATATCTATCATGTTTCAGACAAATATATTGATTATCTAAGACAGTTCGATACAAGGGTGGCATACAACAAGGAAGGCAAGCGCCCTTATGTTGGTGTTGTAGTCCAGATAGAAAACACAAAGTACTATGCGCCTTTTACATCACCCAAGCCTAAGCATCTGCAGATGAAGGATGCAAAAGACTTCATGAAGCTTGAGAAAGGCGCGTATGGTGCAATCAACTTCAACAACATGATTCCTGTTCCTGATTCTCAGTTGATAAAAGTCAGCATTGATGAAATCAAGGATGAGAAATACCGTTACCTGTTGAACAGACAGCTTGATGTCATCAGAAGGAATGAAGCGGTAATCATTTCCCATGCTGTTATTTTGAGGGATCTGCTGATTTCTGATGAGGATGATCTTTCATGGATTGATATCAAGGTAAAAAACAGGTGTTGCAACTTGAAGATTCTTGAATCTGCATATAATAATTTTAGTTTATAAAAGTAGATAAAAACAGGTACTCTACAGATGGAGTACCTCTTGAGCTGAAGTGAAGGCTGAGTCCTCTTCGCATTAACTATCCATGCTTTGCAGAGCCCTGTCAACGCCATCAGATGGGTGCTTCGGGGACTGAGAAGGAATTTTCAATTTTTTCCGATGAAACTTTGACAATTTTCCGTTTTTTTCTGCTTTATAAGTATGAGATATATAATTCCAGCTGAAAAAGGCAGCGTCTTAAGAGGATGCGGACTCCGTATTCACGAAATAAAAAAAGGAATCCTTTTCAGAATTCCCCTGACCAGGCTGGGGGACCTGCCCCAACCTGGTTGTGATATCTCAAGCGAAGACATATCTGCCAACGGGGGAGGTGGGATATGCCCTACCTCATAGTGCTCCTCTTCTTCTACGTCCAGTATTTCCTTCCAGTTGTCTTCGAATACAGAAACCTCGGAATTCTTGTTCTGACGCTTCTTCTCTATATCTTCCGTCACTTCGACAGAGTCGCTCTCTATATTCTTCTTATCATCCTCCTCTTCTCGATTTTCTCCACATCCCTCTCTTCGTCTAATATGTCTATTCCGATAGAAGAAAAGGATTTAAGCGGATTATACGGACAAGTCGTCACGGAACCCAACAGAAAGAAGCACCGCTACACGGGCTGTACTGTCCTCCTCGAGAGCGTAGTCAACAGACGCGGCGATTTCTTCTCATCTTCAGGCAGAGTCTACGTCATCGGTCCCGACCTCGGAGCCACTAAGGGCGACATGATATATGTCGAGGGCACAATGACGGAGAGCTGCTTTCTTTCCACAGGAGGGGCGGTAACCGAGGCGTCAATCTACGGGAAGCTGAGGCGGAAAGTGAACACTCTTCTTATAAGAAATCTTCCCCGGGGAAATACGGGTAATCTTATTGCCCTTCTTCTTACTGGAACGACACTCGACGGCGACAGTTCACTCCAGGACAGCGTACGCGAACTCGGGCTCAGCCACCTTCTGTCGCTTTCGGGTATGCACCTGGGTTACATATCTGCATTCGTGCTGCCCGTCCTCGGTCTGTTTCTTTCGAAGAAAAAGGCGAAGAGTGTGAAGAACCTCATTCTCATGATCTTTGTCTATCTTGCAGGGCTGCGACCGTCTCTTGTGAGGTCACTCATCTTCGTACTTCTCATTCCCTTCTTCGGTATTGATTACAGTTTCATCCTTTCCCTTGTCTTTCTTCTGAAGCTCTTTCCGTATTATGTCAGTGAAGTCGCGACAGTGCTCAGCTTCACATCTCTTGCGGGAATCCTCTTCATCGCACGGCCGCAGAAGTTTCTGGAGGAGAGGAATATTCCGTTTATCTCCGGTGTCGGCGTCTCCGTGATGACAAGCATTGCCGCAACAGTCTCGAGTGCTCCGATAGTCTACTCCGTCTTCGGTACCTGGCAGCCTTACTCCTTTCTCTTTTCCATAGTAGGCATGCCGGTTATAAGTTTTCTGTTTCTTATGACTGTCGTCAGATTCATAATTCCGAAATCGGATGCAATTATTGAATTCATACTGGAGATTGTCAGCAGGTCTGATGTTATAAGCCGGTACTTCCCTCTTACATCCTCCTTTGAGCCTTATTTTCCTCTTGCTGTTTCACTTGCTGTCGTTGTCGGAGCTCTCATGCTTCTTGAAAGGAGAAGGAAATAGCTTTCTCTCTTCCTTCATTTCGGTTATTCTCTCCCTGTATGTGGAATCTGAATTATGACAGCCCCTCGGAGATTGACAGGGTATTGAAGGAAAACGGTCTCGCGATGACGAAGAAGTTCGGACAGAACTTCCTTGTGAACAGAGTTATGAGAGAGAGGCTTGTCAGTCTGATGGAAACGGAGAAGGGGATGAGAGTCTGGGAGATAGGGCCGGGCCTCGGAGCGATTACGCATATGCTCCTCTCCGGGGGTGTCGATCTCACTGCCTTCGAAATAGACCACGGCTTCATAAGGATTCTCAATGAGCAGGCTTTCAATGATGAGGAGAACTTCACGCTCGTCGAGGGAGACGCCCTGAAGACCCTCTTTAAAAAGAGACTTCTTCCTCTTCCCGAGAGGATAATCGGAAATCTTCCCTACAACGTCGGTTCCGTCATGATAGCAAAGCTCATCGAGGAGAGCTATCTTCCTCCCATGATGGTCTTCACTCTCCAGAAGGAGGTCGTCGACAGAATGGTCGGAAAGCCGGGGAGCGCGAGTTATTCGTCCTTCTCCGTCCTTACCCAGACGGACTATGTGAATACGCTCTCTCTGAAGATTCCCCGTTCCTCGTTCTGGCCGCAGCCCAATGTCGACAGCGCGGTCGTCGTCATGAAGAAGAGAGAGAAGAGCCTTGTTCCGGATGAATACAGAGAGACGTATCTTACACTGCTGAGAGCACTCTTCTCGCAGAGGAGGAAGACAGTGAGGAACAACCTGCAGTCGTCCCGGTACGGTAACAACGGAAAGGAGTTTGTCGAGGATGTACTTTCCCGATGCGGTCTCAGCGGAAGCGAGAGAGCGGAGAGTATCGACTGGGAGATGATTATCAGACTCAGCGAGACCATCCAGGACAGTATGAAATGATAAACATGCTGCTACGTAAATTATTCAGCATAGAGGCAAAGAAAAAGCACCGGGCGACCGGTGCTTTTCTCAGGTGAGTAACCGTTACTTTACGATTGTTCCCATCTGGCCCTTGGCACATGCTGCTGCGTTGGACTCGTCTGTGTCGACGTGCATTGCAAGACGGAAGGAATCGGAAACACGGATGACTGTGTCGCCGAAAACCGTCTTTCTGCCGTTGCCGTTCTCGATGAGGACGGAGACGATGTCGCCGTTCCTGACGCCGAATGCTTCAGCATCGGCGCTCTGCATGTGGATGTGTCTCTTTGCAACGATGACGCCTTCCTCGAGTTCGACCGAGCCGTTGGGGCCTACGAGTGTGCACTTACCTGATCCCTTGATGTCGCCGCTTTCCCTGATGGGAGCGTCGATGCCGATGGAGCGTGCATCAGTTGCGCTGAGCTCAACCTGGTTGAACTTTCTGCAGGGGCCGAGGATGGATACGTTTGCGAGTTCCTTCTTGGGGCCTACGACTGTGACTCTTTCGTTAGAAGCGTACTGACCCGGCTGGGAGAGTTCCTTCTTGACTGTAAGCTTGTAACCCTTTCCGAAGAGAGCTTCGAGGGTTTCCTCTGTGACATGCACGTGCCTTGCACTTGTTTCTACCATGAATTCCTTGGACATTTATCTTTTCCTCCGGTGAATTTTCCTTTTTCATGATTATCGTACAAAAAGGGGAGTTGCTCAACACTTGAAGGCGACGGGTATGTGAACTATAGCGACATGCGGGGCTTGTTGAGTGAGGGGGAAACAGTTATCTTTAGCTCTATGAAAATTGGTGTATACGGACTCGGACGTTTCGGCTCCTTCTGGGCGGGATGTCTTCAGAAAACCGGTAATGAGATAATCTGTTGTTCACGTTCCTCCCACGTTCTTCCGGACGGGGTGAGAATGGCTGACGAGGACGAGGTGCTCTCATCGGACATTCTCTTCTTCTGTGTCACGATTTCCGCCTTCGAGAGCGTACTCGAAAGAGTGGGGGGGAGAATCGGGGAGAATACGATTGTCTGTGATACGTGCTCGGTGAAGACCTATCCTTCAGAGTGGATGGATAAGAATCTTCCTTCTTCCATATACAGAATAGCAACCCATCCGATGTTCGGTCCCGATTCGGGAAGAAACGGACTCGAGGGACTGCCCGTCGTGATGTGTCCGCCGTCCCTGGTCGATGAACGCTACGAAAAGGTGAGGAATCTCTTCGTTTCCATGGGACTCGTCGTCAGGGAGATGAGCGCTGACGAGCACGACAGGGAGGCTGCCTTCAGCCAGGGCGTCACGCATTTCATCGGAAGGATTCTCTCCGAGATGAATCTCAAGCCTTCCGCGATTTCCACTAAGGGTTACAAGGCTCTCCTTGAAATCGTGGAGCAGACCTGCAACGACCCCGTTTCACTCTTCACGGATCTCCAGCTCTACAACCCGTATACAAAGGACATGAGACACTCCCTGCGAGTAGCCATCGAGAACGTCGGCTATACTCTCGAGAAGGGAGGAAAGAGGTGAAGGTATATATCTACACCCTCGGCTGCCGCCTCAATCAGTGTGAGAGCGAAGCCGTCGCCGACAGCTTCAGAGAGGCCGGATGGAGTGTCGAAAAGGAAAGTCAGGACGCCGAACTAATCATAGTAAACACATGTGCTGTAACAAGTAAGGCAGAGCAGAAGGCAAGGCGCATGATTCGCCTCTTCTCCTCTTCCGCTTCTTGTGTGATAGTCTCCGGCTGCTATGCCGAGGAAGGAAAAGCCGCCATCGAGAGCCTCGGGAACAATATTGTTGTCTTTTCCCTCAGGGACAAGCCTTCCCTCCTGAGGATTGCCTCCTGTCTTTCATCCAGTGCGGACGTACCGCTTCTCGAGAGGGTAAGGTCCTTCACTCTGCGTGACACCGATTCCTTCTCCTACAATCCCTCGTCCTTCAGCTACCACTCGCGTGCGTACCTGAAAATCCAGGACGGCTGCGACAACTCCTGCGGCTACTGCAAGACGACGATTGTCCGCGGGCCTTCGAGATGGCTCGGGAGCGACGAAGTCGTTAAGAGGGTACTCAGACTCGAGGAGGAAGGACTCCATGAGATAATGCTCACCGGCGTAAATCTCACGAACTACGACCATAACGGCGAAGGTCTCGGGGGACTCATGAAGAAGATCCTCGCTTCATGCGGGGAGAATATACGTTTCCGTCTCTCGTCGATGGAGCCCGACGGTGTTGATGATCTTTTACTTGAGCAGATTGCGGACAGACGTGTCTTCCCGCATTTTCACATCCCGATTCAGACAGCGTCGGAGCATGTTCTTTCAATAATCGGACGCAGGTACTCCATAAGCCATGTCGAGTACATAATAAAGACCCTGAGGGAGATCAAGGACGATCCGTTCATCGCCTGCGATGTCATTGCAGGACTCCCCGGCGAGACTGACGAGGACGCAGAGATAACATACCGCTTCATGGAGGATAATGATTTCTCCGCGATGCATGTCTTCCCGTACTCTCCGAGAGAGGGTACTCCCCTCTACGGCTCGAAGCTCTTTGTGGAGGAGAGGATAAGGGATGAAAGGGCAGCTGCACTGCGTCTTCTCTCCTCCCGCCACGAGAGACAGTACATCGATCGTCAGAATGGAAAGATGTGCGAGATAATCGCCGAGAAGAACGGATACGGGACGACGGGAAACTACCTCAAGGCGTCTATTGTGAGCGGGAGCGGAAGAGAGATAGAAGAGGGCGGACTCTACAGAGGAGTCATCTCCTCCGTCTTTCCCCTTACGGTCTCCGTTGACTGATTGTATTCGTCGTATCGGGAGTGGTGACTCTCGAAAAGGCGGGTATGTTATCCTTGATCCAGGTGTTGGAGCCTATCGTCGAATCGTGGCCGACCGTGATGTCGCCCAGCACCGTGGCGTTTGCATAGATTGTGACGTTGTCCTCGATTGTCGGGTGACGCTTCTGTCCCCTTAAAAGCATTCCGCAGCCGTCCTTTGGGAAGGAGAGGGCACCGAGCGTGACTCCCTGGTATATCTTTACACCCCTGCCGATGACGCTCGTCTCTCCGATGACGACGCCGGTTCCGTGGTCGATGAAGAAATTCTCCCCGATTTCGGCACCGGGATGGATGTCGATTCCTGTATCTGAATGGACGAGTTCGTTGAGCATCCTCGGAATGAGTGGAAGCCCCTTACGGAACAGGAAGTGTCCGATGCGGTGAACCGTGATTGCCTTGAAGCCCGGGTAGGTGAGGATTATCTCCCTGACGCTTCCCGCAGCCGGGTCTCCGTCGAAGCCCGCCTGTCCGTCCTTCTTGAGTGTCTCCCTGATTGCCGGAAGTTCCCCGAGGAGTGCGGATGTTATCCCGGCTGCCTTAGCTTCAGCTTCCTTTCTCTCCAGTTTCGTCTCGAAGGCGAGGGACGCTTCCTCATAGAGGATTTCCGCCGCCTTCTCCATGTGACGTGATACTACAGTCCCGAGCATGCCGCGGGATGTGATCTCCTCGTAGTCGGGAAAGAGGAGAACGCGGAATTCCTCCATCATCTCCCTTATCCTGTCGCGTGACGGGAGAGGAAGGGCGGTAAATGATTCCCTCTCATCCTTTACTCTTGAAAACGATGAGACATAGGGGTCTATAAACGGGGATGAATCGAATTTCATGGTCCGGATTATAGCAGTGCGGAATGAAGTGTGAAAGGGCCTGTCAGTCTGCTTCTCCCTCATTCCGGAGAAGACGGATTGTGAGAAGAGACGAAATGCTGTCCATCTTCGGATAAAGCAGCCGGACCGTTGCTGCCGCCGCAATCATCTTGATGATGTCTCCCTGGACATAGGGAAGAAAGCCAGTTTTCAGTGTTTCCATGGCCGTGCATTTGTAGTTCAGCATCAGCCAGGGAAGACCTATCAGGTTTGTGAGGGCTTCCATGACCACTATTGCCAGCATGTTGTGCGGAAACGAAGTCTGCTTTCTGTGGATGATGAGGGAGCCCGCGAGCACTGCCATCGGGAAGGCGAAGATGAAGCCTCCCGTCGGGGATACGAGTGCGCTGATTCCTCCGCCGGATGTGAATACGGGAAGCCCGAGGACTCCGAGGATCAGATAGAGAAGAACGGCGACAAGGGCGTTACCCGGAGGAAGAAGCAGGGCCGTTATGTAGACAAAGTACGTCTGGAGTGTTATCGAGACGGGATACATCGGAATCCTGATGAGTGCTCCGAGAGATATAAGCAGTGTGGAGAGTACAGTCAATGCGGCCATGACAGTACAGAGTCGACCGGAAATGCGGAAACTGTCAAGCTCGATTTTTCATTTAACAATTAGCGTGAAAGCGTTTATTCGACGAAGAAGGCGAAACGTGCAGCCTTCGGAGTTGAGGGTTCAATACCCCGCGGCTTGCTGCGGCTAACTCAGAAGGCTGGAAGAAGTTTCGCCGGAACACCAGCAGGGGCGCGTGCTGCAGAAGCACATCGGTTTTCGTTAAAATCCGGGGAAAAAGCATGAAACGCCAACCCCGGGACTATCTTCATCCATCCACCTGTGTTACAATGAATTATGACGATAGTAACGAGACGAGACAGACACAGAGTCTACCCGACAGAAGAACAGACAGTTCTCCTGAAGAAAAACCTCGGCTCGTCACGCTACATCTATAATCAGTGTATTGAGTATGCAGAGTACGCATACGAGAACGGGATGAAGTATCCCGGGTATTACGGAG
>CAVILL010000083.1:0-8518 GCA_963643635.1 Sphaerochaetaceae bacterium | reverse complement strand
CCTTTTTCAGAGTCCGGTAGTCCGCTTCCCAATCCCTGCTCTCAGTATGCCCGTTTACCATATTGAAGAGTACCGAGTACGATACGAGAGAGCAAGTCAATCCGATATCCCCCTCTCCCTTCAGCCCCTCCATTATCCCTTTCCGGCCGGGAGTGCCGTCCTCGCTGACGTACTTCCTCCATCTCTCGTCCTTACCGTATTTCGACAGAAGTCTGTCCATCTGCTCCCTCGCCAGCTTCAGAGTCGCTCCCTTGATGTCGGCCGGGAGCGGACTGTCATCGGCCTTGCCCATATCGATATTGACCGTCCCTTCGTGCATAACGGGAGGGGAGGGAGGCGTGTCCTCCTTACTTTCCGGGTTGTCCGCCCTGAGACGAGCGTCAAATACTTCGCCTTCTTCTTCTCTATACTTCATATGGTAATATGTTAATATTGTAACATTGTAACATTGTAACCTGCTTCCGGGCTGCTCCCGGTCTGCCTCCGCGCGTGCGCGTGCGCGACCTCAACTATCCGAGTATCAGTCTCTTGGCTCTCCGTTCCCCACCGGGTAGGCTCCGGGATTTTCTGCCTCCGCGTTTCCGAGAGTGGGGCTGTGGTCTTGGAAATAAACCTCTCAGAGATTTCGACCCCCCTCCCCCCCCTGAGCCGACCATACCGAAAAAAATCAAAAAATTCGGTAGGCACCCAGAGAGGAGGCGGAGGAGGGGACTCCCCCCCCCCGGCTGCTCCGGTCACTGCCTTTTCTGCCGGAAGCTCCACAGAGTGCCGTATTCCTTCTGGTGCGCCCGTGCAGCCTTCAGCCCCTCCCGGTAGTTCTTCGCCCGGAGTACCAGATCCCAACATTCGCCCCGGCCGTTCTGGTAGCCCGCTATCCATTCCTTCTCCATAGCTGAGTCCTCCTCTTTTCCTTAACTTCCGTAATGCGATGTTTATCGAAGTAATACCATTCCCCTCCGGCCACGATGACCGCCGCTCCGTCACAGTACCCCGATACTTTGACCTCCTCAACGGGGAGGCCGCTGCTCTCCGCCGTCACGACCGTTACCCTCGTGTCCGGCGCGACCTGCCTCAACGCCTCGATTATCTCCGCCGCCGTCATATCCCCGCCTCCTCCAGACGGTTGTATTCGGCTTCCCCGGCCTCAACCTGAGAGCGGAATTCCAATATCTCGTCAATGTCCCGGAGGTCTCCCCCGCGAATCTCGTCCTTCAGCGTCTGGAGCGTCTTGCACAGATCCATCGCAAGCTCCGGATCTATCGCCGCGCTTGTGCGGATAATGTACTCCTGAGCGTCAGTAATCGCCTTGATGCGTTCTTCCCTTGTCATATCCTTATGCCTTTTTAGTTGATTCCTTTTCCACCGGAAGCGTCAGCTTCCGTATCGCGTCCTCCGTGAGATGATGTACCCTGCTGAAGATTCGCGGCCTTATGCCCCGCTCCTTCATATACTTCGTCACCGTTACTTTGTTGACTCCCAACATAACGGCCACCTCGTCCAGAGAGTAGTAGTTCCGTCCTTGTTCGACCCGCATATTTTCCTCCTATTTTACGATAGCCCGGCCTTCCGGTACGACAGTGCCGTGTTCGGCCTCGTATCTCTCTATGTAGGCGGAGAGAGCCTCGTGCAGCACCTGCTTCGTTGTCTTGCCGTCCGTGTACGCTATCTGTCTGAGCTTGCCCAGATCCTCCTTGTACACCATAAACGTCATACGGGTTACGAGACCGTAATCCTCAGCCCGGCGCGCCCCGCCGCCGTATCCCGGTTTTACCCAAGTCTCGACCGCTTCCCTCGCCTCCGGCTTCCGGAGGGAGGCCGTCAGCTCGTCCCTTGTCATTTCCCTATCTTCCCCGACTCCGAAGGAGGTTTTCAGCCCGAATAGCTCCTTAGCCGTTTTCTCGTCCTTGATTTTGCTCATAACGGTAATATTTTAATATCGTAACATTGTAATACTTTAATACTTCTCTATGCGTTCCAGAAGCTCCTCCGCGAGAGACTTGTAGTCCGCCGCCCCGATCGATTCGGAAGCGTACCCGAATATGTCCTTCCCGTAGAGCGGAGACTCCATCAGGTCAACGTTCTCCCGGATGCGGGTCTTGAACACAAGACTCCCATATATCTCCCGGAGATGCTCCTCGACAATCCGGTTCAGCTTCCTCCGGTTGTATCGGACAACGAGAATACCGTCCACCTTCAGGCCGCCGTTCAGCCCCCGCCTCGTCAGGTCAACGGCCTCCATCAGCGACCGCATACCCATAACGGGGACGCTCTCCGCCGTGAGGGGAACCAATACGCCGTCCGCCGCCGTGAGTGCGTTCCTCGTAAGTACTCCCAGACTCGGAGGGCAGTCGATGAGGATGTAGTCGTATTCCTCCCTCAGAGGAAGGAGAGCGTGCCTCAACAGTACGGACTCCGCCCGGTTGTCCCCAACGGTCACGGTCAAAGCCCTCTCTATGCCCGTGAGGTCTGACGTAGCCGGAACATAGTCGTATCCCGCCGCCCGGTACACCGGGAGGGAGCCGCCACCTATCAGAGAGTCGAACACGGTGCGCCCGTGCAGCCTCCCGCCGGAGGCCTGGGTAGTGAGGTTGCACTGTGCGTCCAGATCGACCAGAAGCACCTTCTTCCCCTTCAGGGAGAGAGCCGCCCCCAGAGAGAGGACAGTCGTAGTCTTGCCGACTCCCCCCTTGTGGTTCGCTATCGCTATCGTTCTGCTCATTGTCCAATCCAATCGCTTAACGTTATCTTTCTGTTTTCGGTCTCCGGCAGATCGTCATTCGACTCGATGACTCCCGTAGCCCCGTCAAACCTCAGCACCGTATCTATGTTGCGCTGTCCCCCTCTGTATTTGCTCGCCCTGACGTATATCGCCCCCTGTTCTCCGACCGTGAATCCCTTCCTCCTGAGCTTGTCCCTGCTCTGCTCCGACCAATCTCTCACGTCCGTATCGGCGGAATTCCACAGAGAGAGTATGACATTCGCGTACCTCGATATGTCGGCGGAGTCGGCTATGTTGCCCTCCCCCATCTGGTCGGGATTCTTAGGCTCCCTATTGAGCTGAGCCGCCATCACTATCGGGATGCCCTCCAATACCGAGTAATCTTGCAGAGCCTTGCAGATGTATTTCAGCTCCTGAGGTCTGTTGTCGGAGCCTCCCTTCCCGCCCGTGAGGAGCTGGACATAGTCGATAAACACGGCCTTGACCCGATCCCGCTTCTTCGCCTCCTCAACGATTCCGATGAGATCCCCGCAATCGCTCGACACTTCCGGATAGATGATCCTCAACCTGCCGCCGAAGAGGAGGGAGTCGAAGGAGGCTATCCGCTTGCCGAACACGTCCTTTTTCTCGGCCGGGATATGAAGATAGTCCCCCGATATGTAATACTTGCGTATCTGGGCTATATTGCCGGCTCCCCTGCCGTCTGAGAGGGAAACGCCTACCGCGATGCTCGCGAATTGGAAGGTAACGTCTATGTTAGACTCCTCATAGTGGATGAAGAGGACTGTCTCCCCGTCCCCCGCCTTCTCCGCCAAGTACAGAGCGATGTTCTGAAGTAGTTTGCTCTTGCCGTGAGAAGTACGGCTGCTGACTATGGTCAAAGCCCCGGCCGGGAGCTTAAGGCGTTCACGGCTGCCGCCCTCTCCGAGAAAGTAAGGGGTATCCAGACCCTCCCTCTTGCGCTCTGCCGCCGCCTTCAGAGTCTCCCTTGTCGGGAGCTGAAGATATTTGTCATATTTGCCCGTTTTTAGCCCCTCTGAGGCACTTTCCGCCGTAGGTGTACATATTTCCTCATTCTTACCGTCCATAGCCCTTAAATCGCTTATTTTTGCCGTTTCCGCCGAAATGCCGCCTCCGTCCGCTTCCCGCCGCTTGAGCGAGATGTCTATCCCGTGAGCCTTACAGATATTGACGAATGTCCCTATACTCTGCCCCGGCTTCGCGGAGCAATAGTCGAAATCATAGTCCACCTGCTCCGGGTCGTAATCCGGGTAGAACCTGCATATCCGGTGCAGATAGCCCCTCCCCCGCTCTCCGAGTGACGAGAAGGAATAACAGAGGGAGATATACTGAGTGTAGCCCGGAGCTATGTCGATGCCCTCCGCCTCGACCCTCCCGACATACGTCTCGATGCCGTCATCGCCATCCCAAGAGCGTGAACACTGTCGCGGGACGTAGGACGGAGCCGGAGGAGCCGGATGCTTGTCCGAGTCGAAGGTCGTGTCCGAATCTATCAGAAGGGCTTCCTCGCTTTTGCAGTGGCACAGAAGGCACATTCGGCTTATGTCCGCCCCGGACTCGTCAACCTCAACGCCGTACGTAGAGGAGACGTAATTGGCCAAAGCCCGGTACTCGCGTGTATGCTCCTCCGGTGTCCGGTAGTCCCTGCCGCTCTTGCAGACCAATTTCAGCCCGTCTCCTGACGGGGACACGAAGAGGAGGCGGAGACCCATCTCGGTGTCTCCCCTAAGCCGTTCCATCAGCCGCCGGAGGTCTATCTTCTGCTCGTCCAAGCGGTCGATATCGATGACGATGAGGCCGGAGTACACCGCTTCGCCCGTAAAGTTGCGCTTGTTCCGCTGAGTCCAGACCTTGTACGCCTTCCCGGTCTTGCGGTCGGTTTTCTCCTCCCTCCGCCTCTCCGGTATCCCCGCGAACACCACACTGTCCAGAACCGCCCCTTTGAGAGCCTTGTACCGCTCTCTGTCAGTCCGCCGTATGTCTCTCAGCTCCCGCGTCAAAGCGGGGAGAGACTTTTCCGTGTCCCCCGCCATTGTGTCCTCTGACGTGAGATAGGAGTACACGTCCGCGAGACTCACCGCCGCCGTGCTGAGCTTAGGCAGATAGGGACGGAGTTTCCGGTTCTCCGGCTTCCTCTTGTCCTCCTCCGGAAGCGTGTCCCACTTGTTCAGCCTTTCCCGGCCGAAAGCCGGATAGAAGGATATGTTCTTCTCGTCTATGCTGCTCATAACAATCGATAACGTAAACGAAAACTATGCGGATGCCGCCCCGATCCGGCCGTTTATCGTATCCACCAGACATTCGATGTATCTCATCCTCTCCGAATCGTCCTTGACGGTTCTCCCGCCGATAGCCCTCTCCACCACCGGAGGGAGATCCCGCGTTATCCAATCAAGTTTCCGCCCCTGAAGGTACACGACCGACTTCGTGCGCCCGTCCTTGAAGTATGTCGCTATCCTGACGGTAGAGAGAGGATTGATGTCCGCCGCCGAAGCCAAAGAGAGGACAATCGACTTGAACACGCCGGAGGCATAGGGGAGGCCGAGAGAGTAGAGGTCTCCGCCCTCTCCCCTTATGTCCAGATACCAATAGTACGCCTTCTCGCCGTGAAACTCCCGTTCCTTCTGGTATATCCTCTCCAGAGTCCCCTCAACATAATCGAAAGCCGCCGCGTTGCCGCCGTCCTTCAGGACTATCTTCCCCTCGCTGACGTTCAGAAACCGCCTCTTCCGTGATTCGCTATTGCCTAATCCGCTATAACTTTCCATATATTACAATGTTACAATGTTACAATGTTAAGATATTACTTCAACGTCTCAACCGCCGACCGCTAGAAGGCAGCGTCTATCATAGCCTCCGGAGACCTCCGGAGCCTCAGCTCCTCCTTTATCGACTCGGTGTATATCTGTGTCGTAGCCGGGGAGGAGTGGCGGAGAACCGCCTGAGCGTCCGCCAAGCTGCCGCCGTGAGTCAGGATAGCGACCGCCGCCGTATGCCTCAGAGAGTGAGCGGTGAATTCCTTTCCGTCCAGTCCTATCGCCTTCAGCCCCTCCTTGCACAGTCCGGAGATCGAACGGGTTGTGAGCCGCTCGCCGAAGTTCTGCCGGGAGTGCGATACGAAGAGAGGCTCCCCCGGTTTCGCTCCCTTCCGGGAGGTGTCAAGATACTTCTTTATCGGCTCCCACGCCTTGTCCGTCAGCACCACGAAATCATCCTTCTCATCGTGTCCCTTGCCCCAGACCAGAAGCACCCGCTTCCCGCCCTTGAAGGTAACGTCCCCGATGTCCGCCCTCGCCGCCTCGATGGTTCGGAGTCCCGTCCTCAGAAGGAGGTTCACTATCGCATAGTCGCGGAGTCCCTTCGACTCGAAGTAGGAGAGGAGATGGGAGGAGTCGCTGTCCGTGAGGTGCTGCTTCTTGAATTGCTGCTTTCGTCTCGGAGTCTTGACTCCCCTCGCTATGTTGGGATAGAGCTTCTCGGCCTCCGCCCAATCGTAAAACTTGCGTACCGCGACTATGTAGCTGCCGACCGTCAGGGAGGAGAGGCCGGAGCCGAGTAGATGATCCTTGTACTCCAGAATGTCCTCCCGCGTCATATACCCGACCTGCCGTCCCGTAGCCTCAACCCAACCGAAAAAGATTGAGAGCGTGCGGGAGTAGAGCGATCTGGATGATTCCTTCACGTCCATACCCGCGATAAAGCTCGCGACGACCGCCCTCCAATCGGCCGGGCTGACGGTCGAAGGGGCTATCTCCTGCCCGGCTACCCGGACTATTTCCCTTGATGAGTTCTGCATAACCGAATATCTTTTTCTTCTCTCTGCAAATATACAAAATAATACATTAATATTACCTATAAGTATTAAAATAATTTTCATTTTCCCTCAGAGAGAGTTGTCGTTCACGGCTCCCGGAATAACCGGGGAGGCCTCGCCGCTCCCGCGACACACTGTCCGGGAGTCCGGAGAGACCGGGTACAATACTGAAAGCCTCCGCCCGTGAAATCGCTTCAGGAGGGAGGCAAAAAAACGTATTATTAAGAAAAAAAAGCATAGAGGCCGAAAAGATACGGCCGATTATGCATAAGGCAAAGATAGAAAATTGCCGCGGCAATCCCACAGAGAGGGAAAAAACGCTCTGTAATCGCAAAACGCCGCCCCGATGGACAATCCCCGCTCCGCGACCGGATTCGTGTCCCGGAGGCCGAAAAAAAGCAACGGATTCCATAGAGAGAGAAAATGTTCACGGCAGCTGCCCCCGGCACCTCCGCCCGGATGCCGTCCGGAGACCGGGAGTGTGTTCCCGGAAGCCGCGACCGTCCTCAGCGACAACGGGGAGGCTCCCGTCCGTATCGCGGCCGAAGATGGAGATGAGGCTGAATCTTCCGCCTCACTTCATCCTCTCTATGAAAAAAAAGAGTATGGCAATCGCAAAAATTGCCATACTTATTATAATTCTAGAATATATCTAGAATATTCTAGAATATCTAGAGTTTTTGACCACCCCTTCCAACCTATTAACGATTAATTAGTTACAAAAAAGTCGCGTAACCTCTATTGCAAATAGCGTAACCTCTATTGCAAATAGCGTAACCTCTATTGCAAATAGCGTAACCTCTAATCCAAATAGGAAGCGGAGGTATTTACCCCTCCTTCTCCTCTATGTCTTTTGTATCGGGAATCAGCTCCTTTCCCTCTGAAAAAAGAGGGTTGTAGTGGACGTACAGAAATCCCTCCTCTCTCGACAGTCTGGTCTCTCCGGTTATAATCCCATATTCCACTAGATCGGGAATCGCTCTCTCCAGATCGGTAAAGAATTTCAGTTGCATTTTCCTCGTGCTTGTGTAGTCGGTCGGTATCCGATCCCTGAGCGATGCGAGGCTTATCTTGTAGATGTAGCTCACGGATTTCCCTCCATTCTCCTTCCGGTCTTTCTGATAGGGGATGTAGCACTTTCTCCGGTATGAGTTCTGCAATACGTCAAATAAGGTGTGAAATAGTTTGTCTCTGTGCCTCCTCGCGATCGGGAAAAACCTTTCCGGGAAAAATCGGCAATATTTGGCTCTCGCTTCGTAAAGAAAGATATGGGATAGCACGACTTCGACCGCTATCAGGAGCGGTTCTTCATCCATATCTCCTTTGGCCTTCCTCCCCCTCCCCGTCCTTATTTTCGAGAATTCCTCCCAACATTTTTCCGATACCAGGAAGAGAGGCCGCGCAAACTTGTAATCTCTAGACTCGGTGTGTATCCTGAGAACCTGCTCCTTCTCGCCTAAGCGTAAAAGCGTCTCTCCCGTAGCCCGGATATCCGCCTCTCTCGCCGCCCCTCTTATGATTCTGCTCAGGTCTTGGATAGATATCCTCAGGGAAGGTTTAGGGACATTCCCGACTCCTTCTTTCGCCGCTCTGTCGACCTCTTTCACCGCCTGAGTCATTCCGTCCGATTGATAGTCGATATATGCCGATAACGCTCTGACTAACTTCATCTCCTCGACAGTGAGGCTGACGGGCTTCCCTTTCCGCTCTACACCGAAAACTATGTCCGACATTTTTAGGGATTTAACCATTTCTTCGCTCATCAGAGCGAACAGCTCCACGTCCCCCATTCTCTTCTCCGCCATCGCTCCGGATAGAGCGTTGGCTATCATAGGATATCTGGATATCCGCTGAGTCCGCAGCCCTACCGGCATATCCTCCCCATCAGCCCAAGCGAGTATGACATACCCCTTTTTCAGAGTCCGGTAGTCCGCTTCCCAATCCCTGCTCTCAGTATGCCCGTT
>CAVILL010000082.1:0-8574 GCA_963643635.1 Sphaerochaetaceae bacterium | reverse complement strand
ACGACAGGGCGTTCCTTGCAAACATCTGGAATAATATTCTCGATGCCGAACTCAATGTAGAGAAGAATCTGAAGGACATCACGTTTACGGCGGGGCTTCAGGGAATCATCAATTCCTCCCGCAGCTTTACCCCCGAGGTGAGGACGAATCAGGACGGTACATATAACCCCGGTAAGATCAACGAGTGGGGTGACTGGTCGACAGAATTCAGTATGATTGCAACAGTGGGAGCAAAGATCGTCTTCTGATGAACATAATCCAGAGCTTAGAGAACAGGTTTCCATTAATAAGAAACAACAGGATAAGAGATGCTCTCTTCCTTGCCGGCATGTCGCTTATCGTCTTCGTGGAGACGATGACGACAACGATGTTCGAGGAGCATCTCACCTTCTATTCATACCTGAAGGTTCTCGCTCTCGTTCTGATAGGGGCAAAGCTTGTTCTCTTCGATTCCTGGAAGCTGAAAGATGTCATCCTCTTCGGCCTCTTCGGTGTCATCTCGCTTCTCGACAGATACTACTCGACGTACAACGACGTTTTTTTCTGGGTACTCCTTGTCTGGGGGGCAAGGGACATAGATTTCAGGAAGATTCTGAAGGTCCACGGGACACTTGTATTCATTGTTGTTCTTACGGCGTTCATTGCATCTCTTACGGGAAAGATAGTCAATCTTCAATATCACAGCGGGGAATTTGTCCGCAATTCATTCGGCATCTATTATCCTACGGATTTTGCCGCTTACGTCTTCTTTCTCACTGCGACATTCTTCTATCTGTTGAAGAACAGGATGAAGTGGTGGATGTATCTTTCCGGAGGTCTTCTTGCTCTTTTCACCTATAAGTTCTGTCATGCCCGCCTCGACAGCAGCTGCCTTGTCATCATCAGCGTGCTCTACATGATTACGGCTCTCATTGAGCCTCACTTGAAGAATAAGGCGATGTGTCTGAGAGTCCTGATGTGCTTCGTCATTGTCGTTCTCTTCTTCGTGTGCTTCTTCATTGCCTACTATTATGACCCGTCAATCGGATGGATGAAGGAGATAGATACGCTCTTCTCCGTCCGCATTGATCTCGGCCATGCCGCCTTCGACAGATTCGACGTGAATCTCTTCGGACAGTTCGTCCTCATGCAGGGAAACGGCGGCTCGACTGAGTGGAAGAGCAACTACTTCTTCCTTGATTCGTCGTATATCTACATACTTTTCAAGTACGGCGTTGTCTTTGTCGTCCTTCTCCTGGGATCCTACGTTGTTTCATGCTTCAAGAGAAGGAAGGATCTTTTCTTCCTTGTCACGATATGTGTCATAGCAATCAATGCAACGACGGCACATCATCTGACTCATGTCCAGTACAACCCGTTTTTCATGGCGCTTCTTGCCTCGTTTGCCGATAAAACCACATCAGCTTCATTGATTAATGATGAAGATAAACAATAAGGTAGAACAATGTTTAAAAAGATAGTAACCATCCTGGTCATATTCCTTGTCTTATGCACGTTTCTTTCTGCCGAGGACAGTATCTACGACGTGATTTCGGAATTCCCCGAGGGAAAGGAAGGAAGACTTCTCTCCGGAGAAACCATCGAATACTACTCGACGTATGACGAGGATGTGACGCTTCTTGCATTCGACTCCACAAAGGGCAAGACAAAGTCGAGAGAGGACATGCAGATTGAGAATGCCCTCGTCTCGGGAATTGTGACCTTCGTTCCTTATCCCGAAAGCTGGACTGAACTTACCCACGATGAGAAGAAGCTCGAAATCATAAATACGCTCCTTTCCATTTCGACTATCAAGGGAATTACGTATATCTCCGACTCTGCCGGAGACAAACCGCGTACCCTCTTTTCCGATGCCTACACCCTTACTTCTGCGAAGAAGGGGAAGAAGGCCTACGATGTGACCTTCAGCTACGCTCCCGTCACCTATTCCTATGATATTGCCGCATACCTCAAGGACAATATCTTCGGAGGTAATACCTATACCGTCAATTACGATATCTCGGAGAACGAGATATTCATGACCATAACCAATGTCTCGAAGCTGAAGTTCCTCTTCTTCACCGCCGTGGAGGAGGGGGAGCTTGATCTCTGTGTGGATGTTCTCATGACTAAGGAGGGAATCGCAATCTTCGGTCTTGCGACAGTTCGCGACGCCGACGAATACGTCGAGACTCCCGTCACCGACGTGCATCTTCCCTCCGCATTCACGAGGCGCATATCCTCGCTCAAGGACTGGTTTATCGAGGAAATCAACAAATGAAGAAACTGACTGTTCTTGTTTTCTGCCTTTTAATTGTGTTTTCACTTTCCGCATATTCATCCCTCAGGGATATCCTCCCAGATGTCGATGACGAGACGTACTCGAAGATTCTCTCGGGTGAGATTGTTAAGGAGAGTACGTCAAGCGGTGACCTTTCCGTAATCGCACCTCTCTCGGACCTGGTGAACGAGAAGATTGCCGCAGTCGAAGCAATGGAGAAGGGCTTCGGTGTTGCGATTGCTTCCCTCGTTCCTTATCCAGAAGGATGGGAGACGATGACGAAAAGCGAGCGCCGACTCACACTCTACAACACCCTTCTCAAGGTCTCGACGATGACGGGGCTGACGTACATATCACACAGGGCGGGGGACAAGGAGAAGACGCTCTTCGATGAGTGCTCGATGCTCAGTTCGGATGACAAGAAAGACAGGATTGAAGACCCGGTTGTCGACAGGGTTCCGATGTATGCCGAATACTACTCCTACCAGGATGATACCTCCTTCGGCGGCAACGTCTACTGGATGAGCTATACCGCCATGAACGACGAGATATTCCTCGATATAAGGAACAACAACGACCTCAAGTTCATGGGTATAAGCCTCGTAAAGAAGGACAAGGTCAACATGTCGCTCGATATCCAGGAGACTGAGGAAGGTATCTACGTATATGCCCTGGCTTCCGTCAGGGACAAGAAGAGCACTGTTACCGTACTCTTCTACAAGGTCGACCTCGAACTCTCCTTCTACAACCGTATCGTTGCTCTTTCCAACTGGTTCAGGAACACCCTCGGCGGAGAAGCCTGACATGAAGAGAGCTTCTGCCTTTCTGGTCGTTCTGCTCTTCCTGCTGTCCGTTCTCTCTGCAGGCGGTCAGAAGTATTATGCAGTCTCGTCTCAAGAGTGGCAGACGGTGAATGCTCTCTGCCACACGGCAGGTGTGGCCGGTCCGTCCTCGAACGGTCCCGTGACGGCATCGCAGCTTCTGGTAGCCCTCGCGAGAGCCGAGAATGTACTCGGTTCTGACAATGAAATACTCTCTTCAATAAAGACAGAGCTTACGGATACTGAGAGTATCTACTCCGACAGACTGGGGTCGGTTAATCTTTCAGGTACGCTTTCCCCGGAGATTTATGCGCAGACGGGAGAGCCCTTCGGATCGGATTACAAGGAGACACTCTCCCGTGACCTCGACGGAGACTGGTTCATAAAGAACACGAGAGAGAGAAAACCTCTTGTGTCAGTAACACTTGAGAACAGCATACTTGACCTGATTTATTCACGCTTCTCCATGGGCGTCATAAGCGCTGTCAGTAAGTACGGAGACAGCGAACCCTACTGGAACAATCATTTCCAGACCCAGCTTTCTGGCGGACACATCTTCCAGAACTTTCCTTCCGACGCAGGTATTTCGGTGGGTAAGGAGGGGGTGAGTCTGATTGTTGCCAGGGGAAAGGTGTCTCTCGGTGAAGGCTACACCGGTAACACCGCTATCGGTGACAACTACGACTACCAGGAATTCATGAAGACGGGATTCTACACGGAGCATACATCCGTCTTTCTTACCCTCACCACATTCGATTCCTCACACAAGAATCCGTATGAGGAAGACGAGAAGGGAAAGACGGAGACTCTGGGCCCAAGGGATGTCCTCTCGTCCCGTTTCACGGGCTGGAGGGAACTGAGACACAGTGTGGACTACGAGGTGACTCTCTTCGACTCCTTCAGATTCTCCCTTGCCTTCGTAACCCTCATCGATACAACTTCCGCATTCGACATAAGGTATCTCAATCCATTCATGATCTTCCATAACTACTATGATTATCATGAGGAGACGATACTCGAAGCGAACAACATGATCACTCTCGATTTCTCATGGTCTCCTGCTCCGAAGTGGAACCTCTATCTTCAGCTTACGATGGACCAGAGCCAGGTCAGCGGTGAGGCCGAGGGATACCTGGGATTCGGTTACACCGAGCCCAATGCCTACGGCGGCCTCTTCAATATCTCCTACAGCGACATAGTGAAGGACGGAATCCTCAACGTTTACGCCGAGGCTGTCTACAACATGCCGGGGATGTATCTCAACAGCAAGTTCTATGACGATAACGGTAATGTGACACAGTACAAGGGGAAGAGAAATGAATCGGGTGAGTTCATTTCGTCTTATCAGAGGTGCTTCTCACAGGATTATCTTCTGGGCTACAAGCGTACCGAATCGGATTACGACGACGTCTCGTACTCGGGATACCTCTACGGCGGCGACCTTGTTGCTGCCTCCATCGGCGGTACCTACCGTGTTCCCGATTCGTATTCCGTCACTGCTTCCGTCTTCTACATGGCTCATGGAGAAAAGGGAAGAGGAACGGATGCAGAGAACTACACGTTCGACGGAATCGACACGATTGACGATGTCTGGCGCCTCGCCCTTACCGGGACTGTAGAGCATACTCTTGTTCTGAAGGCTGAAGGAGAGTTGGTAATCTGGAAGTATCTTTCCCTCTCACTCGGTGCAGCATATTCATGCAGATGGAACTACCGCAATACGGAAGGAAAGACCTTCTCCAACCTCCAGGCTTACGTCGGCTTCACGCTCTCGTGGCCGGGAGTATCTCTCTGAGAGACGTATCATATAAGGATTCTGGAATTATGGATTATACGGAAATACTCAGTGCTCCCCTCGGTATCGGGAAGCCGTGATTATCAGGGAAGCGCAACTTGAAACAACCGGAAAGGGAGAGGAGATGCATGTATATACAAGCTTCTCCTATGACTCTCTTTTTCCCTGTCCCGTCTGCGGCAGGAAATACGCTCTTGATGGATTTGTTAAGAATCAATGGCGGCATTTCAACTTCTTCCAGTACCCCTGTTACATACACTCGGAGAGTCCCGCGATAAAATGCAGCACGCACGGACTACAGTTTGTCGAGATTCCATGGAAGAAGAAAGGCGAAGACTTTGTCGTTCTCTCCTGAGCCCTTTCCCGTTATGTTTTCGAGAGCAGTTACCGGCTTGAAAATGGAAGAGCGCTGCTCTGGGTAACGGTGTGGCTGTTCACTCTCTGGCGGTATGTTCAGCTTCCCACAGCACAATTCCTTCACGGAGTATGTTCCTGTAGAAGGGAATGGCATCCTTGCTGGATTTAGAATTTTCTGCAGTACGGCTTTTCTACCATGCTGTGTACAAAGTTAGTCATAGTGAAGAATTATGCTGATATTCGTCACTGGCGTACCCGCCTGTGTAAAATCATGTGCTCAAAAGTGTGTGTTCTCGGGACAAAACATAGTCATGTGCCTTTTACCTGTGATACTGCCTTACACCGTAGCACCATCTGAAAGGGTACAGGGCTGTTGTTGTCTTCATGTCGCATCGGCATGAGGGCTTGTTGCCTCCAAATCTTAAAAGGTAAGAAGGTCCCGGTATGAGTGAATACGAAGTAGTGAATCTTGTAACAGGGATAATCGGACCTGTTCTTACGGCAGTACTTGTCGCAAGGAACAACAACAGATAAAAACAACCGCCATAGTAAATCCCAGAAACATATGGCGGTTCCAATCAAGAAATCTTGAAGACGACACTGCCCTGAATTAACCAGGTGGTGCTGTATTATCGGAAGAAGGACGGGCGCAGTCAGGTTTCCGTTCTCCCCGCATCAGATATCTCCTCATGTCGCTGCCTTAACAAAAAAGAAACACGGATGTTGTTCAATGCGTGTGAAAAGACGGATAGAAGCACTTGTCTCTTTCTTCCGCTTTTCTTATTTTTCTCACTGGAGTGTCTTATGATGAAGAGAATCACCGCCGTTCTTCTTTTTTTTCTGCTTTTTGCTGTTTCCGTTTTCTCTTCCTCAAACCTGCAGCGTTACTACGCTGTGGGCTCCACAGAGTGGCAGACGGTCAATGTCATCTGTCACACGGCGGGAGTCGCGGGACCTTCGTCAGCCGGGCCGGTGACGGCAGATGAGCTTCTTCTTGCGCTGTCGCGCGCTGAGAGCGCCGTCGGAGACAACGCTCTTATATCAGATATGAAGGCAAAGCTCACCGACACCCGGGCGCTTCTCTCGGACGGGGAGTACGGCACGGTAGATATCACGGGGGACGCAACGCCGGAGTTCTACGCCCAGATAGCGCAGCCCTTCGGAAAGGACTACAGCGAAAAGCCGGTGTATGACCTCGACGAAGACTGGTTCATCAAGAGCACCAGAGAACGTAAACCGATTGCCTCGATTACTCTCGAGAATACGATAGGCTCAGTCTTCTACTCGCGCTTCGTGCTCGGAATCGAGAACACGATAAGCCGCGAAGATGATACGACTCCTTACTGGAACGACTTTCTCTCGAGTCAGACGAGCGAGTTCAACATATTCCGCAACTTTCCCGATGACGGCGGAATATCTCTCGGAGGGAAGGGGCTGAGTCTCATAATCGCACGAGGTCGTCTTTCAGTAGGTGAAGGCTACACGGGTAATACCGCTCTCGGCGACAACTATGACTACCAGGAATTCATGAAGGCTTCCTTCTATACCCGCTACGGCAAGGTGACTCTCTCCCTTACCACATTTGATTCTTCCCACGATTCCTCTCTCAAGCCATACGAGATTCTCTCCTCGCGCTTCAACGGCTGGAGGGAACTGAGACACAGTGCAACCTATGAGCTGACTCCGATTGACAACCTCCGCCTCTCCGTGACATTCGTATCCCATCTCGACACTCAGACAGCACTCGATTTAAGGTATCTCAACCCGTTCACCATTCTCCACAACTACTTCAACTACGAGAATGCGACGACATTCGAGAGCAACAACCTGATCAGTGTCGATTTCTCCTGGTCTCCCGCTCCGAAGTGGAACCTCTACGGTCAGCTCTCGATGGACCAGGTACAGCTTACGAATGAAGTGAGAAGATACGTCTCCGAGATGGGAACCGTTGATCCCAATGCCTTCGGAGGCCTTGTAAACCTCTCTTATTCCTCAGTTCTCGATTCGGGGCTTCTCAATGTATATGCAGAGTTCGTCTACAACATGCCGGGAATGTATCTCAACAGCAAGTACTACGATGAAAGCGGTAATGTCACCCAGTACAGATATTCCTCTTCCGGTTCTCAGAACGCTGGATGCTTCTCCCAGGATTTCCTTACGGGCTACAAGCGTACAGAATCCGACTACGACGACATCGGCTATTCGACTTACCTCTACGGCGGCGACTGTCTTGTTGTGTCTCTCGGCGCATCCTGGCGTCTTCCCGATGTCCGCCTTGTGAAGACATCGGTCTTCTACATGGCCCACGGCGAGAAGGGCAGGGGCAGCAATCCCGATAATTACACCTTCGAAGGCATCAACAGTGAGAGCGACCTCAACAGACTCTCCCTTACCGGTACTGTTGAGCATACCGTCGTCATAAAGGCCGAGGATGAGATAAAGGTCTGGGACAGCCTCTCCATCTCCTTCGGCGGAGCATATTCACTCAGAATCAACTACCACAACGAAGAGGGGAGAATCTTCTCGAACTTCCAGTGCTATGTCGGAGCAAGGCTGACGACGAAGAATCTCGAAATCTGAGGTTATCTCAGAAACGGATTGATCTCGCTTTCCTCCGGATGGAACTGACTGAAGGGAACAAGATCTGCCAGTACGCCCATGAGGGAGAGGTATGAGCGGAAGAACGGGTCGGTTTCCTTTTCCAGAAGCTTGTCGATATCTTCCTTTGCGTAGAACTGTTCGGGTCTTACCGCGCCGTAGAGTATGAGGGGAATGAGGTTTCTCGGAGATTTCTTCTCCTTCTTTCTCGTACTGTCCAGGAGAAGTTCGATTCTCTCGTAGTAATCGGGGGAATATATCTCGTCCTCCTCGTTGAGGTAAGCCGAAGACACAATTATATCGTCCCCGGGACTCTCCAGGAGCGACGTGTCCTCCACGGTGTTCTCACAGTAGACGTAGTACAGGAGGGACGGCAGCTTGTCCTTTCCCCTGCGGATTATCCTTCCGGTACGCTGTATCCTCTGAAGTGTCTGAGCAGTGTTTGCGAGCATTATGCCGACGTTGCAGTCGGGGACGTCGAGTCCCTCGTCGAGTGCTCTGCACGCGATGAGTATGTGCTTTTCACCGCTTCTGAATGCTCTCAGGTTTCTTTCCTTTTCCGTTCTGTCCATGGCACTCGTGTATCTTACAGATGAGTAGCCGTGTCCGTTGAGCTTGAGGTAGAGTGCATCCACCTGTTCGATTCGCTCCGTGAAGATGAGAATGCGGTCGATGCGTCGTGTGCTCTTCAGAATTTCGAGTGTCACCTTGAGTCTGTTGTCGGCAGTGGCTATGAGAGCGCG
>CAVILL010000081.1:0-9118 GCA_963643635.1 Sphaerochaetaceae bacterium | reverse complement strand
ATATATCTCTTTCCCTCCCCGTCGGAGAGAAGGCTCACGTCGGAGGATGAGGAGGATGAGTTGACGGCGTTTGCGAAGCCCACCATCGCATCGTCCATTATCGAATAGCCTTCCCCGGAAGTGAATGATGAGAAATCCTCGAGAACCGAAAGAAAGAACGGATTGACCGTGAGGTCTGTCTTTGATGAACCGGAATAGCCGGTCTCTGCCGTGATGGACTGGGTAACTACACAGGATGGCAGAAGCAACATCAGAAATGCTGATATTATGATTATTCCCTTTCTCATGCCTTCCAGTTTAAGACACACAATGGGGAAAGTGAAGTCAATTATTCTGTCTTTATTCTGACAGTTTTTGGTATTATGTAAGTTTTTTACTCTCTTCCATCTGTTCATGCTTCTGCCTTTGTGTTACCCTCACTTCTCCATAAGAGCGACTCCGGCACTGGACTTTATGTCGTGTCGGTGATAGAAAAACTGAGCTTCGATTTACAGAGGAATTGAGATGATCAGAAAATCATTTGTCATTGCACTGCTATTTCTGTGCGCATTCGGCCTCTACGCCGGGTGGGACGGAACCTACCAGTGGGTCAACAATACGAACAAGAACAACTGGGGTAAGGTCAAGGAACTTACAGTGAGAGTGGAAAGCGTCGAGAAGCCCTGGCTTTATAATCTTTATCTTATATATGAAGGGAAAGAATACAGGGTCTTTCCGCTCATTGCAGAGGATGAGAGCGGTTACAGTGACTGGCATGACTACGACGAGGACAGTTCGGCAGGAGAGGCGTTCAGAACGAACAACGGCCGTATGAACAAGACCATCGTCAATCCCGGGAAGTGGATGATGGGAGAGAGCGAGGTGAGCGAAGACAGAATCTTCACCACAATCGTCGCTTCGGCCTTCAACATTCACATTACCATAGATGTGGAGTACGCCTTTTCTCTTGACGAAAACGGCAACAAGCAATTAACTTTCTCAATGGACGCCGACCAGGACATCGCGAAGGGGAACTTCTTCCAGAATGTCCAGAAGGGAAGTGACGGCAAATTCACTCTTTCCTGTATTGATTAAGGAGGATGCATCTTGATTGCAGATCCCACAAAGAAGACATTGATCATAGTCGAGTCACCGACTAAGGCAAAGACCATAAGCCGGTACCTGCCAAAGAGCTGCACGGTGATGGCTTCACTGGGCCACATCGTTGACCTCAATCCGAATCCGGATCCGAAGAAGGGGGACGTCTACGGCATTGATGTTGATCACGGCTTCAAGCTTGACTATACGGTTGTCGAGGGCAAGGAGAAGCTTATCGGGGAACTCAAGAGTGCACTCAGAAAATCAGAGCAGCTTGTGCTTGCATCCGATGAGGACCGTGAGGGAGAGAGCATCGCATGGCATCTTTACAACACTCTGAAACCTAAATGTCCGGTCTACAGGATGGTGTTCCATGAGATTACGAAGAAGGCAATCACACAAGCATTCTCGTCCTGCCGTGAAATAGACATGAATCTCGTCTATGCACAGGAGGCAAGACGTGTCGTCGACCGTCTGCAGGGTTACGGCATTTCTCCGATTCTCTCACGCAAGCTCGGTGGAAAATACTCTGCCGGCCGTGTCCAGTCGCCGGCATTGAAGCTTATCGTGGAAAAGGAGAACCAGAGAAGACGTTTCAGCTCTTCCGACTATGCCAGTGTCACTGCCATCAGTGATACCCGGCCGCAGTTCAGATCAACGCTTGTCTCCATCGCTGACATTAGCGTTGCATCCTCCAAGAGCTTCAATGGTGATACAGGTGAAGTAAAGAAGGGAGTAAGGGTTCTCTCCCTGGAAGAAGGAGAGGCTGTGGCAGCTTCCCTCAGGGGAAAAGAGGCTGTCGTAACAGCGGTGAGTCAGACGAAGAAGAGCGAGAAGCCGTCTTATCCCTTTACGACATCGACCCTGCAGCAGGATGCCACAAGAAAGCTCGGAAAGAGCGCGAAGGAGATCATGGCGATTGCCCAGCGTCTCTACGAGAACGGTTTCATAACATACATGAGAACAGACAGCCCGACACTCAGTGACGAGTGCATCAGAGCGGCTGCCGCATATATAAGGGACAACTACGGAGACTCGCTTCTCCAGGTAAGACAGTACAAGGCAAAGACTCTCGGTGCTCAGGAGGCACATGAGGCAATCAGACCTTCCGGTGACAGATTCCGCTCCCCGGAGGAGACGGGACTGAGAGGGGACGAGCTCAAGCTTTACACCCTGATCTGGAAGAGAACGCTTGCTTCTCAGATGAAGGATAGCATCAAGGCCGTTACGACAGTAAAGCTCGAGTGCGGGGAATACGGATTCACCTCATCGGGATCGGTCATTCTCTACGAAGGATTCCGCCGTGTCTATATGGTTTCTTCCGACAAGGAGGAGGAGAAGGAGGAGACGCTTCCCTCCCTTAAGGAAGGTGAAAAGGTCGTCTTCTCATCCCTTGAGGCGAAGAGCCACACAACACAGCCGCCGCAGCGCTATACGGAGGCTGGTCTTGTGCAGAAGCTGGAGAGCGAGGAAATAGGACGTCCGAGCACCTATGCGACTATCATCAGCACGCTCATAGACCGTGGTTATGTCGTAAGGCAGTCGACGACACTCGTTCCGACATTCACAGGCTTTTTTGTAGAGTCCTTCCTGGAGAAGAGCTTTCCCAGCTACATTGCCTATGATTTCACGAAGGACATGGAGGCGGGTTTGGACCGCATAGCACGCGGAGAAGAGGAGAAGGAAGAGTATCTGTCGCTCTTCTGGTTCGGCAAGGAAGGGAAGAATGGGACTAAGTGAAGACCTCAGAAAGGTTGGTGAGACAATAACGACGGGGGAGGCGAAGAGCCTCACGCTGGAAGGTCTTGAGTACAGCTTTATACATGACGGGGCTAGTGTCACCTATGAGATAAAAATCGGGAAGTTCGGACCGTATGTCCAGTCGTCCGTGAAGGACGAAAACGGCAAAGCCCTCATGCGCTCGATTCCTCCCACGCTCTTTCCCGGAACATTCACCGATGAGGATGCTCAGAACCTGCTCTTTCCTTCTGAAGAGGAGGGAATCATTCTGTATGACAGGTTCGAGCTGAAGAAGGGGCGCTACGGTGATTATTTTGAACGTCTGGAGGACAAGGCTACAGTAACCTGGCCGAAGGCTCTGAAGGGGAATGCCATAGATGCTTCTGTTGAAATGATTGATCTTCTCTATTCCCTTCCGAAGACGATCGGCTTCGACAGCGAGAAGAACAGCGTCGTTCTCAAGGCCGGTCCCTACGGTTTCTATGCCCAGTACAATGGAAGAAACATAAAGGTTTCCGATCCGCTCCACGTAACCGTGGATGATATAATAGCGCCGAAGGAAGCACAGACAGTGAAGGGTGAGTTCGAGGGAAAGCCTGTATCTCTTCAGTCTGGCCGTTACGGTTTCTATATAAAGTGGGGCGGAGAGAACATTCCTCTTCCTGCCGCAGTGAAGAAGAACCCGGAGGAGCTCACTCTTGAGAAGCTCGGTGAAATCGTGAAGGCTCACGAAAAGGGGGAAGCAAAGAGTGCTGACGCAGAGAAGGAATACTGTGAAATAGACGGTGAAAAACCTCTTCTCATAAACGGACGTTACGGTTACTACCTCAAGTGGGGCAGGGAGAACGTTGCACTCCCCAGGGAGGAGAAGGAGAATATCTCGCTTCTTAGCGAAGAGAGGGTTGCTGAAATCATCCAGGAGTACAAGTCGAAGCCGAAGACGACGAAGAAATTCACAAGAAGGAAGAAATGAGAGAGGCCTGAAGTATCGCAATGCTGTTGACTTAAGGTTTCAGAGCACATGACTATGGTCAGTTTTCATCGGTAGAGGAAATGGGGAGGACGATTGAGTCGTACTATCCCCAGTCAATCATACAGCTTGCCCTGAAGAAGGTTGTACCTTCTTCACGCCCCTGGCAGGAATGGGATGAGGAGTACATCTCGTCGGTAACAGATACGCTGAAGAAGCACGGCGTCAGGACAGTAGTAGTGGGCTGCTACATCAACCCTATCCATCCGGATGAGGAGAAGAGAAAGGAAGAGGTGAAGCGCTTCATCAGGGCCCTCGAGCTCAACAGGGCATTCGGGTGCAGAGTCGTCGCCACCGAAACGGGAACGGTCAACACGAAGGGCGGTTACTCCATCCACACATCCGACCCGAAGAACCTCGAGATATTCTATGCTTCCCTCTCGGAGATGGTGAACGCCGCTGAGAAGTATGATGCATACTGCACTATCGAAGCCGTCAACCACACCCACACGATGACGAGCCCCGAGAGGATGGCCGGGATGATCGAGAAGTTCCCCTCATCACACCTCAAGGTCCTCTTCGACCCCGTGAACCTTGTTCCGTATGCGGGAATAAAGGAGGAAGACGGAAGCGAGAGGGAGTTCCCCACACCCGAGGCGCAGAGAGCCTTCTATGCCCCGATTCTCGACCTCTACGGCGAGAGACTCGTCGCAATCCACTGCAAGGACTTCCGCCTCAGCGAGGAGGGAGCGAAGATCTGGAATCTTCCCGCACTCACCGGCGTCTTCGACTGGCAGGGCTTCATGACGGAGATAAAGAAGAGACACATGGAGAACATTCCCTGGTCACTCGAGAACATGAATCCCGCAACTGTGAAGGATACCGTTTCCAGACTCCAGGCGATGTGGGAGAAGGCCTGAAATGACAGAGCAGCACTCTGCAGAGATATGACACAGGAAGAAAGCTCCCGGTAACCACGGGGCTTTCTTCTGTATATCACCGGAATATATCGGAATTCTCACTGCTCAGCCAGTCGGCGATATCCACAATTCTTATCCCTTCGTACTTATATTCTTCGCTTCCTGTTCCTGCGACCACCATCTTCGGATACATTTTTTCATACAATAATCCGGCGGATCCTGTCCGGAATCGTTCAGGAACAGAGCTTTTCATTTTAAAAAAGTGTGTCTCTACACATGTTTTTAAAATGACTCTGCACAAGCCGGGCATTGCCGGCATATTCACCTGAATATGAAAAAATCTTCCAGCGGGCTGCGAACGCTGATTTTCACCCGTTCACAGACCTCCTTTCACGGTTAAACGCCGGAAAAAGGTCTGTAAAGACCCGGAATCAGAGAAAAGGACATGCTTCACGGCAGAGAAAACCGTTCCGCCCGACGGGAGAAGGATTATCCTTATACTCCCTCAGCCTTACCGCATCATCTGAAGAGGGTAACCGAAAAGAGATGCCCGACATCCCCGGAGGAAGAATCAGACGGCTCCCCAGTCCGGAGCAGCATGTCGTCACACTCCGAGAATGCGTGCAACCTTCAGAACTGCGGTCTGGGTCTTTGCGTCCCCCACCTCTCCGTTCATGACCATGTCGACGAATTTCTTCAGTGGTATTTCGACGACGTTCAGAAACTCGTCATCGTCAAGGTGTCTCTCACCCTTTCTCAGCCCCCTTGCAAGGTAGAGCCAGATAGTCTCTGTCGTGTACGCAACCGAAGGATAGAGCTCTCCGATTGCAGTCCATTCGTCAGCCTCGTATCCCGTCTCCTCCCTCAGTTCCCGCTTTGCAGCTTCGAGGTGGTCCTCGTCCGCGCTGTCGAGCTTTCCAGCGGGAATCTCCACGACGACCTTTCCGAAAGGATAGCGGAACTGATGCTCCGCTATCACGTTTCCGTTGTCCAGGAGAGGAACGACTGCGACGGCACCGTTGTGGCGTATGAGCTCACGGGTGCTCTTATGGCCGTTGGGAAGGATTATGTCATCCTTGTAGACATGGAGAAGGCGTCCCGAGTAGACCTCGGTGGATGCTGTCATCTTCTCTTCAAGACTCTTTGTTTCACTGTCCATGGTTCACTCCTTACAGAAGATACTGTTCCTCGAACGAGACGGGTCGTCTGTTCTCCCTGAGCGTCTTTCCGAGGTATTCGCGGTCGAGTCCCAGTTCGTCGACGATACGCCTCAGGAGTATCTCGCTGATGAGATTCTGCTCCGAGAAGAGGAAGGCAAGCGCCTTTTCCGCAATGTAGGACGGCAGAATCGAATTGAGATACGTCTCCCCGTCCGGGTCGTCGCGGTAGCGCATGTAGAGCGACTCGTAGAGAAGAGACGAGTGTATGTCGTTCTTGAGGGCCCTGAGCTCCTTCACCAGTCCTTCCGTGTCACCCTTACCCGCGTCGAGTCCGAGGGGCTTGAGCGTGAAGAAGGTGTATTCCTTTCCCGGGAGGTAGTGGTGTCTGTCGCAGCGTGCGGCATAGTTGGGCTCGGTGCCGCTCTCCTTCACCCTGTCGCCGCCGACGACGATGAGGGGATCGAAGTAGAGTGCGGGACACTCCTTCCCGTCCACAAGATAATACCTGTAGGTATAGAATGCACTCGAGAGGCAGCTCTTCTCCTCGCAGTATGCCGTAAGCGGCAGCACGTCCGTTGCTATGTCGAGCATCAATCGTGCCGTGGAATTGAAGAACTCGCGTCTGAAGTTGAGAACAAGAGTCGGGAAGACGAACATGCAGCCCTCGTCCACGGCGTAGTTGCGGGCAACGTACGCAAGTCTCTCGTCGAAGAACGAAGCTTCGTCGATGATGAATGTACCCACAGTCGGGTTGTCCCTGAGTACCTGCTCGAAATCGAAGCTGTCACGAACACGTGCAATGTTCTCGCCGCACCTCACGTAGCCCGAGCGGTACGCCAGGGCGTCGTCGGGGTAGTCGGTGAATCTCGCTCCGTCGATTACGGTACGGATGAAGAAGACGTTTCTTCTGTCCCGCAGCCCGGTACTCGTCGTCGCTGCGACCGCGTCCCCCTTGCTTCTGGCAACGGAGGCATCCCTCCACACTCTTGCGGCGTACTCGGTCTTGCCCGAGCCCATCGGGCCGATGAGAAGCACCCTGCGCCCCGGAAGAGTGAAGTCGAAGTGCTGGAAGGTGTCATGTACGGTCAGTGTCGGAAATCCGAGGGACTTCAGGAAGTCCGCACTCGAGCGGGCATTCTCGGTATTCGGCATCACTCGAGTCCCTTCATGATTGCGATTCCCGCAGAGCAGCCGAGACGCGATGCACCTGCAGCAATCATCTTCTTCGCTGTCCCGGCGTCCCTTATTCCGCCGGCAGCCTTTACGCCGAGCCTGTCACCGACAGTGCGGCGCATCAGAGCGACATCCTCCGCCGTTGCCCCGCCCTTCGAGAAGCCCGTGGATGTCTTGACGTAATCCGCACCGGCCTTCTCGGAGAGTTCGCATGCCTTCACCTTCTCCTCATCCGTGAGAAGACAGCATTCGATGATGACCTTCAGGAGCTTTCCGCTGCAGGCTTCCTTGACTTCTCTTATGTCCTTCTCGACGAGGTCGTATTTCCCGTCCTTCAATAAGCCGATGTTGATGACCATATCGACTTCGTCGGCGCCGTCGTCGACGGCAGCTGCGGCTTCGTAAGCCTTCGCTCTCGTGACCATCGCTCCGAGGGGGAAGCCCACGACAGTGCAGACGTTGACGCCGGTGTCTCTGAGCTTATCTGCGCAGTATTTCACCCAGCATGAGTTCACGCATACCGATGCAAAATGATATTCCGCCGCCTCAGCGCAGAGCTTTGCTATCTTTTCCTCAGTCGCGTCAGCCGCGAGCTGTGTATGATCGATGTATCTGTTGATTTCCATAAGTTGATCCTCCTCAGACAAGATAGCACAACTCCGGCGGATTTGACACAGAATCAGAAAGCCATTTTCGAAAAGTCGAAGAGTTCCACCTCCGGCAGCGGGACCTCATATCTCAGGCACATGAGCATGTATATCGGATAATACGTGATCTTCCCCTTCACCTCGACATTTGTATCGGCGAAGACAAATGCCTCATCTATTCCGTACTCCTCCACCCCAGGACATTATCCAGAGCGGAATGCCTGTAGTAGTCCTTCCCGCTCTTAATCTCGATGGGCAGCGTCTTTCCCCTGTACTCGATTACAAAATCGAGTTCACCCATCTTCTTGGAGTTGTAGTAGTAAGGTCTGAAACCGTATGCAGTGAGTTCCTGGGCTGCATAGTTTTCATATACTGCCCCACGGTTCAGATCCCTGTCCTCGTTCAGGACGGCTCTGCCAGTCTCCGTCCCGTACATTCCGGCAAGAATCCCCACGTCCGAAAGAAACAGCTTGAAGAGACTGCTCTTTTCATTGAGGAGAAGAGGTATGGCAGGAGCCTTCACATTATAGACCGGAAGTGCACCCCCCGCCTCCGTGAGCCACAGAAAGTCACTGTCAGCACGGCCGTACACCAGGCCCTTCCTGACATCGTTAACCGAAAATCTCTTGTTCTGTTCTCTGAGCTCAGCGGGAATAAGTTCATATATACGCGAGAGATAAAGCCGCTTCTCCTCCTTCTCGTATTTTGCAATGTCCTCCTTGTATTTCTCTACGATTCCCTCCTGTATGTCACTGACAAGTCTGAGATTGTGGGTATCGCGGAAGGTCTGGACTGCCAGGGGCATACCGCCGACGACAAGATACATGCGGAAAGCCTCGAGGAGACGTGTGTGCACCGCCTCATTCACGGGAGTCCTGCTGCGGAAAGCCGAATCAAGATAATCCCCGACTTCTTCGGTGAAGTTGTAAAGCTGTAGAAACTCCCTGAAATTCATAGGATACATCTTCAGTGTCTTCATGTATCCGACAGGAACCGATCTGATATGTCTCAGGGAAACACCGAGGAGGGAGCCGCTCAGAATGAAGCGGAAGACACCTTCTTCACACCAGAACCTGATCATCGTCACGATGTCCGGTGCAACCTGCACTTCATCGATGAAGATGATTGTCTTTCCCCTCTCGAGCTTTCTGTCGGTGTAAAGGGAAAGCTGTGCGACAAGCTCATCCGTATTCCTCGCTCCCGCGAGGCCCGAAGCAAGAGACGGGTTGTCATAAAGATTGAATTCCGCCCAGCTGACACCGGAGGAACCAAGGACCTTTTTTATGCTGAATGTCTTCCCACCTGACGCGCACCGGTTACCAGAAGACAACGCTTGTCAGCGCCTGTAATCCACTGACAGATCTTCTCCTCAATTTCACGTTCCAGCATCACAACCTCTTAATTATTATAATACATGGAATTGTTGTTTTT
>CAVILL010000080.1:0-9191 GCA_963643635.1 Sphaerochaetaceae bacterium | reverse complement strand
CCTCTCATTCTGAGTATGGATAAGTCTCAGCTCTGCCAGAAATCACGTGTGAAGAGCGAGTAGACCGTGAAGAGTTCGAGTCTTCCCACAAGCATCAGGAACGAGAAGAAGTAGAGTGTCCAGTCGGGGAATATCGAGAAGGAGTATTCTGTTCCTATTCCTCCGATACCGAGGCCGATGTTTCCCAGTGTCAGGATGCTTGTCGAGAGACATACGAGTACACTCTGTCCCGAGAGTGAAATCACGGCGGCTCCGAGGAAGAAGGTTATGAGATAGAGCCCCAGGAAGCCGCATATCGAGGAGACGACTTCATTCGGGTATGCATCATCACCGATCTTTATCGATGTCACGCAGTTGGGGTGGAGTCTCTTCTTGATTGACGAGGTTCCGACCTTGACGATTGTGGCTATTCTTATGACCTTTACGCCGCCCGAGGCAGAGCCCGCGCAGCCTCCGATGAATGAGAGAAGGAAGAGCACAAGCTGGCTGAACATGGGCCATGCACTGACGTCCGTGGAGAAGAATCCCGTCGTCGTTATGAATGATATGACATGGAAGAAGCCCTGACGGATTGCTGTTGACGCCTGGATTCCGGTCTTCATGAAGAGATTGACCGCTATCGCGAGGGAAGCGACGAGGACTATCCTGAAGTAGAGTCTGAACTCTCCGTCGCTGAAGGCCTTCCTCACCTGGCCCCTGAGAGCTTTGAAGTAGAGTGCGAAGTTCGCACCCGAGAGGAACATGAAGATGGTACATATCCATTCGACGTAGGTCGAGTGGTAGGACGAAATCGAGTAGTTCGTGGGTGAGAAACCCGCGGCTCCCATCGTTCCGAAGGTGACCGTCATCGCGTTGAAGAGGTCGAGGCCTCCCAGGAGGAGAAGCAGCGTCTGCAGGAGCGAGAGACCCAGGTATATGAGCCACAGCGCAAGTGCGGTGTGCCTGATCTTCGGTGTCAGCTTGTCCTTCGTCGGTCCCACGGATTCCGCTCCGACGAGGGCCGTGCCCTTCGCTCCGAATGCCGGGAGTATTGCAACGAAGAGGACGACGATTCCCATGCCACCGATCCAGTTCGTCATGTTGCGCCAGAAGAGAATCGAACGGGATGCCGATTCGATGTCATCGAGGCACGTAGCACCCGTTGTCGTGAAGCCGCTCATTATCTCGAAGTAGCAGCCCGCGAATGTGGGGTAGGTTCTGCAGAGATAGAGCGGAAGCGCTCCGAAGAATGATATGAGCACCCAGACGAGTGTTACGAACAGATAGCTCTCCTTGGGCCCTATTATGAGATCCTCCTTCTTCCTCGACATCGGAATGAGGACTGCGGCGCTGAGAGCGAGCATTATGGAAATCGTGATTACGAATGCTCTGAGAGATTCCCTCTCTCCGTCGGCGACGGCAATAAAGGTCGGAATGAGCATCAGAAGGGCAACGAGGAGGAAAATCGTACCCAGGAGCTTCAGGACCGAGCGGAAGTTTATGTTCATCTGAAGAGCTCCGTCACCGCATCATAGGAGCGGTGCGCGCACGCCACGAGTACTGTGTCTCCGACTGTGAATTCATACTGTCCGTTAGGAACGAAGCTTTCACCGCTCTTGTTCCTCTTGACTCCGGCGATGATGCATTTTCCCCTGAGATCGACCTCCATGAGCTTCTTTCCAAGGTGTATGAACCTCTCGCCCAGTACGTATTCGTAGACTTCCATCTCGCCGTTGAATATGGAGTGGAGGGTGACGACGTTCTCGCCGCGGAGGAACTTCATGATGGCGTCGACTGTGGACTCGGTGGTGCTTATCGTGGCGTCTATGTCCATGTTGGCCGCGAACTGGATGTAGTTCGGGTTCGTCTTCAGAAGCGCCATCGTCTTCTTCGTGCCGGTACGTTTTGCGTAGGAGGCGGTGATGATGTTCAGCTCGTCGTTCTCCGTGACGGAAATCATGAGGTCGGCCTGGCTCAGTCTCTCGTCCTCCCAGATGTTCTCGTCCGTAATCGATTCGTTTATGGTGAGGATCTGCGGAAACTCGGAGGAGAATTCCTGGCAGACTGCATTGTCCTTCTCGATGAGTGTCATTCTCCTCAGCATTCCCTTCTTCAGGTTCGAGAAGAGATAGCGTGCGATTCTCGTGCCGCCGACTGTGATCATGCGCTTGAGTTTGACGCTGGAGGTGTCGCCGTTGATGGCCTTGTAGACGTTTTCGCTGTCCTCGTCACCTGCCATGACCGCGACTTCATCCCTCTCCTGGAGAACTGTATTACCGCTCGGGGTGAGAATTTCGTTTCCTCTTCTTATTCCTATTATTATGTACTCTCCCTTCAGGGTCTTCTTCATGTCGATGAGGGTCTTCCCGATGAAGGGGGAGGTGGATGTGAGTACACGGCGGAAGAGTATGAACGCCGCATCCTCGAATGATACGACATCTGAGAAGAGACCGGACTTGAGGACAGCGGTCATTCTCTTTGCAGCCTCTTCCTCCGGGTTCACTATGTGGTCGATTCCGAGAATCCTCTTTCCCGAGCCGCCGCCGTTTCCCAGGTATGATATTCCCCGGATTGCCGCAATCGTCGTGGCCTTCGGAAAGTTCGAGGCTGCGATGCCGCAGGCAACGAGGTTCACTTCGTCGCTGTCCGTGACAGCGATGATGGCGTTGGCGTCGCCCGCCCCGGCATTCTTCAGTATTTCGATATCTGTCGCACTGCCGCATACTGCCATGCAGTCAAGCTTCTGCGCAACCGTCTGGCATCTGATGGCGTCGCTGTCGACTACGACAACGGACTTCTTCTCCTGTATGAGATGCTTTGCAAGCCTTATTCCGCGCCTGCCCGCACCCAGTATTATAATGTTCATACGTCCTCATATTCTGACTTAAAAGGAATCGAAATGCAATTGTATGGGAAATGTATGAAGCTAAGGAACGGTTAAGGACACGTCCTGTCTGAGGTTTATCGCAATCTCCTAAAAAGAATGTATATGTAATATTCTTCAGCTTTTTCTTATGTTTATCTAAAAAGAGTGTTGAATCTGCCGGCTCTTTTCGTGTAAAACCCTCACAGATGAAAGACAATGCCCTTGAAGAACTGCTTTCCTCCTCTGTTACGGGAGAAAGAATAAGAAGACTGCTGGAGGCCTACTCCTCTCTCGACGGGAAGGAGAAGAGGTTCTCTGACGATTTCCGTGTTCACTGCACATCTTCCTGCGGAGAGTGCTGCTGCCACTATGTGCCGTTTCTATCAGATAGCGAAGCCGAAGCGTGTGCGTACCTCCTCGTAAAGGAAGGACGGGACGAGGAGATTCTGGAGCGTCTCTCGTCATCCGATCCGCTTTCTCCCGTCTGCCCGTTATATAACAGAGATAAGAGCGAACACTGTGCTTTCTATCCGGGACGCAGTCTCGTCTGCCGTCTCTTCGGCTCTTCGGTCTCTCTCGACAAGAACGGGGAACCGGTGTTCAGAGACTGCAGGTGGAAGAAGGAGAAGAGGAGAATAACCACATCCGAGCTTGAGGAGAAGAAGGACGAGATTCCCGTCATGAGCGTCGAGGGAGAAGTAATCGACGAGGAGGAGGGAGAAGGGGAGAGCATCTACACGGCTCTTCCGAAGGCGGTAGGCAAGATCCGTCTCCTTCTTTCCTATCTGGAGTCTTTTCCTGCATAATGGAACCATGACCATTGAAAGAATCACAAAACCCAAGGCAGAGAGCCTTGTCATGCGTATCCCGTCACTCGGCTCCGTTCTTCCCCTGAAGGACGAGAGCGCAGAGTACTATCTGATATCTGAAGACGGAGTGCTTTCCGTCACGTTTACCGTCGCTGTCGTCGAGGACGGAGTCGTTACGTATATAAGCGACGGGAGCCTCAGAGAGACTATGGAGAAGTATCTTGAGTCAAAGTGACCCACTCTGATTTTCTGCTTTTCCCCGTGTGTCATTCTGACCCGATAGAAGGCAGAGTGTTCCGGTTGTGTCAGAATGATCCACTTCGGGCTGGTGTGCTCAAAAACTCATTTTGAGCTATCTCGCTATCATTAAAGAAATTAAATAAAATTGGCACGGTGTTTGCAATTATGTAGGTGCAGCGGAAAAAGCTGCAAGGAGATAAAAAATGAAATATTACATCAATAGAACAAACCCGGCACTCAGTGGAATCGACTCAATCTTCAACGACATCTTCGGAGACAACTACTACTCTGCAAAGATCCCCGCAGTCGACGTATATGAAACACCTGCAAGCTACGAAGTTGAGGCGGAAGTCGCAGGCTACGACGAGAAGGACATCTCGGTGGCAGTCGAGAAGCATGTACTTACGATTTCCTCCACCAACGAGCTGAAGAAGGCAAACGACGAGGAGAAGAAGGAAGAGAAGAAGGAGGAGAGAAACTATCTCATCAGAGAAATCTCACGCCCGAGCTTCACACGTTCCTTCACACTTCCCGAGGACGTTGACGAGGAGAACATCAAGGGTGAGACCAGAAATGGTATCCTGAAGATTTCTCTTCCGAAGACTCAGAAGTCCCAGAGAGGCAGAATCGAAGTCAAGATCAACTGAAGCGAAAGAATCTTAACATAACACCTCTTCCCCGGAGCGATTACTCCGGGGATTTTTCCGTTATGATCTCGTCAAGTCTCTCGTCCCAGACATCGCCCGGAATTCTTTCCACAAGGGAAGACGAGAACGCGACTCCGATGGAGTGCAGCATTCCCCGGTGCTCCCTGAGATACCTGTCGTAGTATCCTCCGCCCCGGCCGAGCCTGAGGCGTGTTGAGTCGTATGCGACAAGGGGCACGAGGATTACGGCGCTCTCATAGTCTTCTTCTACTGCACCAGTGAGTAGTGTGACTCCGAGCGGGCTCTTCTCTGCTTTCCCTTTTCCGAACTTCATCTCTCCGTTCTCGATGAACGGGAGGAGTACTCTTTCGTCATTGATGATGGGAGAGATGTCGGGCTCCGACGAGAGAAGGGGAAAGAATGCGAGGACGGTGTCTGCAGAGCGGTATTTCTCATTGGCGAGGATCTTTCTTACTATCGCGGCAGAGGCTTCCTCTCTGCCGGGAAGGGCTCTGAGCTTCTTCAGCATTTCCCGTCTCAGAGTATCTTTTTCCATACGACTACTCCCGAGAAGATGAGGGCGAAGGATATGAGCAGGGCTGCGTCACGCACTGTGAGCGGGTACACGGTCTTTTCTCCCGCCGTCGTGAAGGAACGTGAGTAGAGCGCGTCCTGGAAGGCGATTATCTTTCCGAAGAGGATTGTCATCAGCGACACGGTATACTCCGTAAGATTCCTCACCGGATGAGCGAAGAAGTTCCCTCCTCGTGAGCGTCGTGCACAGAGCATTTCGGTGGCGCTCTCGAATACGAGCGGGAACACAGAGAGTGTGAGGGTGAGGTACGAGGATGCCTTCCAGCCTTCCTTTCCGAAGACAAGTGAAAGAATGCTCCCGAGTGTTGACGAGAGTGTGAGCAGGTCCGCCTTCAGTACGAAGACGGCTGCAACCGTGATGAGGGAGAGAAACCTGCAGACATCCCCCGTCACACTGAGAGCGTCTCTCTTCTCGATGATTCCGAATGCGAGAATGAGAAGGGCTGTGAGAAGCATCACCTTCATTCTCCAGAGCAGTTTCAGTGCATTCGTTCTGAAGAAGAGAGGAACAAGGAGTGTCAGGGCAAGGAGTACTACGGTCTCCATTCCGGAGAAGAGTGAAGATGCGATTGAATAGAGGAGTACTCCGACGAGGAGTACCAGGGGATTCAGATCTCTATCCATTTCAGATCCTCGAACCCGAGATCGGGAAGGTAGATGTCGTTCTCACGCAGGGAGGAGATCATCTCGCGGCTCTTTCCCTCCGCTGCGATTCTGCCGCCGCGGATTATTATCGTATTGTCGGTGAGTGCGAGGAACTTCTCCGCCTCGTGGGAGACGATGAGAGTGGTGATTCCTCTTCTCCTGAGCTCGACCAGGGTCTTCAGCACATCCCTCACCGACGGGTAATCGAGGTTCGCCAGAGGCTCGTCGAGAAGAAGAATTCTGCTTTCCATTGCGAGAACCCCGGCTATCGCAAGACGCCGTCTCTCGCCTCCCGAGAGAATCTTCGGATTCTTCCTCCTCGCTTCTTCGAGGTGGAAGAGGGAGAGCATCTCGTCTGTCTTTGCCTTTATTTCTCCGGGACTCCTCTTCTGGTTCTCGAGTCCGAATGCGATATCCTTCTCGACCGTGTTTCCCACAATCTGGAGGGAGGTGTCCTGGAAGACGAGGCCGAAGAGCTTCATTCTGTCCCTTGCTTTTTCCACGTTCCTGCCGTCAACCTCGATTTTTCCCGAATCGATTTTCTCAAGGCCCTTGAGGCATTTCAGAAGAAGCGACTTGCCGCTTCCGTTGGGGCCGGCTATGAGCGTAATCGTTCCTTCCTCCGCCTCAAGCGAGATGTCGTCGAGGAGCAGTGTGCCGTCTATGGATTTGTTGAGATTGCTGACAGAGAGAAGGGCCATGAGAAGAGTTTAGGTTAAAAAACATAACTTATAAAGAGTGGTGTACGAATAATGTTTTTCTGTTATCATTCTGTGTAAGAGAACAGAGATGGCAAGAGAGAGATACGTACAGGACTATGAGGATTTCGAACCCGAGATGCGGACATGGCCGTTTCTCATACTGTCTCTTCTTCTTCCTTTGATTCCATTTGTTCTCACCATTGTTCTCGGCGGAGGGTTCACACCGGCACTTCTCTTCAGCTACACAGTCGCAGTGCTTCCGCTCTTTTCTACGGCACTCTCCATAAAGGACGGAGAGAGAAGCTGGATGCTTCTCGTTTCGGGTGTTGTCTATTCTATCTACATAATCGTGTCGTGGGCAGTGAAGAAGGCCGGAGGAGAAGCGCTCTGTCCTCTCGGGATTCCGTTCTCCGTAGCCGTGACGCCGTCGCTGCTTTCTCTCATTGCTTTCGCATTCTTCAACAAGAGACGGAGAAAAGCGTGGCTGGGGTGGACTCTCATTGCATTCATACTCTCGGGAATTCTTACATTCATCACATACAGAGAGGCTTCCGACGCCTCCTTCTTCTACGTCTTCTATCCCGTGCTTGTGACCCTTCTCACGCTCTTTCTCTTCATCGTGACAAGAAGAACGGAGTCCACTCCCTGGTATTTCGCATTCCTTCTCGTACTTCTTGTCTTTGCCTCTTTCGGCCTCTATCCGGGCCTGGGAGAAACGTATGTTTCGGGAACGGTGAACGGGAAGGTGAACATCACCTTGAAGTGTTTTCTCTATTCATTTTCATTCTGGTATACGCTTTCGTTCCTCTTCGTATTCTCGGGTCTTGCGGGGAAGAGCTGTTACAGAAAGAGAAGAACGGATGACGACGATTCGGATGCAGACGAGACTATGGTCATTCCTCCTTCTCCGAACACTTCCTCCATCCGTACCGGCTATACCAATCCTCCCGATTACTCCCGCTTCGACAGGACGGAGAGACAGTCTCCCGTGAAGGAGGAGGATGAAGCTCCTTCCTCTGCGCGTCCCGCGGCGGAAGAAGCAGCCATGCGGAGTACTGCCGGCACAGTCCCCCGTGACGACAAGTGGTATGATTTCCTTGAAGGCGGTGTGAAGACTGATTCCCGTGATTCCTCCCCGCGGCGCCGTGACGACTATTATGACGACAGGGACTATTCCCGCTCTTCGGAGCGCGACAGATACTACCGTGACGAGAGGCGTTACCGCGACGACAGGATCAGTCGCGACTACTACCGTGACGACCGCGATTATCCTTCCCGTTACCGTGACGACAGGGACGGCAGAGACCGCGACTACTACTCGAGGCGTGACTACGAGAGAGACAGAGATTACGACAGAGACCGCGACCGTGACCGCGACAGGGATTACTACCGTGACAGGGACCGCCGCTACTACGATGACGAGTACCCTCCGTATGATGACAGAAGACGAAACTGAAAATCGTTTTTCCGGTGGTTGACATTACTTTTGAAAAACCTTATCTTGTCATAGTCAATGCCGTTTTAGCTCAGTTGGTAGAGCAAAGGACTGAAAATCCTTGTGTCCCTGGTTCAATTCCTGGAGACGGCACTAGAAAGGACTTCTGGATTTCAGGAGTCTTTTTTTTATACCTCTAATCCGGAAAATTATACCTCGCTCCTCCGATTCAACGGTATCTGGACCGTTCAGCTCAAATCCGGCTGGAACTACTGTTTTCTCGGAAAGGGAATCCCGGGGAAGATGCAGAGACGTGATGATTCATATCAGAATTCCGTCTCTGGATATCTTTCTCTCAAGGGAAGCGGAGCGGCTTCGAGAGTCGAAGTCGGAGCTGTGGTAGAAGAATATCGAGAGGAAGCCTCATCATAGACGGCACGGCGTATCGTTCCTATGGCATCAAGAGGACGCGGAGTGCTATTCGGGATGATTACGCATATGTCTGCATCACTGTCGGCTGACGCAGTATCATATGCATGAGAACCGAAGAGGTAGATTCTTCCGGTGTCGAGTGTGCTTCTGATTATTCTGCAGATTGTTTCGGGCCTTTTCCGTATTTCTCCTGTCATGACTCCTCTTACAGTTCTCTGAAGAGCTCCCTGTGTCCCTCAAGGTGCTGATGGTCATTCAGGACTTCAAGATAGTAGAGTCCGCTTTTTCCGTCGTAGAGAAGCTTTGTCATGCTCGTGTTCTCGAGATGCTTCGAGAATACGAGTCGCTTCGAGAACGGGAGGGATAAGAGGCCGCAGAGAGATGAGCGGATCATGCCCCCGTGACAGACGATGAGGATGCGCTCGTACGGGCTCCGGGCTATTTCGTCAAAGACTGTTTTCGCCCGCTTCCAGACCATCTCGCTGTTCTCTCCTCCGGGGAAGGGAATGTCCTCATCCCGTTTCTCGAGAGATGTGAAGAATTCTCCGTATTTTCCGGTTTTCACGCTGAGAGGCTCGTGGGTGAGATCTCCGTAGTCTATCTCTCCGAGCTCGCTTCTTCTCTCGATGTCCATATGCCAGTTCTCATTGAGGATGTCTGCAGTCTCCACGGCCCTGATGAGGGTGCTTGAGTAGAACTTGTCGTATTTCTCTCCCCTGAGTCTGTCCCTCAGGAGTTCCGCCTGTCTTATGCCGGCAGGGGAGAGCGGGACATCCTCGTTGAATGCCCTTATGTCCTGTCGGCCGTGTCTTACAAGATAAATTTCCTTCATTTTGGTTCAGA
>CAVILL010000079.1:0-9614 GCA_963643635.1 Sphaerochaetaceae bacterium | reverse complement strand
AGGTATCTGTCGTCCCTGCTCGTCTTTCTCACAGAGAAGAAGGATGCGAGGAAGAGGACGACTATGAAGGCGAGGAACCAGAGGGCGCTTCTCTCCGTGTCGACAGAGCAGAGAAAGTCGTAGGTGCCGTGGAGGAGTACGGGGACGAGAACGGAGAGAATGCGGCATGCGTGCATGAGGGCCATTCTTCCCTCGATGTCGTATCTCTTCTCCCTTCCGTACCAGATTCCCATGAAGACACCGAATGAGCAGTGTCCGGGAACTGCAGTGAGAGCACGTGTGACAGCAGTGGAGAAACCGTATCTGAGAACGTAGATTATGTTTTCCCAGAGGGCGAAGCCGAGAGATACGGCCACTGCGAATACGACAGCATCGTACTGGCAGTTGAACTCGGGGCTGTAGCGTGTCTTCCGCCTCAGGAGTATGTACTTCGAGCCTTCCTCGCTCAGGGCCACGACGATGTAGTAGAGAAGGGCCCTGTAGAGCAGAGTCGCTCTCGTGAAGAAGAGCGAGAGTATGTATGATCCGATTTCCTCGAGAACCTGGGCTATGAGGGTGGAGAAGATTCCGCATGCGGCAAGAAGGAGTATGAATACGGGATCCTCCTTCTCGAGTCTGTCGGCCCTGTAGACCCTGATGAGGAGTATGAGGGCGGGAATCACCGCGGAAAGTATCAGGATGGTCCGCGGAAGCAGAAAGAATGAAAGCATCAGTCGTTTCCTCCTGTGGGTGTATCTGTATTTCCGTCGATGAGAGTGCGGAAGAGAAGGTCCTTGTCGAATTTCCCTTTTCTGAAACCAGGTATTTCCTTCAGAGCCTTGCAGAGGCTGAGTGACATGAGCGAGAGGGAGTGGGCTATTTCGCCGTCGGAGTACGGGCAGCAGTCCGTGGCAATCAGGGTTGCATAGCTGTGCACCATTAGCCAGAGGTCGTCGAAGTAGAAGTCCGCATCGTCATCCGAGAGATTGTAGACGTTCTTCATCGCGGGTCTTGTAATGTCCTGTATCCTGCCCATCACCTTCAGTGCCTCTCCGTTCGAGAAGAAGAGGAGACGGAAGAGATTCTTCTCTTCGCGCGCAAAGTGGATGTATGCCATGCCGACTCCGAAGAACGCAAGGTTGGCGCGCATGGACGACATGAGGTAGCCGTCGAGTATCTTCTCCGCTTCGTCGAGAACCGCTTTCCTGAGATTCTCCATCGATTCGAAACAGGTGAAGACGGGCCTCGTGGAGGTTCCCAGCTTTTCCGAGAGTGTCCTCGCCGTGAGCTCTCCGTCGCCCTTCTCGCGGACTATCGAGACGGCTGAAGTGAGCATTTCATCTCTTGTGTATTTCGTTTTCGGTGCCATTTGTAAAACCTCTTCATGCACTTTATGATGCGCATTCTGTGGTGCATAATGTAATGACAGAGAAGGATTACGTCAACCTCTTTCACTGTTTTCAGGATGTTAATTTCTGACTTAATAATGCGATATCTGTCTATTCTCCGGCAGATTGTCCGTTTTCTCCCTCTCTCTGGAGAGGCGGGATGATGTTAAATAACGGGCAAATGTAAAGGGAGCGTAAAGTAATTGTAAAATTTATTAACATTTGCTGAACAAATGCACATTTGTATGTATCATATACATGGTATTCGGTTTATACCGTGTATCTGTTTGGTGTTGGGTGAACCCGTTCTCTTTAATTCCCGGCCGCGTACCCCCCTTTGACTAGGTCTGGAAGAATGGGTTTACCTTTTTTCTTTTCCCCTGATTATCTTGATTTTCTCAGAGCCCTGAACTGATGCGGTGTCAGGAATTCGACTGCATCGACATTGCGGCCGTGGACCATCTGGTAGACGGCGCTTTCGGCTTCTTCTCTTCCCTTTCCGTGTCTGAATGGCATGAAGCCGTGCATCGCGTCTCCGGCTATGAGAACCTTGGACTTGACGCCTTCCTTGACGAGGGCTTCCGAGTAGAGTACCGAGTCGTCGAGAAGGGGGTCTATTCCGGCGGCTATGATGAGCGTCGGCGGAAGACGGGTGAGGTCGGGGGAGAGCAGCGGGCTCATGAGGGGGGAGAGGCTGTCCTTTGTTTCTCTCGAATAGTTCTTTATGTAGAAGCCGAGCATTCTCTGCGTCAGCACCGGTGTCTCCCTGTATGTCTCCATCGACTGTGTTCTGAGCCTGCCGTCGGTGAGGGGATAGAAGAGGATGTTTCCCGCGGGGAGCGGGCCCTTGCGGTCTCTCAGGAGCATCGTCGACGTTGCGGCGAGAGTCGCACCGAAGCCGTCTCCGGCGATGTACACCTGGTCGGGATCGACCTTCCAGTACCTTACGCCTTCCATCGCCCAGAGAACCGAGTCATAGCAGTCTTCGACGGCTGTGGGAAAACGGTAGTTCTGCCCCAGTCTGTAGTCAACGAGGAGAACCGCACATTCCATCCTGCGGGCGAAATACCTCAGGTACGTGAGGTAGAAATCCATGTTCGCATGGAGCCAGCCTCCTCCGTGGAAGAAGATGACGAGCGGCATCGCGCCGTTCTCCCTCATGGCCCTGTCGAGTATGAAGTAGGCTGTGACCGTCCCTCCGTCGGACACGGGTATTATGTATGACGTGACCGTCGTATGGAGGGGGGCATGCATTATGTACCTGTTCTTGACCCCCTTGGGGTAGGACATGTTGTTGAGATTCTTTATATCATCAGGGGACAGGGTTTCCGGACTGGGGGAGAAGAATTTCCTCACTCCCTCTATGAAAAGCCTGTCGCTCCTGTCGTTCTTTATATCGGACATGATATTATCTTCTTACACAATTCGACATATTGCAAGAGTTTGTACACTTTTGACGTCAGAGTACGTTTTTCGCCGGGTATTTGGGGTCGGAGGTGAACTGTACGCCGAGCTTTCTCAGACCCGAACTGTCGCCGGGGGAGGGAATATGCGTCATGTGCACTTCCGTATCCTTCAGAAGCGGGAGCTTCTCGAGGGCCTTTCTGCTCTCCTCGTCTTCCGCTGCCGACATCGCAAGCGCAATCAGCGTCTCGTCGAGGTTCAGCGATACGCCCTTTCCCGAAAGAAAATCCCTCTTCATGGCGGTGACGGACTCGATGACGCGGCTGTTGATGAGGTCCTTCTCCCTGTCTATTCCCGCAAGCACCTTGAGTGCATTGAGTACGAGAGCGCTCGAGGCGTGGAGTTCCATGGAGTTGTGAGCCGTCACGATTCTGCCGTCGGGAAGCTCGAGGGCTGCCGCGCATACTGTTCCGTCCTTGCCCTTCCCGCTTTCAATCGCCCTGCTGAGTTCCTCACGTGCGGGGAGTACGACAGCTCTCATCTCGGGAGTAAGCTGTGCCTTGTCCATGATGGAGTTCATTCTTGCAACCGTGTTCTCGTCGGCAAGTCCCGAAGCGTAGTCGGTAAGCGTCTTGAAGTAGCGGCGGATTATCTCCTGTCTTCCGGCCTCCCTGCACGCTTCGTCATCGGTTATTCCGAAGCCGCAGCGGTTGACGCCCATGTCGGTCGGGGATTTGTAGGGGCATTCCTCTCCGCTTATCCTCTCGATGATCTTCTTGAGAAGAGGGAAGGCTTCAAGGTCCCTGTTGTAGTTGACTGCTACCTTTCCGTAGGCATTGAGGTGGAAGTGGTCGATGAGGTTCACGTCTCCGAGGTCCACTGTGGCTGCCTCGTATGCGATGTTGACGGGGTGGTCGAGGGGAAGATTCCAGATGGGGAAGGTCTCGTACTTCGAGTACTGGGGCTTCAGACCCATCTTGGCCTCGTGGTACATCTGGTTGAGGCAGGTTGCGAGCTTTCCGCTTCCGGGGCCGGGGGCGTTGACGATCACGACCGGTGCCTCGACGGGGATATATTCGTTCTTGCCGTAGCCTTCGTCGGATACGACGAGATCGATGTTCGTCGGGTAGCCCGGAGTTGCCTGGTGGGTATATACCTTTATTCCCATTCTCTCGAGCTTCTCCTTGAAGAGTACGGCCGATGTCTGGCCGTTGAAGCGGGTGATGACGACCTTGTCGCATCTGAGACCGTAGCGTGCGAAGTCGTCTATCATCTTCAGTACGTCGGCGTCGTAGCTTATTCCGAAGTCGCCTCTCATCTTCCTCTTCTCGATGTCACCCGCATATATGCAGATGATTATATCCAGATGCTCCTTCAGAGACTGGAGGACCGCCATCTTGTTGTTGGGGTCGAAGCCCGGGAGGACACGCGATGCGTGGAGGTCGTAGAGGAGCTTTCCTCCGCATTCGATGTAGAGTCTGCCGCTTCTCGAGGCGACGCGTTCGAGTATGTATCCTGTCTGTTCTTCTATGTATTTCCGACTGTCGAAACCTTTTCTTACCATAATGACCTCAGTTTATGAAAATCCCTTCCGCTGAGGGAAGGGATGGAATGATTATTTTTCTCTTATTTGAGGAGAGAGCTGTATGCGAGGAGCACCTCGTCTCCCTCGCAGCCCGAGAGAACCTTCTTCGCGAGCTTCTTTCCCAGCTGTACCCCTTCCTGGTCGAAGGAATTCAGGTTCCAGAGGAAGCCCTGGAACATGACCTTGTTCTCGTAGTGGGCAAGCAGTGCTCCGAGAGCCTCGGGAGTGAGAGCTTCGCCGTAGATGAGGGACGAGGGCCTCGAGCCCGAGAATTCCCTGTTGGGGTTCTCGTCCGTCTTCCCGAGAGCGAATGCGACTATCTGTGCCGCGAGGTTGGCATTGAGCTTCTCCTGGCTTGTGGAGCCGTCGGTTACGAGGTCGTAGTTTCTCTGGCTCTTTCTGAAGCCGATGAACTGCAGGGGAACGATGTCCGTTCCCTGATGCAGAAGCTGGTAGAAGCTGTGCTGACCGTTCGTACCGGGCTCTCCGAAGATCACCGGACCCGTGGGGTAGTCGACGGCCTTCCCGTTCCTGTCGACGTGCTTTCCGTTGGACTCCATATCGAGCTGCTGGAGGTGTGCCGGGAAGCGGGAGAGAGCCTGGGAGTAGGGAAGAATGGCGGTGGACGGACATCCGAGTACGTTCCTGAGATATACTCCGATGAGTGCGTCCATCAGTGCGCCGTTCTTTTTTATGTTCTTCGTGAGCGAGAGCCTGTCTTCCTCGTGGGCTCCCCTGAGGAGCTTCGAGAAGGTGTTGTAGCCGTAGCAGAGAGAGAGGATGACGCCGCCGACAGCAGAGGTGGAGGAATATCTTCCGCCGATGTAGTCGTCGATGAAGAAGGATGCGAGAAGGGACTTGTCACGGCTGAGCGGACTTGTCTTGCTTGTGACAGCAACCATGTGCTTCGAGGCTTCGAAGCCTTCGATGGGGGACGAGGAGAGTGCGGAGAGCACGAGATCCCTGTTCGTCAGCGTCTCCTGTGTCGTTCCGCTCTTGGAGACGAGTACGAAGAGAGTCGTCTCGAGATCCAGGCCGTCGATTACGGATGCAGCATCGTCGGGGTCGACGTTGGAGATGAACTTTCCCTCCAGCATCTTCGTCTTCGTTCCCTTAGCCCAGCCCCTGAGTGCGATGTAGAGAGCTCTCGGTCCGAGATCCGAGCCGCCGATTCCGATCTGACAGACTGTCCTGAACTTCTTTCCCGTTGATCCTCTGACTTCACCGTTTCTGACCTTCGTCGAAAACTCCTTTATCTTTTGGAGTTCTCCCCTGTAGAACTCTTCCTTGTTTTCGCCGTCCGCCTCGACGGGAGTGGAGAGGACTGCGCCGCGGGTGAGCTGATGGAGAACCAGTCTGTTCTCTCCCGTGTTCATTCTCTCTCCCGAGAGGAGTGCCCTGTACTTTTCCGTGACTTCCATCTCGTCTGCGAGCTTCTGGAGGTCCTTCACTATATTGTCGTCAACCGGCATCGCCGCCCAGTTGTATGTGAGCCCTCCGCCGAGCTTTATGCTGCATTCTCCGATTCTCTCTGCCGTGAGCAGGGAGTGGATGTCCGCCTTTCTGTCCTGTGTAAGCTTTGCATAGGACTTTGTAGAGGTTAGAGAATTGTATTCCATGTTCTTCCCGTCCTTTTCTGTGTATTTCCTAGATTATACGAATCCGGCGATGGATTATAAATGCCTGTGGTTGATTATCTCAGTCCTTTATCTCGGGAATGCGCGAGTTGAAGGACTCGAGAAGGTCCTCCTTCGTCATTCCCTCCCTGAGGATGAGGAAGATTGTGTCGTCTCCGGCGAGGGAGCCCAGTATTTCGGGCAGTGCCAGCACGTCGAGTGCGAAGCCCACGCTGTTCGCGTGGCCCGGGCGTGTCTTGATGACGCCGAAGTTCCCCGAGAATTCTATCGAGATTATTCCACGTCTGACGTCCTGTATGTAGCTCTTCTCCGTTTCGCTGATGAGGTCCGTGTCGGGAAGGGCGTAGTAGTAGCCCGACCAGCCGTCACTGATTTTTCCGACCTTGAGCATCTTGAGGTCCCTCGAGAGGGTGGCCTGGGTAACCGAGTAACCCTCCTTCTCCAGGAGCTCCAGGAGGGTGTCCTGGTTGTCTATGCGGTTGTTCTTGATTATTTCCTTCAATGCCGAGAGCCGGTTGTTTCTTTCTTTCATTTATTCACCTCTTTTGCATTTTTATGCAAAGCATATTCATCTTAATAATTATATTTATGCAAATCAAGAGAAATGAATCGGGAATTAACCCGTGAAATCTGTATTTCCTTACACGATGTGTGCGGTTTTATTCAAAAAGAAGAAAAATGTATGCAAAACGGTAAGGGTTATTAACAAAACCTCCGTTCCTCTGTAGTATTCCCGTATGTCGGATTTCCATATAGGTGTTCTCTGCTTCCTCTACGTGACCGCCGAAGTCTTCGCGGGCTTTCTGCTTTCGCGTTTCGGACACTGGAAGAGCGAGTATGTGAGGAAGTTCATACATATCCTGACGTCATTCATAATAATCCCGGCGGAATACTTCATTGAGAATCCCGCCTTCCGCATTGCGGTTCCCGTACTCTTCATCTTCATCAACGCTTTTGCGGTAGCTACCGATATGATCAGCGGACTCGGGATGAAGGACAGGAAGAGGAATCTCGGACTCGTGCTCTATCCCGTGTCTGTAGCGGGAGTGGTGCTCCTGGAGATTCTCGGAGTGATCGGACGCGAGAGCACAGTCACGGGCGTACTCGTCATGGGACTCGGGGACGGTCTTGCCGCCGTCGTCGGCACGAAGTGGGGGAGACACGGCTACACGGTATACGGAAAGTACCATAAGAGCGTCGAGGGAAGCCTCGCAATGGCTGCCGTCACGGTAACCTGCGCACTCTGCTTCACGACCATGTCTCTTCCGTCTTCTCTTCTTTTTGCCCTGATTATGACTCTCGTCGAGAACCTTTCTCCCTCCACTGTCGACAACGTCTCGGTTCCCTTTGCCGCAGCGCTTCTTTCCGAGCTCTTCTCCACACTCTGAACTGTTGAGAAAAAGAGGCTCTTAATCTAGAATTCCGGCTATGCAGAGTATGTTGTCCGTGCTCGACGGGAAGGTTTCGCTCCTGCCCCTCTGGGTTGTAATATCGATATATGCCGGAGTGCTGCTCCTCATAGTACTCGTTGCCGCCATCAAAAGGTGGCTGACGCCTTCGGGAATTGCGGGGGCATTCGTCCTGGGCTTCATCGTCCTCTACCTCGGGGGCTTCTCAGCATTCTCGATCTTCCTCTTCTTCTTCGTTTCCTGCTCGATGCTCTCGAAGCTCAAGAGGAGTTACAACAGACGTGAGGCAAAGGGAAGCCGGAGAGACATGATGCAGGTCCTCGCCAACGGACTCCCGGCGGTGCTCGCTCTCTTCCTGACACGTACTCCCTCATTCCATTCCGTGGCAATAGTGGGGTTCTCTGCCTCCATGGCGGAGGCCATGGCCGACACCTGGGCTTCAACATTCGGCATAATGAGCCGGAAGGATCCCGTCTCGATAATCACCTTCACCCGCGTTCCGAAGGGAATAAGCGGCGGCGTTACTGTTCTGGGCTTTCTCGCTGCCGCCCTGGGAGCGGTGCTGACTGCTCTTCTTCATGTTCTCATAATCAACCCCGGCTGGCACGAGGCTCTCGTGATTTCCGGCTGCGGATTTCTCGGGTGCGTCATCGATTCCGTTCTGGGGGCGACCGTGCAGGAGCACTTCCGCGCTCCCGACGGCTCACTGACGGAGAAGGAGTACACCGGGGAGGGAAGGAACCCCAGGGTGAGGGGCATTCCGGGCTTCGACAACGACGCCGTCAACCTTACATCCGGTCTTCTCTCACTCTCTCTGTCGCTCCTTCTGATGACAATTCTGAGGTAAATAGGCGCAGAATGGGAGAAAGCCACTGTCCGGTCGTCAAATCTGACTTCAACCCTTAGAAGATTGATATGGTAAAACGTGAAATTATCGATCTCCATGAGGACGACTTCTACAAGATAGACTCTTCCGGAAGAATATCAGTGATGTTCAATCCGATTCCGGCTCAGCCTGCCCGGAACTCAAAAAGATATTCAATCGGTTATGCCGTGAAGAAGAAGGAAAGTATGCTGGATCGGACTCTTATGGCAGATCTCATCAATTCCAGGACAGTCCTTCCCCGTTTCCTTTCTTGTTCCGTACTTCACCTCCATGTATAATGTAAGGCATGAAAAGAAAGGTCGTTGTTTTCATTGTATCTGTACTGGCTGTTCTTGTCCTGCTTTCATCCTGCACCGTGGAGGATGACAGACTGGGTATCCTGGCGAATACGAAGTGGAAGTGCGGGGATGCGGAACTGGAGTTCTACGATACGGCCCAGGGGCTGGCAAGAGGCACTCTGGGGAGTGACAGTGCCGAGTTCGAGGTGTCTTATAAAGACGGAGTGCTCAGTGTGAAATACGTCAGCGGATGCGAGGACTGGAAGGGCGACGGGAGTACTGTGTACTACAACGTTTCCATTGACGGACGCACGATGACGACGGAGCCGCGTGAGAGCGGAGCATACAACAGCTTCTTTACAGGTGAAGAACGGTCCTGGGAGAAAGAGAACTGACAGGGGAAAATATCTTTATTCTCATCTCTTGCCGATTTCAGTCTTTCTGCTTATCTTACTTCAGAGCGGGAAATCCGCTTTCACTTATGAAATTATATTAGGAGATAAAAAATGGCAAAGCAGCTTCAGTTTAATGAAGAGGCGAGAAAGTCTCTTGTTAACGGTGTTGAAAAGATTTCGAAGGCTGTCATGACAACTCTCGGCCCGAAGGGAAGACTTGTTCTTCTCGACAAGAAGTACGGTGCTCCGACAGTCACAAAGGACGGTGTTTCCGTTGCACGTGAAATCGAACTCGAGGATCCCTTCGAGAATATGGGTGCACAGCTTCTCAAGGAAGTTGCAGCTAAGACGAACGATGTCGCAGGCGACGGTACTACAACAGCTACGGTCCTTGCATGGTCAATCACCAAGGAAGGCATGAAGAGCGTTGCTGCAGGTGTCAACCCGATGGGAATCAAGAGGGGAATCGACAAGGCAGTAGCCGACGCAGTCGAATGCATCAAGAAGGAAGCCAGGATGATCGAAGACAAGGAGGAGATCGCACAGGTTGCATCCATCTCCGCAAACAACGACCGCTCCATCGGTGACGAGATTGCAAACGCAATGGACAAGGTCGGCAAGGACGGCGTCATCACAGTCGAGGAAAGCAAGAC
>CAVILL010000078.1:0-9679 GCA_963643635.1 Sphaerochaetaceae bacterium | reverse complement strand
CCTTTCGTCACACATCTGTCAGCTCTGACGGAAGAGAGAAGCGCGGGGCGCTTCTCTCCCTGCGGGAGTGCTGCGGTTACCGGATACACGGAAAGGAGAGGAGAAAAATGAAGAAGTGGGAAGAAATCAAGAGAGAGGAGAACACGGGACTTACGGCAGAAGATATTGCCGTAATCGAGAATAACGGCTGGGAGAAGTACATGGAGCTTGTCGTGGACAACATTCCGTACTGGAAGAGGATGGCCACCCTCGTCGAGAAGGCTCCGTCCTTCGTCAGGGGCTTCGTCTGGAACGACGACCTCAATACCGATACTTCTCTCTTCCATCTCGTAATCGACGTCGGAGGACCGAACATGCGTACGGCCGTCGAAGTCGTTGATGATGTTGTGGAGATGCTGCACGACAGTGCGAACGCCAACCGGCTTTCCTTTTCGGAGTATGCCACATCTCCGATAGCCGGCTGGCCGACGGAGAGGGCTGTGATTGCGTATCACGGGGACGCAGACACGATCGAGAGAATCGGGCTCGGGGAGGAAAGTGTCGGCGACGACATCCTCGCAAAATACCTTGTGATAGACATTACGACGAGTTACTTCTCGTACGTATGAGAAAGGGAGGGGGAATTGAGAAACAACCACATACCGCGTCTGAGGGAAGAGGGAACCCTCAGGGATTTCCTCGACGGAGGAACAAGGTACCGGCTCTGCTGGGTGACCGGTGAAAGGGGTTCGGGTAAGACCGGAATCGTGAAGAGTGTTGCCGATGAGCGTGATGATACTCTGTACTATGCCATTTCAAAGTGGGATGAAGAGGAAAAGGCTCTCATCCTCAGGAAGGCGGAGGAGTACAGATACATCATCCTCGACAACGCGGATTCACTTTTTTCCGACGGCAGGGTGAGCTGGCTGAGGGATTATGTCATGACTCTCCGCGGCCGGGAATGCACACTCGTACTCGTGACGGACGAGCCGGTAATACCCCGCTCATTCGCCGACGGTGTATTCCTCGGCTCCGACGCCTACCTCCATATCCACGTGAGGGGAATAAGCGAGGGAGAGAGCAGAACGCTCTTTCCGTCGTACGATTACATCGACGGCACACTCCTTCATGCCGTCACGGGAGGCAGAGCGTACCTCTACGGCATGATGGAGAGGGACCTGAGCTTCAGGGAGAACGTGAAGAGGCTCTACAGAAGGAGGAGCACGCTTCACTCGTACTTCAGAAAGGATGTGGAGAAGAATGCACCGGAGTATATCTGTGCCTTCAACAACACGCATTTCTACCGCTCCGACGACACCTCGTTCATCTTCTACCTCTGGTATCTTTATCCGGTGACGGCGGGAGTGAGGAAGTACGAAGACGCAGACGACTTCTGGGAGAAGAACAGGGAGGATATCTACTCCACGTTCCTCGCCCTCGCGGAGACGGGCGGAATGTGGGCAGTCTCCTCCGACGGCCGCAGACTCGTCGTGAGAAAGAACGATGACGCCACGCTCACGGTCTTCAGAAACAGCGGGAGGGGAAAGTATACGGAAGAGAAGCTTCTTGCCTTCGAAGCTGACGCTGCGTTTCTCGAGGAGCTCGGTTTCACACTCAGGTATTCCGTTACCTCGTATTACGGCTTCGGGGAGATGGAGAAGAGAGACAATCTCTCTCTTGAGGATTCCTCCTGGAAGAGAGTGCTCTACAACAGGGGAGCTCTCAGCTTCGGAAGAGTTGGGTATGCCCTGAGTACGGAGGGATGGAAGATCGTGACGGGTGAGAAGGAGGAGGAATACCAGAATTCGTACGCCCGGCCGGAGGATAAGAAGGGAAAGGAGATCGTCCTGAGGTTCCGTAACGGAAGTCTGGGGTGAGAGCTCGACAGAACAGGGAAAATGATATATTTTAAAAATATCAAAAATAACTGTTGACAATCCAAACTATGTTTGATATAACTTAAATATATCATAAGGATAAACAAAAAAACAACCATCCTTATGAGAGCCATAAAGAGTACGCGAGGGACAGGCCCGTCGACCGTACAGCAGCCTGCCGCAGGGGGCGGTAAGGTGCTAATGCCTGAACGATGGACAGCGTAATTCCACACAACACGACAATCTATCGGTGTTTCGCAGAGGATACACACACCTTTTGTGTGTTTCGAATCAGAGAGGAGGATAACTGACAATGGACTTTTTCATCGGTATGGAAGCAATGAAACTCATGTCCCGCCAGAGGGGGGCATCCCTCTATGAGCTTGCGGAGGAACTCGACGTTTCTCTCCGCTATGCCAGGGACGTCGTCGACACCGTCGACCTCGTACAGAGCGTGTACGAGAGAACCGGCGATTACCTCTACCCCAGACGCAAGAGGTATTACCTCCACTCGACTGACGAGTTCGGAAGGCCGCTCGAGGCACACTCCGAAAAGCTCGGCGGTATTGCCTGAGGTTCTGGTGGAATACATCTTCAGCGAAGGAAGGAAGCGGGTAATCCCGGAAAGAGAAAGGGAAAAAGGGTATCCGGAAGAGCGGATTGAAGCTCTTGAGAGAACTGCCTCAGCGGCAGGAAGAAGGACAAGGGTCAGGGAGGTACACATGAAGTGGAAGAAATGGCCCCACCCGGAAGTAAAGGAGTCGGAAGACTCATTGTATATAAGAGTGTGAGGAGGGCTGAGCCCCCGCTCACACAGGACTGGACGTGAAGATACTGTCCCGGAAATGATCATCAGAAACCCTCAGGAGGGGGAATACGACTATGGGAAGATGGGAAGATTTTAAAAGTGAAGTGAAGGCTCTCGCTCTCCCGGGGGAGGAGAGGAAGAGAGTCAATCAGGAACTCTCACTCTTCGAGAGAAGAGGCTGGGAGGAGTACATCCTTCTCCTTTCGGATGTACTTGAGGCGGTGGACGGAAACCGCCCGGGATGCGGAGAGGGGGGCTCCGCTCTCTCGTCCCTCGCCCTCTCGCTCTACTCAAGAGGGGGAAGGGACAGGGCGAGAATCCTCTCCGACGAAAAGGGGAGAAAGGAACTCTTTGAGGGCAGCCTCACCGTGGAGTGGAACATATGGTGGGTGAAGAACAGATTCACTCAGCAGACTGTCGACGCCCTCGAGAGTCTTGTTCTCCCCGTAATCGGGGCATCCGGCCTCCACACCGTACAGAAGTATGTGGAGAACTCTCCCGTGAAGGGGAAAGAGCAGTTTGAGAAGGAGAATGTGGAACACCTCATCGTGTCCACCTCCTCCGTCCCTTACTCCGACTACGTCCTCATCACCGATGAGGGTGTGAAGAGGAGTGAGGAAGAAGATGAGAGAGTGAAGAACTATCTTGTCTTCAAGCTCACTGTGGACTGGTTCCGCTCTTCCGGGAGGAGGGCGGCCTAGCGGCACCGGAGAGGAAGAGAATGTTTACTGAAGACATAAGAAGTGCAGTGGAGAAAGCGAGCGGGAAGACGGGTAGTCTCTCATTCAGGGCGGAAGCGGTATCGTACGGGGAAATGAGAAGCGTTCTCGAGAAGAACTGCAGGCTCTTCTCCGACGGCCTCGAAGCGTCCGATACGACCCCGGCTGCTGCGGCCCTCAGGGAGATATCGAAGAGAATCGGGAAGAACGGAATGTGGAGCGTGGACTCCGTTCCTCATGATCTCGGAAAAACGAAGAGGATGAGGAAGAAGGGAAGAATCCGGTACGCCTTTTGAGAAAGAGAGCGGGAGGAAGAGAGATGAGAGAGATAATGGACGACATGTGGTATGACGACTCAGAGAGCGGGAAGTATAAGGAAACGCGAAGGGAAGCGGAGAGGATATGCAGGGAGTTCAGAGACGCTCTCTCGAGTACTGACACCACAGCGGCGAGAGCTGCGCTTTTCTCCCTCAGAGAGCTCGTGAAGGACGGGGAGGAGGAACTGTATCTCAGACCGGGCGACGAGAGGATGATCCGGGAGTACTCGGAATTACTGGAGGTGGAAGAGAGTCTCGAAGCCGGGGAAGAGGGGAGGAGAACATTCTCCTGTTTCTTCTCTCCCTATACGGGGAGTCCCGAAGACATGCTCAGAGTCTCCTCTGCTCTGAGCTCTCCCGGAGAGACGGGGATGAATCTCCTTCTCTTGGAAACCGAATGTTTCCTTGAGGATCTTTCCGGGTATTCGGAGGAACTGAGGGAAGCCGCGTACCGCTATCTTGAGAAGTGGCTCATGGATCTCGTGGATCTCATCGGCGCTCATATCGACGAGCTTATGTCCGACCCCGGAGAAAACGGACGTACGGGCCCCGTCGCACTTGCGTTCCTGATGAGCGCCCTCATCAGCGGGAGGCGCTTCGATGGAGTGACGGAGAGGGCATTCTCGCTTTTTCCTCTGAGCATAGAGGAGGCCGGACTGAAGTGCCCCGGCCCGCACTCTCCACTCAACAGTGCCGTGAGAGCGGGAAACATGAAGGTATTCGAGAGACTCTGGACAGGACCCCTCGTCCGGGGCGGAGAGAGCAGCCCCGGGAGAGCGCCCGCAATCTGCTGCTACCCGGAGGAAAGCACGGAGATGCTCGATCGTCTCTTCTCGCTGGGTCTTCTTATTCCGGGGACGGAGGAGGGTGAGAGAGCATTCTTCTACACTCTCATGCACTGGAATCTCTCGAGAAAGATTCTGGAGAGGGTCATCCATCCCTCTTATTTCAGTTCCTCCAGCTCCCTCCTTACCCTTGCAGTGCAGAACTGGAAATTCTCTCCGGAGGGCTACGACCTTCTCGTCAGAGCGGGAGGGGAAAAGGAAAGCCGGGAGCTGCCGCCGCTTTATTACGCAGTCGAAAGCGGCGACAGGAGAAAGACAGAAGCGCTGCTTTCTCTCGGAGAGGATATCTTCTGGCACGACAGGTGGGGGAACAACATCCTGCACAGGCTGATTGCATCTGGTCGGGACACAGATTTCGGTGAGGAGACGGAAGAGTACATCCACGCCCTGTGGGAGGAGACGAACATCTTCGGAAAGAGGCCGGCGGATTACGAGAGAATTCCGCGGGAAATGAAAACCGGAAGGATGGAGAGCATCTCCTTCAACGAAGCCCTGAGAAGGGTTACATCACTTCCCGGGCAGAGGGTGCTCTTCTCCTTCTGCGGAAGAAGATACGGCAGCCTCAGAGCAGTGGAGAGAGCAGTCGGAGCATTCATCGACGGAGAGCCCGGGTGGGTCATGGCTGCCGCGGACGGCGCCGGATTCATTGACGGGATACGACGAATAAAGGACATGAGCGAAGACGGAAGAAGATATCTTCTCATCGTTCACGTCAATACTCCCTTCCGGGAGGAGGCGGAGCCGCTCCCGGGGGAACTCGGAAAGCGGGATAACGTGACGCTTTTCTTCATCGCCACGGACGATGAGGAGAATTTCAGGGCGGCGGAGAATATTGAAGAGTACGACAGTGTATTCGTCTCCCGCACGTCCTCTTCTCTTACGGGAGAGATTCTCACGGGGCGGGAAGATACCACCGCCCTCGACAGCGACACGTTTCTCCTGAAGACGGGCGGGGAATACCTTCTCGTAAAGGCTCCATTTCTCGAAGGATAGAGCAGATGGGAAGATTGGAAACCGGGAATGATCACGGCATTCGGCGGGGAACGGAAAACTGAGGGAGGTAGAGGAAAACATGACTGACGACGGAAAGAAGAAAGGAAGCGGAAACGGAAGGAAGGAAAGGAAAATGAATGCGGACGAATGCATCTCCCTCTTCATGAAGGGACTCGACACATCAGATACAGCAGCGACATCCTCCTCACTCAGGGCACTGGGGGCTCTCACGAAGGAGGAATGCCGCAGTGCCGGTAAGGAAAACGCAGAGATCATCTGCGATCTCTCGTCATTCGTATCTGTCCTCGAGGCGATAAAGAGCGGGAACGAAGACGAGGAGAGACGCTTTCAGTGGAGCTTCAATCCCTTTCTGGGGACACCGGAGGAGATGCTCGAGGTATTCGGGGAGGCACCCTGCGGCTGGAAATCGGGCATAACACCCGTCGTGGAGGGAACGACAGAGTACATCAGACGCTTCCTTTCTTACCCCGAAGAGCTCAGAAGCAGGGTGGGAGCGTATCTGACGGGGTGGCTGATGAGACTCGTGGACGTAATCAGCGGAAAGATAACAGATCTCATGGAGGATAAGAACGAAAAGATATGGGACATGGACGCAACCGGAGCGTGTGTACTAGCGGATTTTCTCACCGTTCTCATAACGGGCAACGGCTTCGGGGAGGTAACCGGCCGCGCCTTTGATCTCTTCGGCGACAGCATCAAAGAGGCCGAGAAGCGCTCTCCGGGGCCGCTTTCTCCCCTGAACGGCGCCGTCAGCGTCGGAGATATTACTACATTCGAGAAGCTCTGGGCATACGACGACATAAGGGAGCTCGTAAAAAAGAAGAAAGGAGACGGAGGGGATGAAAACGGGGAGCCGGGAGAAGACGGAGAGGAGAGCGAAGAGTACTCCTTCCATTCTCCTAAGCTCACACTCTACCCCGCGAAAAGCCTCCAGATGCTGGACCGTCTCTATACACTGGGACTTCTCCTTCCCGGAACGGAGGAGGGGAAAAGTGCATTCTGCTCACTCATCGGCTTCTTCAATCCCTCGAGGGAGATCATAGAGAGAACAAGGCATCCCTCGTATTTCAGGAAGGACTACGGCCCGGATGATTCACCTCTTGTCCTGGCCGTGAAGAACCCGCGCTTTTCCCCGGATAACTACGACCTTCTCGTCGGGTCTCCCTTCGATGTCCTCGGCCGCAGCCTGGACTACGGCACGCTGCCGCCGATAGCCGCAGCAGTCGAAAGCGGAGAGAAGAGGAAGGTCGAGGCGCTCATCGCACTCGGCGCTGACATCTCCTGGCACGACAGGCGGGGCAACAACATATACCACCGCCTTATGGGAGAAGGTGTCAGAACCGGGAGCACGTGGGAACAGACAGGAGGTCATCTCCTCGGGGAAAGGAACAGGAGGGGAAAGACTCCGCTTGAGTACAATGCGTCGAAAAGCCGCAGTGCCTTCTACAACTGCACACCGCTCACCCTCTGGGAGGCGCTCGATGTCGTATTCAGAGAGTCCTCATCCCGCACACCGGATTCACTCATGTACATGGAGAACCGCGACGACCTCGAATCTGATGATATCGAGGCACCGTTCTTCATGCTGAATTCTGCCGCGAAGATGATCAGGGCATATATCGCAGACAGGTACGGGAAGGAGAGCGGCATAACGACAGAGGAGATCTGGCGCTACGACGACCTCGTGAAGTTCTGGAAGGAAACTGCAGACGGAGACGGACGCCGCGTCCTCATCATTCCCGAGATATCTTTCGTCTGTCCTCCGGGCTCCGAAAGGGAAGTATTCGACATAATCATGGACCTCTACAGGAGAGACGGTGTCGTGCTCTTCGCCATGACCCGGTATTACCTCGAGCGTCTCTTCGACGAAGTAACCGCGGAGGACGGGAGAATCAACATATTCGTCGGAAAGACGAAGACCGGCTTCAGAGGCGACATGCTCATCGGCCATACGGGAACGAGTGCTCTACGCCGGAGCGAATTCCTCCTCCGATGCGGAGAGGCATACTACATCACCGAAGGCTACATCGATGACGGAAGAGAGGAAGTGAACGACTACCCGTTCTTTCCCTACGAGGACGAAGGATACTGACGGGAACCACCGGACAGAAAAAGAAGAAGAATGACGGAGAACGGTGACATAAGGCCTGTTTCCGTAGCGGCGCGGCGCGGAGAGAAGGGAACTCCGGGAATCCGCAGCATTGTACGCTAATTGAAATCTTCTTCCGGGAAGATCGGATCAGAGAAAAGAATGATATATTTAAAAAATATCACAAATAATTGTTGACACCCAGATATAACCGATATATATTGAATATATCAACAAGGAAGGAACAGAACATAAGACCTTCCGATTCATGGAGAGTACGCGAGGGACAGGCCCGGAGACCGTACAGCAGCCTGCGGAGAGCAAGGTGCTAATGCCTGAACGATGGATTGAACTTTTCTCTATCTTTATCGACACCGCTGGTGCCGGACCGGTCTGAAGGAGGACGACTATGACATTTCTCATGGGATGGAATGCAATCACAATGCTCAGACGCCCCGAGGGGGCATCGCTCTACGAGCTTGCAGAGGGCCTCGGGATATCTCCCAGGTATGCCCACGAGGTACTCGACAACGTGGAGTGCTTCTTCGCTCTCTACGAGAAGACGGGGGACAGCCGCTATCCCAGGCGCAAGAGATACTATCTCTCGTCCCTCGACGAGTCCGGCTCGTCTCTCAGAGGACGGGGGGATGACTATCTCTGAGACTGAGAGGCCGAAAGACAACCACCCCGGAGAAGAAACAACACGATAGAATGGAATGTACACGGGAAAGGAGAAAGCCATGACAGAACTTACTGTTGACGAAAAGAGAAGATGGAAGGAATTCAGGGAGAGTGTGGATGCTCTCTGTACAACGGAGAGGGAGAAGAAGAGAGTCGGAAAGGAATTCGCACTCTTCGAGGAGAGAGGCTGGGAGAACTACATCCTTCTCATGAAGGATATCATGAAGGCGATGAACCAGGAGAGCGGACTCTGCGTTCAGGGAGGATCGGTATGCGACTCGTATGCACTCGAGAAGTACAGAACGGGGGAGACGGGAGAGCTCAGGCTTCTTCTCAACGAGAAGGGCCGCCAGATACTCTTCAACGACGCACTCAGGATGAACTACGTTCTTGAGAATCCCGACAGCCTGATGATGGAAAAAATCCGGAACCTCGACGACGTTCTGGACCCCATCGTCCTATCCTCGGGGCTCTTCAAGGCCCAGAGACTCTATGAGGACACGACGAACGATCCGGCAGTTGCAAGAAGAATGGTGGAATTCCTCGTACTCTCGAATGAGCCGATAGACGAGGATGACATGGACCTCATTGCGAACGAAACGAGAAACAGTACTCCCGAAGAAGCCGGGAGGCTGAGGGAATACCTCATCGTGAAGATCAGAGCCGATTTTCTGAGAGCTCCCGGGTGGGTCTGAGACCGGTTCCGCTTAACGTCTCTTCTGCCGGATTCTCCGGCGGAGGAGGAATATAGAGAGGGGGAGAAAGAATGGAGAATGACGAAATACTGAAGACAATCGAAGAAGAGAAGAGCCGGCGCCGCTGGTCCTCCGGAAGTGATAAGGAGAACAACTGGACGGATGAAAACCGCATCGCACTCTTCATGCTCGGTCTGAGACTGAAGGACGGGAGAATCACTGAGAAGGCCCTTGATGAACTCGACGGGTACAGGTGGCAGGACGTAAAATTTCCGGAAGATGACTGGAGGCACTTTGCTTGCGGACAGAGAATGGAAGGACGAGGATGGGAATAACATCCTGCATTATCTTCTCTCGCTCGAGGGAGTGTCGCTCCTCACACTCGCGGCAGTTGCTCCGCCGGAGCTCTTCAGAGAGAAGAACCGGGAGGGAAAGACACCGCTCGACATCTGCTTCTCATCCGGAAAGGTCGACTTCGGAGAGGACTGGAACAGTAAGAGGAACGTGAAGGAAATCTGAGGAAGGAGGGAATTATTCCCGAGACTGGAAAACGGTTACGGATCACTCCCCGGACGGTTTCAACAATGTATCCTTTTTGTGATATAATCGAATATATCAGATGGAGGGAGAGATTCTCTCCCCGATGAAAGTTAGA
>CAVILL010000077.1:0-10246 GCA_963643635.1 Sphaerochaetaceae bacterium | reverse complement strand
CCGATACCGCCTCCGATTGTCTGCGGGAATTCGCCGTTGAGGAGTCTGGAGTGCCAGTAGAGCGATGCTCTCTCCTCCGTTCCGCGGATCTCAAGCTGACGCTTCAGGGCCGCTGCATCGACTCTTATTCCCATACTCGAGAGCTCGAGGCTGCTGCGTCTGACTCTGTCCCATACGATGATATCTCCGTTGAGACCGTGGCGGCCGCCTTCGGTAGGTGTTGACCAGTCGTCGTAGTCGGGTGCACGTCCCGAGTGCGGGGGATTGCCGTAGCCGATTCCGATGAGGAAGACTGCTCCGTACTTTCTCGCGGCCTCTACTTCCCTCTTCTCAGGGGTCAGGTCCGGGTACTCCTTCTTCAGGTCCTCCGTATGAACGAAGGTTATGTCTTCGGGGAGGTAATCCACCAGCTCGGGATAGAGTTCCTCGACTGTGAATGCAGTTCTCTTGAGTACACCGTAGATTGTCCTTACAGTCTCCTTGAGATATTCGAGATTCCTCTCTCCATCTCCCATCACCTTCTCCCAGTCCCACTGGTCGACGTAGATGGAGTGGATTGCATCGATATCGTCATCGGGACGGAGGGCATTCATGTCCGTATAGAGTCCGAGACCCGCGGGGTACGAGAGGTCCGCAAGAGCCATTCTCTTCCACTTTGCCAGAGACTGGACGATTTCCATCCTCTTCTCACCCAGGTTCTTCACCGGGAAAGATACCGGCCTCTCGACGCCGTTGAGGTCGTCGTTGATTCCGCTTCCGCTCTCGACGAAGAGTGGAGATGTGACTCTTCTCAGCCTCAAAGCCGAGCTGAGTTCCTTTTCGAATGTGTCCTTCACGGCCTTTATCGCCCTCTCCGTCTCGTGGAGATTCAACAAGGGCCTGTAATCTGCGGGAAACTGACTCATATGTTCTGTCCTTCCTTATAATAGATCTGATTCTTGACTTTCTCGGCTGTCTCTCTTCCGGATGTGATTTCAAGAAGCTTCAGCCCCAGATCGAATGCCCATCCTGCGCTCTTTGCAGTGACCACATTGCCGCTGACGACAACGCCGTCAGAAGAGAAATCAAAGCCGGGATAATAGTCTTCACAGCCCGGGAATACCGTTGCCTTCCTTCCGTCAATGAGTCCCAGTGGCCCGAGTACTACAGCGGGGGAAGCGCAGATTGCCGCGACGATCTTCGTCTTCTCGTTCTGAGTCAGGAGAAGTTTTCTCACGAGAGCGGACGACGAGAGATTCTTCGCTCCCGGCATTCCTCCCGGGAGGAATACGATGTCCCAGTTGTCCTCGAGAGTCTTTGCACTGAGTACAGTATCGGCTGTTATCCTTACGCCGTGTGATGATGAAACGGTTCTGTCGCCGACAGAGGCGTATGTAACGCTGACGCCTCCCCTCTTCAGTACATCGCCGGGGCAGAGTGCCTCGCACTCCTCGAAGCCTTCGGCAAGAAGAATAAGTGCTTTTGTCATAGGATATCCTCCGCTCCGCGTTTTCTGCTCTCTCTCAGAATCGAGGCGGCATGTTTCATTATTCTCTCCGTCTCGTCCCAGCCTATGCAGGCGTCGGTGACGGAGACACCGTATCTGAGCTGACTGAGATCGGACGGAATCTTCTGGCTTCCCTCGAAGAGGTTGCTCTCGAGCATGAAGCCCCTGATTGATTCGTTTCCCCAGGCCTTCTGGTCGATGACGGACCTGAGGACCCTCTTCTGTCTCGTGTAATCCTTGTTGGAGTTCGCGTGGGAGCAGTCGATGACGATCCTCGGCTCCAGTCCCGCCTTCCTCATGTCCTCCTCCGCACTCTCCACGTCGTTCTCGTGATAGTTCGGGCCGTGGACTCCGCCGCGGAGTATTATGTGGGTATAGGGATTGCCCTTCGTCATGTAGCGTGCTATCTCGCCGTTACGCTGGACACCGATGAATGCCGCACCGCTCTGTGCGCTGCGGGCTGCATTTATCGCAGCAGAGTAGTCACCGGAGGTGCTGTTCTTGAATCCGACGGGCACCGAGAGTCCCGAGGATACTGCACGGTGTGTCTGACTCTCGGTTGTCCGCGCCCCTATACTCGACCAGCTCATGAGCTCGTCGGTGTACTGCGGAACAATCGGATCCAGTACCTCGCATCCGACAGGGAGTCCGATCCGGGTGATATCGAGAAGAAGACGGCGGCATATCTCGAGTCCCTTGTCGATATCGTAGGACTCGTCCATGTACGGGTCGGTTATGAGTCCCTTCCACCCCAGGGCTGTACGCGGCTTCTCGAAGTAGGTGCGCATGATTACGAAGAACTCGTCTCCCACCTCGTCGCTGAGGGTCTTCAGCCTTCCCGCATATTCGACTGCGGCAGCGGGGTCGTGAATCGAACACGGGCCGACAACGGCAAGCATTCTCCTGTCTCTTCCGGTGATGATGTTGATGACGTTCTCCCTGAAGGCGCAGATTCTCTTTCTGTCCTCTTCGAGAAGTGGAAATAGAGCTCCGAGTTCCTCGGGGCTCCTTATACATCTTATGTCATCAATACGTAAGTCCTGTGTAATGTAAGGCATACGTTATTTTACTGTAAAAGCGTCCTTGTTGTCAGCACTGTTGACGGTACGGGATGACTTTCTTCCCTCCGGCTTGATTTCTCCGGCAAGAGTAAGGCTGCGCTTCGTGAGCGTCGGTCCGACAAGTTCGTAGACAAGCACGGCGAAGAGGACAACGCTCCTCACGACTGCGCCGTCGGAAAGGTTGGCCGCCGTAAGCGCCATACCGAGTGCGACACCCGCCTGAGGAAGAAGCGTGATTCCCAGATGCTTCTGAATATTCTCGCTTGTGTGCTCGAGGCGGCAGGAGATGTATGCCCCGCTGATCTTGCCGATGCTTCTGAATGCGATGAATACGACACCGATGAGTATGACTGTCGGATTGAGAAGAATCGAAAGATTGAGTTCGGCTCCGCTGAGAACGAAGAAGAGCATGTTCAGCGGGCCCGTCCATCTCTCAACCCTGTCCATGAGTTCGAGGCTCGTCTCGCAGATGTTGCAGAAGACGGTGCCGGTGATCATGCATACCAGGAGCAGCGAGAACTTGAGTGTCACGACTCCCCCGAGGCTGAATTCCTTGTCGGAGAAGCCGACGAGGAAGAAGACGAATGCAACTGCAAGAGCAAGTCTCTTGCTCCTGGAGTGGAAGAACTTCTCCAGAACGTTCAGAAGCCATCCGCAGAATGCTCCGAGTACGAACGACATTCCGATTTCGAGAAGAGGTTCGAGAATGATTGTGACGACGCTTGCCGTACCCGTTTCGAGTGCGGAGGCAATACCGAAGGAGACGGAGAAGAGCACAAGCCCCACTGCGTCATCGATGGCGACGACCATCAGCAGCAGCTTCGTCAGAGGTCCCTCGGCCTTGTACTGTCTCACAACCATGAGCGTTGCCGCGGGAGCCGTTGCAGCCGCAATTGCACCGAGCGTGATTGCAGAGGAAAGAGAGAGAACGGAAGGCGCGAGAAAATGAAGTGCGCAGAGTGCGATGTCGACGATGACTGTCGTAATCACAGCCTGGAGAATACCTACCGTGATTGCCGCCCGTCCCATGCTCTCGAGGTCCTTGAGCCTGAATTCGTTTCCGATGGCGAAGGCGATGAAGCCCAGTGCCGTCTGGGATATGATATCGAAGGAATTGACATACTCGAGAGTCGGGAATCCGAGTCCGTCGATTCCGAGTCTGCCGAGAAAATAGGGTCCGATCAGAAGACCCGCCACAAGATAAGCCGTGACGGCCGGGAGCTGGACGAGCTTTGCAAGTCTGCTCATCATGAGTCCGGCAATCATTGCTACTGCCAGCGTGATAAGAATTGTATCCATACAATACCTCGCATTTGAAATACCAACGAAGTATTTTAAACAATTAGTATTTATAAACAAGTAACTTACGCGCTAATTATTAAGAATTTTCATCTTCAGACGCAGAAAAATCCCTCTCCCGGGTGAGGAAAGAGGGGAATACGGTTCTACCTGTTCCGGGGAAGCCGGAAACTGTAAGACGCAGCCGCCTCGCTCTTCTCGGCCCTGTAGCCGGTGATTGTCACTGAGCCGTCGGAGACGGAAAGCGTCAGCTCGTACCACCAGCCTTCGCTTTCCATGTCGAGGACGGTGCCGTTCCTGCGGTGGTAGGCCGCCATGTTGAGTTCTCCCAGAGTATCTGAAAGATGGTACTCGATGTTCCCGCAGTGGTTGTGGCCCGAGAGTATGAGTCCCACTCCGTTCTCGCTCATTATCCTGTAGAGTCTGTTGGCTTCGCCTGAGGAGAGACCGAAGATGACGAGAGTCGGGTTGAGACTGCTTCCCGTCGTCACGTTCTCGTGGATGATTATCATGCGGTAGACGGCACTTTCCTTCTTCAGAGCCTCCTCGAGGTACTCGAACTGCTGATTTGTGATGCAGTCGTAGGAGTTGTCCATCTTGTATATGGCAAGAAGCGGCTTTCCGTCGGAAGTCTTTCCGTAGTAGTAGCATCCCGCAGAGGTGAACATCTCGTCACCGCTGTCCCACATGAAGGAACGGGTGTGTCTGTCGTGGTTTCCCACACATGCCGTAAAGAACTTCTCCGTCGTCAGTTCCTTCACAGTCTCTGCGAAGCTGAGAGCATTCTCGACGAAGACGCCCGTGTCCGTAAGGTCACCGAGGGTCAAAGCAAATGGATAGTTCTTCTCCTTCAGGAACGAGTAGTAGTTCTCGTTGAACCACGATGAGTTGTCGCGGTCGAAGTGATTGTCCGTCGTCACGGAGAAGGAGATGCTCTCCTCTGTGATGACTCTGTCACTGATGACGGTCTTTACGAGGAAGGGATTCGTCGTGAACTGGAAGGGATTGAAGACGGGAGCCGAGCATGAGACAAGGCACAATACGGTAATCAGACTCAGATAGACAAGCTTTCTCATAACACCCTCCTCCAGCCGGCTCTGACACGCGAAGAATAGAGGATGCGGTAGGGATCCATCAGCACTTCGCATGACGTGGCGGAAACGGTGAGAAGAAGCGTATCCTCTGAAGACAGGAAGAAGGAGAAATCGAGGCCGAGGGACGTCTTTGCGTTCCATTCCTTCTCAGAGCGGTAATTGTTCTCCAGGAAAATGCACACACCGAAGATGTCGGATCTGTAACCCAGTCTCACCCTCGCCTGAGGGCTGAGGATGAAGAGAGGCTCCTTCGAGTACGGCGAGTAAGACAGCGCACCTTCGGTTCCGAGGCCGAGGTTGAAGTAGAAGCCATTCACACCGAGATTGAGAATCAGCATGTAGCCTGCTGCAGTGAAGCCACCCTCTGAGAGGATCCAGCGGGAGAACACGTTAGCCTGATGGTTGAGTATACCCTTTGTGTTTTTGTACTGGATATCTGCCGTGAAAGTACTCCTGTACCTGTATTCCATATAAATTGACCAGTCGTCATACGTTACCGTCATGTCGCCGAACATCATCGGAGAGGAGTCATATGTCATATTATAGCTCAGCCCCGTCGCACCTTCGATAGTGACGGAAGCAGAGATGGGTAGCATGGCGGCGAGAGCCAGGAGAATAAGGATCGTTTTTTTCATCAGTTATGAATTATGTTCCTTCAGCAGTATGAAGTAAACAAAACCGCCCCGCAGAATTTTCCATTTCCGCTTTTTCCGGGCTAATCAAATGAATATGGAACGAACATACGACATCATCTGCATACTCGCAATCTCCGGAAAATACATCGAGAAGACAATCATCTCCCATTCCTTTACCTGTGCCGTCTTCCTTCTCATAAGCGAAGAAGGAATCGATTCCGCCGTCTTCCAGATCTACTGCCGTGACGGCAGGGGCAACCTCCACTATATGGCAAGATACGACGGACTGACGGTAATAATCCACCGCGGAATGCGCTTCAGCCGCATTCTCCGGACGCAGGAGGAAAGGGACTATTCCTACTCTCCCGAAGGTTTCAGGAGAGTATACCTCAGAGACTTTCCATCCACCTTCTGCTTCTGAAGAGTCTCACAACCATCCCGAGTCTCACGCACTCCTCGAAAGAAAGGCCGGCATATACCCAGTAGACGGGAAGAGAGAAGACGAATGACATGAGAAGCGCAACCGGAACTCCTATGCACCATGTTCCGATGAGGTCGATATACATGCTCAGGTCGGTTCTTCCTCCCGCTCTCACGATTCCCCCGCCGATTATCATATTGCAGACCTTCACGGGGGCGTAGAAGGCGTAGACGAGAAGAAGAGACGAGGCAAGGCTCTTCACCTCCGCTTCAACACAGTAGAGTCCGAGGTAGGCACCTCGTATGAAGACAAGAAGCACGGAGAGAACGACACTGAAGATGACTCCGTATCGTATGATGACACGAGAATGCGCGTATGCCGCATCCCCGTTCTTTTTTCCCAGGTCCTTTCCGATGAGTATTCCCGAAGCCTGGCTCAGCCCCGTAAGCGCCCCGATCATCAGTGACTGCACGGGCCCCGTGAGGGAATAGGCCGCCGTACTCGCCGTCCCCAGGTGTCCGTAGACGGAAGCATATACATTCTCCCCCAGACCCCAGAAGAACTCGCAGAAGATTATGGGAAGGAATATACGGAAGAACGATTTCACATAATCTCTTCTCTCCCCGCCCCTTTCCGGCCGGGAATATCTTACGGCCGGAATGAGAACGGACACGAATGCGACAGCCTGGCTGATCACCGTCGCCGCAGCCGCTCCTGCAACGCCCCTGTCGAGCACGAAGATGAATACATAGTTGAGAGTGCTGTTGACGACAGCCGATAAGAGAGACGCAAGAAGCGGAAGAGATGCCTTTTCGCGGCACCTGAGTATTGTGGAGAAAAGAAGCGTCAGAGCCTGCAGCGGAAATCCGACGGCAACGATTCTCAGATAGACTGCAGCCTCGGAGACAGTATCGACATCGGAGATGTAAAGCCTCATAACCCCCGACGGAAGAACAAGAGACGGGAGCAGGAACAGAAGTACGACGACAGAAGATATTGAGAATGTGATTCTGAAGACATGGCCCTCACCCTTCCCGTCCTTCTTTCCTATGTACTGGCTCAGCATTATCCCGTAGGCCGAGATTACCGCCGCAATGATGACGGAGAAGAAGGAAGCAAACTTCCCCGCAATTCCGACCGCGGCAATGCTGACGCTCCCGAGCTGTCCGACCATAAGCTGGTCGATGACGGAGAACGATGACTGCAGAAGGCTCTGTCCCGTTATCGGAAGAGCCGTACGAACAAGAGATGAAGTAAAGCTGACGTTTTTTTCTTTCATGGACAAATCGTAGCCCATAAGAACAGAAAAAGCAAATGTAAACCGGATTACTTATGTAAAATAATCACTTTTTTTCAATATCGCACAGTTCGCCTCTGTACTAAAGAATCTCCCGGTATACGTGTCTGTCCCCGCCGGCACGCTTGATAAGCCCCTTCATTTTCAGGAAATCAAGAGCCCTCCATATGGTTCTGACAGATCATATACAGTCGTATCGGTTTCTCCGGGCTTCAGAGACACTCCTCTCTCTACTCTGTCAGTACCGGGAAACGCGATAACGGTTCCCCCCTGTAAAACACCACCCTGAATCCGTTTTCGCTCATCTCGAAGGAGTAACGGACACCGGCATCACGGCTGCACAGAGGGCGGAACATATCACAGGGAAGAATATTTCGATTCCTCTCTTTTCCAACAGTCGCTCTTTTCCTTATGATGAAACAACGGAGGATATTATTTCGATGAACAACTTAAAGTCACTGAGTGATACACTCACCCTCTCGAACGGCACGAAGATTCCCGTAATCGGCTTCGGAACCTGGCAGTCCCCTTCGGGAGAGACGGCGTACAACGCAGTCCTCTCCGCTCTCAGATGCGGCTACAGGCACATTGACACCGCCACTGCATACGGCAACGAGGAAAGCGTCGGCAGGGCTGTAAACGATTATCTAAGGGAAAGCGGAACGAAGAGAGAGGAACTCTTCATAACGACAAAACTCGCGAATCCCGACCATGGATACATTCCGGCAAAGAATGCAATAGAAAGAAGTCTCAGGCTTCTCGGACTCGACTACGTTGACCTCTATCTCATCCACTGGCCCAACCCCGTCGCCTTCCGCGACAACTGGGAGGAGATAGACAGGGAATGCTGGAAGGCAATGGAGGAAGCGTATAACGAAGGCAGGCTGAAAGCAATCGGCCTCTCGAACTTCTGGCCCCACCACATAGACAACATACTCTCGTCAGCCGAGGTGAAGCCGATGGTCAACCAGATCAAGTTCTGCCCGGGAATCAACCAGAAGGAAATCGCGGACTACTCGAAGAAGCAGGGAATGCTTCTCGAAGCCTACTCCCCCATGGGGACAGGCGGCATGTTCAGTAATCCCGTGATGATCAACCTTGCGGAGAAATACGGAAAGTCTGTTGCACACATCTGCATACGCTACGCTCTCCAGAGCGGCTACATTCCGCTTCCGAAGAGCGTGACTCCAGAAAGAATCGAGGAGAACACGCATGTCTTCGATTTCACCTTATCAGACGAAGACATGAAGACAATCGGGAGCGTGGTTCCCGAAGGAATAGTTCCCGCACGGAATCCCGACGAGACGACATTCTGAATTCATCCCCGGCAGAACCGGGGATGATTTTCCTATCAGATATCGAAACCGAAGTTGAGCGAGAGGCCCCATCTGAAGAGGAAGTTGTCCTTCCATCCGTGAGTATCCGAGTCTGCCCGCTTTTCCGACCACACTCTGTAGTCTCCTACGAAATCACCCGTCACATAAGACAGTCCTCCGAACACAGAGGCCGTAAGAGAACAGGAATTGAACGAGACAAGTCCTTCCGGAACGAGCGTTATCCCCGATTCGATGTCGGCAACGAAGGAGTGTCCGTATCTTCCGTCGGTAAAGGAAATGCTCAGACTCGGCAGAGAAAAGCCGCGCACCATGTTGTTGAGCTCGGTGAGATCCCATCTCATGTACCCCAGTGAGACTGAAACATAGGGCGTGATCCAGTTGCCGAGGGCCTCGATCGGACAGGAGAATTCAAAGCCGAGAGTATCCATTGCATGGCCCTGCTTGAGTCTGACGACTTTATTCGGATCATCGCTGAGCTCCGCACTCCTGTCAGTCGGATAGCCTGCGACATATCTGTTTCTGAGCACCACGGACCAGTTGTCTGTAATCGGATAATTGAGTTCCTGATCCTGGAAAGTGAGACCGATAAGCTTCGAGAATCCCATGGAGATGAAGAAATTGTTCTCCTCCCAGATCGTCGGCTTGAAAACCGACATTATGTCGAAGGAGAGAACAGCATAGCCGAAGTGGTTCGTCGCCTCCGTGAAGTAGTCAAGGGAGAAGAATCCCGTATTTATCGAATATGCGAAATACGGACCGTTTATGTACCTTGAATACAGTTCCATTGTAGCTGAGGAATTATGCTCCTGTACCCAGTTCCAGCCGAAGGAGAGCGAGAGGATGTCAGTATAGTCGTTGTTGACGGCAAGGGTTGCCGTCAGCTTCTCGTCGGACTCGAAGCCGAAGGCATGGTAGGCCTCCGCTGTGACGGCAAGCGACAGATACGACGACGGAAGACGATAGAGATTGAAATATCCCGTGACGTTCCCGCCGAGATAGTAATGGAAGCGGACATCATCATAGTCGTATTTGATGTTGACGGAATGAATTCCGCTCAGCTTATGTACCGTATTCTGAAGAAAATCATATCCTGTATAACCGGAAAGGAAGAAGCCCGTCTCGGGGGAAACCCTGAGAGAGAAGAGGGACGAGAACTCATGGGTATAATTGTAGCCCGTGATTATCTCGGTGACGTCGATTCTTCCGTCGTACCAGTGGTTTTCGTCTTCGTCCTTCACACCCGGATCCTTTATATCCCATCCCGTTTTCCAGCCGCGGTTCGTAATACCGTTGAGGTTCGCCTTCACGTACCACTTCTCGCCCGCGAGTGTGATATGCTCGGAGTACGAAAGCTGGTCGTCGTCGTTGCGGGAGAGGCCGTATGCGTACTTGTCGTTGCCCAGTCCGAGCTTTATTGACGAAAGCGCCCACGGACTGGATGAAGCATAGATGGATAAAACAGATACCAGTAGTACAACAAAGAGAAGAGCTTTTTTCATGATGCCATCATATTACCCGATGGAAGAATAAAAATCATCAGCACAGAATGCACCGTTGCAGCAGATTGTTCTGATTCTTCAGTCTGGTCCCCCCGGAGAATCTCCCCGTTCTCACAT
>CAVILL010000076.1:0-10694 GCA_963643635.1 Sphaerochaetaceae bacterium | reverse complement strand
AATCATTTCACCAGATTCGGAAAATCATCTTTTCATGAGAGATGATTCTTCAGAAAACCTTCTTCCGCTATAATCTCCATCGGAGGCAGATGATGACAGACAGAATGCTTGTCCGTGGAGCGAAGGTCCACAATCTCAAGAACATAGACGTAGACATCCCGCTGGGGAGAATCACGGGAATAGCCGGAGTATCGGGATCGGGAAAGTCGTCGCTGGCACTGGGAGTGCTCTACGCAGAAGGCTCGAGACGTTATCTGGAATCTCTCTCGACATACACGCGGCGTCGCATGACACAGGCATCGAAGGCCTCGGTTGACGAAGTGCTGTACGTCCCGGCAGCCCTGGCTCTGCATCAGAGGCCGGGAATTCCGGGGATCAGAAGCACATTCGGGACCGGGACGGAGCTTCTGAACAGTCTCAGGCTCATGTACTCCCGCCTTGCCTCCCACCGCTGTCCCAACGGCCACTATCTCGAGCCCTCTCTCGCCGTCGCGGCGGAGAAGGACCTTATATGCCCCGTCTGCGGAGCACGTGTAACCCCGCCGTCAGCCGAGGACCTCTCATTCAACAGCAGCGGAGCCTGCAGAAAATGCGGCGGAACGGGAGTCGTCCGCACGGTGGACATATCTTCCCTGGTTCCAGATGAATCGAAGAGCATAGACGAAGGCGCAGTAGCTCCATGGAACAGTCTCATGTGGTCCCTCATGACGGACGTCTGCAGAGCGATGGGAGTGAGAACCGACGTTCCCTTCAGAGACCTCACAGAAAAGGAAAAGGATATCGTATACAACGGCCCCGCAGAGAAGAAACACATATTCTACAAATCGAAGAACGGAAGCGAGGCGGGAGAACTGGACTTCACGTACTACAATGCCGTCTACACAGTCGAGAATGCCCTGGCGAAGGTGAAGGACGAAAAGGGAATGAAGCGTGTCGAGAAATTCCTCAGGGAGGATATCTGCCCCGACTGCGGAGGAACACGCCTCAGTGCCGCCGCCAGAGAGCCCCTCATAAGGGGAATATCTCTCGACAGGGCGTGCGAGATGACGCTCTCCGAGCTCGTTGAGTGGGTGAAGGGAGTTCCGGAAAGCCTCCCCGCGAAAATGCGGCCGATGGCAAAAAGCATCTCGGATTCCTTCCTTGACACAGCAGGGAGACTGACGGACCTGGGACTGGGGTACCTCACACTCGAGCGCGCCGCATCCACGCTCAGCACTGGAGAGAGACAGCGCATGCAGCTTGCCCGTGCCGTCAGAAACCGCACGACGGGCGTTCTCTACGTCCTCGACGAGCCGTCAATCGGTCTCCATCCGGCGAACATAGTCGGACTCACGGGAGTAATCGAGGATCTTGTGAAAGACGGAAACTCCGTAATCCTTGTCGACCACGACACCGAGATACTGAAGAAATCCGACTGGATCATCGAGATGGGCCCCGAAGCCGGAGACGGCGGAGGAAGAGTGATTGCACAGGGTACTGTGGAAGATATCGAACGGAATCCGGCGTCGCAGATCGGCCCGTTCCTCTCCGGTAAAGCGGAGGTCAGAACACGGCAGTGCTGCAGCAGAGACGACATCTTCGCTCTCGGAAGAATTCATCTTTCAACAGACAGAATCCACACCGTGAAGCCTCTTGAAGCAGACTTCCCTAAAGGGAGACTAACGGTCGTTACGGGAGTATCGGGTTCGGGAAAGACCACAATGGTACTCGAAAGTCTTGTACCGGCACTCGAAAGTAAGGTAGACGGGAAGACGCTGCCGGAGCACATAAGAGAAATAAGAGCAGAAGGCATAAGACACGTAAAGCTCATCGACGCCTCACCCATCGGAATCAACGTGCGCTCGACTGTCGCGACATACGCGGGAGTCCACGACGAGCTGAGAAAGATCTATGCCTCATCTCCGGACGCAAAGGCGAAAGGATACAGAGCCGGAGACTTCTCGTACAACACCGGCGCTCTCAGATGCCCCGGGTGTGACGGGACGGGAGAAGTGAGTCTCGATGTGCAGTTCCTTCCCGATGTCGACATTCCCTGCCCCGACTGCAGAGGATCACGCTACGCAAGGGAAGCGGAAGAGATAAGGCTCACCAGCAAAGCCGGAGAGACCCTGTCGCTGCCTCAACTGATGGCAATGGACATCAACTCCGCATACAGCTTCTGCAGAGACATGAAAAGTGTAAGGGAGAAACTCAATATCCTGAGGGAGCTGGGACTGGGGTATCTGACACTCGGAGAGGAGACTCCGGGGCTCTCGGGAGGAGAAGCGCAGAGACTCAAGCTCGCTTCCGAAATCGGAAGGACGCAGGATGATTCGGTATTCGTGTTCGACGAACCTTCGATAGGCCTCCACCCGCTGGATGTGCAGGTGCTTCTCTCGGTATTCCAGTCCCTTCTCGATAACGGCGCCACCGTAATCGTAATCGAGCACGACCGGGACATAATCCGTAATGCCGACTACGTCATCGACATGGGCCCCGGAGGCGGAGAGGAAGGCGGCCTGATAATTGCAGCCGGAACACCGGAGGAAATCAGGAACAACAGGGACAGCATCACCGGAAGGTATCTCTGATGCACAGAAGGAAAGACCGCAGCGGTGAGCCACGGTCTTTTCATTTCTGCCGGAAATACTTCCCCCGGAATTACTGTGATCTCGAGTTCTCGGAAATCTGTATATCGAGTCCGAGAACCTCGCTCATGTACTTCATCGCGCATCCGCTGAACGAGAGATGAGGGTATCCATCCTGGAGTTTTACCCATCTGAAGAAGTCATTCATGACCTCTTCCTTGTTCAGAAGCTCGTCACGGAACATTCCGTTGAACTGAAGTCCCGGGTCGAGGGCACCTGCAGCAAGAGCCTGGTATTTATTGAGCTCTTCGAACGAGAAGTCACCCTTTTTATCACACTCGGCAATTACACCTGCAGCAATCTGGCCGCCGACCATTGCTGACGGAATGCCGTATTCGAAGGCACACTCTGCAGCTGCGATTGCATCTCCGATGAGGATTGCACCGGGATAGACGCTCTGTGCGAGCTTTCTCGATCCCGGAAGGCGCCAGCCGCGGAACTTGTCGATGAGCGTCGCGTTCTTCAGTCTTTCCTGACCGAACTTCGTATTGTTCTTCCAGTATTCGTAGAACTCCATCGACGAGAGTCCGGAATCCCTGAGGGCCTTTTCGGTGATTGTGAGACCGAGGACGGCCTGCTTTCCCTCATAATGGGGGTTGAGCCATGTCGTGCAGATCGGGCTCCATCCGTTGAGTCCCATCGGTACGTAGTACTCTTCAGCCTGTCCCGGAACGAGTCCCTCGACGCCGTCGAGGTATGCACGGAAGCAGTACATCGTCATATCCGGATCATCGACAAAGGCACCGAGCTGACGCGAGAGCTCACTGTGCGAACCGTTTGCAATCACTACTACATCGGCTTCTATATCCATCGGCTCGTTGTGATAGAGTCCGTGGACTCCCTTTACGACACCCTTGCGCATTATGAGCGATACAGCCTCATAGTTCTCCATGAAGTCGGCACCCTCTCTTATGGCTGCGCGTCTGATCTGATCGTCGGTGAAGCGCCTGGGAGCAATCATGAAGGGATCGACATCGAGAACGATGTAATCCTCGCTGCGGTTGATGAGTCTCATGGTCGTGATGTTGCATGCCTGCTGGGAATACATCTGATCGAAGCAGCCCATCTCCTTGAGCATCGGATAGAGGCTTGAAAGGTATACTCCTCCGCATATCTTATCTCTCGGCCATGTCTCCTTGTCGACAAGGAGTACGTCCACGCCGGCTTTTGCGAGGTAGAATGCAGCTGTACTGCCGCCGGGGCCTGCTCCGACAACGAGAGCTGTTCGTTTGATATTCTTCATCTTTCTTCCTCCTTATTTCTTCACAAGTGTGATGACGTCGCCTTCGGGGCAGAGCTTCTGACAGATGCCGCATCCGATGCACTTTTCTGTATCTACGGAAGCGAAACCGCAGCCGAGGCATCTGAGAGCTTCCTCCCTGAACTGTTTATCCGTATAGGTAAGCTCGACTTCATCGAAGTTCTTCACTCTCTTCTCAGGCTCTATGACAGGGCGTTCATGAGGCATGGTCTTGCGGCGGTTGCACGGATAGATCTTCTCCTCTCTGGGAGCCTGTATGAGACCGTGTCCGGTTTCAGCGTTTCTGAGAACTCTCTCCTGAAGTGCAGCATCAACATCGAATGCAGCCTTTCTTCCGCTTGCAAGGGCGTTGATGACAGAGCACGGGCCTCCTGCGATATCTCCCGCGTAGAAGACGCTCTCACCGTCTGCTGCCGGGTAAATCGGATCGGAATACTGTCCGATAGCTACAATGCAGAAGGATGCCGGAATATGAACTACGTTACCGTCATCGGTGCTGAACGAAATCTTACCGTTCTCATCCTTTCTGAAATCGGTGACCTTTACAAAGTCGATTCCCTCGAGCGTGTTGACTCTTCCGGTGTATGCCTTCGGGCTGTAACCTTCCATGAAGACGACACCCTCTTCTGCTGCCTCTTCCTTCTCCCAGCTGTGAGCCGGAACATATTCCCCTTCCTCAAGGCAGACAACAGTAACCTTCTCAGCCCCGAGGCGGATTGCTGCACGCGCCGTATCCATTGCGACCGAACCGCCGCCGATGACGACTCCTTCCTTCCCCTTCACTACGAAGTTCTGGTGAGGCATACGGTATGTGTTCTGGTCATTGTTGATGAAATCCATGAACTGGATGGCAGTATATACACTGTCGTAGTTCCATTTCGGAACCCATGTGATTTCCTTTCCGTGGGGAGTTCCCGCAGCAACGACAACTGCGTCATATTCCTTTCCGAGCTCCTCGATCTGCTTCTTTCCAAGTCTGGATGAGCACTGGATCTTAAGTCCTGCTTCCTCGAGTTTCCTTATGTCTTCCCTTACTGCATTTCTGTCGAGTCTGAACTCTGGAATCGCTCTTACAAGCATTCCGCCCGGCTCACAGTTTCCTTCGAAAACGGTTACATCATAGCCGAGTGCAGAGAGAAAATGGCCGGCAGAAAGTCCTGCGGGACCCGCACCGATTACCGCAATGCGCTCATCATGCGTCTTCGGATAGACCGGACGCTTATAAGAAACCTTCTCACCGAGGTATCTCTTGATTCCCCTGATGGCCATCGGGTCATCTACGAGAACGCCGCGCTTGCAGACCTGCTCGCAGGGATGGTGGCAGATGTGTGCACATACCGACGGAAGAGGGTTCTTCTCCCAGATGGTACGGTATGCTTCCTCGAGTTTTCCGTTTCTTGCAAGCCCGATGTAGCCCTGTGGGCTGATGCCGAGCGGGCATGCAGTGGTACATGACTGCTTCGTGCAGAAATCGTCGATCTGATCAAGACGCATAACAGGCTGGTCAGTACATTCCGGACAGACACGGCAGATCCAGCGCTGAGCCTCATCGATTGCGTGAACCGGACAGTTCTCACGACAGGTACCGCAGTTTACGCACTTCTTCGTGTCGATGTGTGCGACGTAGCCCTGTTCAATGGCGAACTCCCGTCCTCCGTTGGGGATAATCTTTGTCATACCCATTTTCTCCTCTTTTCTCCTGATTTTGGATAGTATACGTGTATAGTATCTAGACACGGTATATGAGGATTATATTAATGAATACATTTTTATCAATAAGAAAATAGAGATTTTACAAAGCCGGAGGAAAGACCGCAGGTGACTGCTTCTGATCAGATGATGAACCAGGCAATTCCGTCACGGCAGAAGGCAAGGTAATCGTCTACGCTGAGAAGAGGAAGCCTCTCATCGGTCCTCAGACAGATACGGTCGATGTCGCTGTGTTCGAACTGCAGGAGGCTCATGAGGGAATGGATATGGTTGCGGCAGATGAAGCGGTAGTCGATACCGAGTGCATCGCGCATCTGATAGAGGTGCATCGAGCCCGCCATCGAGAATGATACCGCAGTCCTCAGCTGAAGATACGAGAAGGTATTCTCCCCGCAGAGGTCTCTCAGCCACTCAATGATGGAATCAGTCATGGCGGAGAGGGGCTCGGGCTGGCTGACGGAAGAGGTGATGAACATATCGAGTCGCCGGTTCAGTGATGCCGCCTTGAAGAAGAGCATGTTGAAATCGGAGAGGGTCTGGAACATGTCAGTTCCATCGTTCTCTCTTTCCTTCATGAATGATGCGGACACGGAGAGAATCTCATCCAGAAGCGTTCTGATGATGTCCGCCTTCTTTCCGTGATAGTGCTGCAGAAGAGATTTGTTGATGTCCGCCGCGTCGGCAATGAGGGAGAGCGAGACGTCGTCATACGGCATACGGCTGAAGTAATCGTATGAAACCCTCAGAATCTGATTACGCTTCTCCGTATTCCGCTGTGCCACTGTCAGTCTTCTCCCGTAATGAAGAGACTGTATCATCCTTCATTCCCCTTGAGCAACACGGAAGAAAAAAATAGCACCGCAGCTTTGAGCCGTGGTGCACATTCCGGATTATCTTCAGAATCAGTTGAAAGCCTTTGCAAGAGCAAGGGAGAATTCGCTCGGATCCTTCGGAAGGATTCCTTCCTGGATGAGAGCCTGTCCCAGGAGAACCACGGAAAGATTCTTCGTCAGCTCTTCGTCCTCCGATGCCTCGATTCTCTTCACGAGACCCGCTTCCGGGTTGATTTCGAGAATCGGCTTGATGTCCTCGACGGGGCCGCCCATCTGCTTCATGAGTCTCTGCATCTCCATGCTCGGGTCGTTCTGGTCGATGATGACGGAAGACGGAGCATCGCCGAGACGTGAGGAAACGAGAACCTTCTTGACTCTCTCTCCGAGAGCTGCTGCGACCTTGTCGGCAACGGCACTCTTCTTCTCGTTCTCCTTCTTCTCCTCGTCTGTGGAAATCTCATCGAGGGCATCGGAGCGGTTGATTGCCTTGAGAGGAACCTTGTCGTATTCGCCGACCGTGCTGATTACGAGTTCGTCTATGTCCTCGTCGAGGATGAGCACCTCATACCCCTTCTTCTTGAAAGCCTGCACAAGCGGAGAAGCCTTGAGAATGTTCTCGCTGCCGCCGGAGATGTAGTAGACGGCCTTCTGACCTTCCTTCATTCTCTCCCTGTATTCCTTGAGAGATACCCAGCCGTCCTTCTCGGAGGAATGGTACCTTACGACATCGAGGAGTGCCTCCCTGTTCGCGTAGTCCTGGTAGAGACCTTCCTTGAGCGGTCTGTTGTACTGAGTGATGAACTTGTCATAGAGCTCGGGATTGTTCTCGCTGATTTTCTTGAACTCGGAGAGGAGCTTCTTGACCGAACCGTTCCGGATTGCAGCCATGATCTTGTTCTCCTGGAGAATCTCTCTCGAGACGTTGAGGGGAAGGTCTTCGCTGTCGATGACACCGCGGACGAACCTCAGGTAGGGAGGAAGCAGCGTCTTGTCGTCATCGGTGATGTAGACACGCTTTACATAGAGCTTCACGCCCGGCTTGTAGTCGGCATAGTTCATGTCGAAGGGAGCCTTTGCGGGGATGAAGAAGAGCGTTGTGTACTCCGTTGTGCCTTCAGCCTTCGTGTGGAGGTAGAAGAGAGGATCCTCGTAGTCGGAGTAGTTGTTCTTGTAGAACTCCTTGTAGTCCTCGTCCTTCAGCTCGCTCTTGCTTCTTCTCCAGAGAGCCGAACATGAGTTGATCTGCTCGTTCTTGTGCTCGACTGTCTTCTTGCTTTCGCCCTTCTCGTCCTTCTCGTCGGTGTAGTGGGTCTGGTCATACTCAAGATAGATCGGGTATGCAACATGGTCGGAGTATTTCTTGATGAGATTCTCGAGAGTCCAGCGTGTTGCGTATGTCGAGTCATCGTCGTTGAGATATATTCTGACTGTCGAGCCCTGCTCGGAGCGCTCTGCCGGTTCAATCGAATAGCTTGTCTCGCCGTTCGAGGACCAGAGCCATGCCTTGTCTTCCCCGGCCTTTCTCGAAAGCACCTCGATCTTCTTTGCGACCATGAATGCCGAATAGAAGCCGACACCGAACTGGCCGATGAGGTTCGAATTCTTCTTCGCGTCGTCGCTGAGAGATGAGAGGAACTTCTTCGTGCCGCTCGAGGCAATCGTTCCGAGGTTCTCGTTGAGATCATCCTCGTTCATTCCGATACCGTTATCACTGATGGAGAGCGTTCTCTCACCTTCCTCGGTGAAGGAAATCTGAATCCTGGGCTCGAACGAGAAGCCCTTGAGAGCACCGTCCGTCAGGGACAGGTACTTGAGCTTATCTATGGCATCCGATGCGTTTGAAATCAATTCACGGACAAAAATCTCCTTGTTTGAATAAAGGGAGTGAATCAGGAGATGCAGAAGGTCCGCCACTTCTGTCTTGAACTTTTTATTTGACATTTGATGTCCTCCATTCGAACGAAAGATAATAACAGAGAAGCCGAACGGCAAGATTTCCTATTCTCTTTTCCATCCCTTCGTGTGATATAATACCCCCATGGACTTTTCAAGACCCGACAACGCCAGAACGATAAACAGACTCAAGGTTCTCAATGCCCTGAGAAAGGGAGACTTATCCCGCGCGGAGCTCTCTCGTGAGCTCGTAATCAACAAGGTTTCCATTTCCGAGATAACCGACGCACTCCTCCGGGAGGGGCTCATCGAGAACGGAGAGAGGGACAACACGACGCAGGGTCGTCCGTCGACGAAGCTCACGATAGCGAAGAAGAAAGGCAGAGTCTTCTCCTTCATTTTCTCATCCTCCACCGTCACGGCATCGGCATCGAATCTCTCGGGTCAGGTTCTCCGCTTCGAGCGCTTCCCGAAGGATGACAACATGATTAATCAGATAGCCTCCTTCATCCGGAAGATGACTTCCGACGAGCCCGTCGTCTACGGCGTCACGATTGTCGGAGGCGAAGACGAAGTACCTTCCTCTGCATTCCCGTGGCCCGTCACGTACACATCCGCCGCAGTCGCACAGGCGAGAGCCGAGATGGAAGGGAAGAAGATGGAGAAGACACTCTTCGTTTCCTGGGGCGACGAAATCGAAGCGGCATACGAGGAGAAGTTCCTGCATTACATGCCAACTTTCGGCCACATGAAGGTATCGAGCGGAATAACATGCTCCTGCGGCGGTAACGGATGCCTGAGCGCAGTCGCATCGGGCGCAAGACTCAAGAGCATGACGGGAATCACCCAGTACAGGAGGCTCACGACGGAGGAGAAGGGACTCATCGCGATAGATGACACCCTCAGGGACATGGCCCTCGCTCTTGCAGAGGCCGTGCAGGCACTCGGAGCGGAAAGCGTCGTGATTACGGGAGAACTCTCCGTGATGAGCGACGACCTCTACGCCTCACTCAACGACAAACTGAGGATGATGCTTCCACCTCAAAGGGAAGTGAAGGTACTCAAATCGGCAAAGGGCGACAGGAGCGCACTCGAGGGTGCGGGTATAATCGCCCTTGACGAATTCTTCTATCACTCCGATCAGCTTGATAAGCTCAACGAAATCCAGGCTAGTCTCTGACGTCCGCAGTGAGGATGAAGTAGATCGGGAGAATGAGAAGGAAGGCCAGGTAGTATATCGACCAGCCGGTGAGGGCAAATGCCACGCCGAATGCCGCTCCCGTGGAGAAGAACGTCACACATACCGCCACTACTGCAGATACCGGTCCCCTGTTGAGGCTTCTCACCACTGCCGCAATCAGATAGAAGACGATGACGGCCACGACTACTGCGACTATCTGCGTGATGAGACTCGTCTCCTTCTTCTCGGCATTCTCATAATCGACATCTCCGGAGGATGATACGAACTGCATCGACTGACCGGAAGATGATGCCGTCGTTGTGGAAGAAGACTTCTTCGTCGGGTTGAAGCCGTCGGTTCCCGTCTCCTTCGCATATATCTCCTGGGCCTTCTCGAGAGTGCTCTTGCCCAGGTACTCCTCAATCGTCTCCTCGTCGTATTCACCGTTCACGAGAGCGTCCTTTATTCCTGCGTATCCCTGCTCCTGGAGAATGAGGGTAAGCTCGTCCTTTATCCCCTTCTTCTCTTCATATGCTTCCCTGAAGTCCCGGACAAGCTGTGTCCCCTCGCCTCCGAAGGCGGCAATAACCATCGCCTCGGGGTATGTCTCGTCGAGAACGGCCTTGACGACTTCATCCAGCCCCTCCTCGTTCCGCATCGTCACGATTTCCTTCAGCATCTCCTTCTCGCGCTTCTGGTATTCCTTGTAGATGTCGTCTCCGAGATAGCCCTGTACGTCGACGTCGGTGAACGTACCTCTGTAGACCTCGAGGATGAGTTCGTCCAGCCCCTCCGCCTCATAGAACTTCTTTATGTCCTCTTCCGTAGTCTTGTCGTAGGTGCCGCCGAGCTCGATGATGCTGCGCTCGGTTCTGTCGAATGCAAAGCGTGTCGAACCGCATGAGAAAAGCAGAAGACACATAAGTAGTATAACAGGAATGGCTCGTTTCATTTTCATTCTGTAAAGACCCCTCTGACAGTTGACTATTATATCAGCAGACACGGCTGTCAGTGCAACAATAAAATACTGCACTTGAAATGTCAAAAAAATACCGCGGGAAGAATATCCAGCGGCAACCTCCTTGTCCCCTTTTAGGGAGCTGCGTTTTTCACGCAACGAAGAAATTGTCACACACTTTCACTGTTAGTGCAAGAAAAATCTGTATTTAACAATTCCCGCCGCCGGAAAG
>CAVILL010000075.1:0-10712 GCA_963643635.1 Sphaerochaetaceae bacterium | reverse complement strand
GAGTCTGTGAAGCAGGAAACATGATTCCTCGTCCCTTGGGGCGAGGTAGTTCAATTGTTGATTGCCTTGAGCATTCCCTCGGCGGTGCTTGAAGAATCCATCTCGAGTATGGAAGCTCCTGCAAGCCTTGCCTTCCTGAGAACATCCTTCCGTCTTGTGTAGGGGAGGATTGCATAGGCCCTGCCGTCTTCGACGAAGGAAGGAGCATCGAATGCCGCCTCGAGCTTTGCTTCGTCGTCGCTGCTGACGAGAACAAGAGGATACCCGGATTCCTTCGCCTCTCTGATTTCCTCTTCGAGTGCTTCTGCAAAGGAGAGATAGACCTCTTCTTCCTCCACGGGAACTTCCTTCTCGACTTCGACGGGTTTCTCGACTTCCTTGATGATTTCGACTGGAACTTCCCTGACAACCTCTTTGACGACTTCGACGGGTTTCTCGACTTCCCTGATGATTTCGACGGGAACTTCCCTGACGACTTCCTTGATGACTTCGACGGGTACTTCCTTCTCGACTTCCCTGACGACCTCGACGGGAACCTCCCTCACGACTTCCTTGATGATCTCGACGGGAACTTCCCTGATGACCTCGACGGGTTTCTCGACTTCCTTTACGACTTCCCTGATGACTTCGACGGGCTTTTCGACTTCCTTTACGACTTCGACGGGAACTTCCTTGATAACCTCTACCGGTACTTCCTTCTCGACTTCCCTTACGACTTCGACGGGAACTTCCTTGACTACTTCCACTTCAACGGGAACTTCCCTTACGACCTCGACAGGTACTTCCTTGACGACTTCCCTGACAACCTCGACGGGAACTTCCTTGATGATTTCCCTGACAACCGGTTCGGTCTTCGTTACGTTGAGCTCGTTACCGCTCGGACCGTTCTTCTGCAGAGGATCGTCGACGGGCTTCGTGTAGAGAGGGGAATCATAGGCATTGGGAGCGAGCTTGTCGATGTTCTCCCTGTAGTCGTTCTCGCTTCTCCTTGAGGATACGAGTGCTATTTCGATGAAGACAAGGCCGATGAGAATCGGAAGTGCCTTTGTAAGTACGCTGTAAATCTGTTCACGTGTGATGTTGTAAGCCGGAACAATCAGACGAATGAAAACTGCAGTGAAAGCAGCAAGAATTAGGACTGAAAGTATTACACTTGTCAGAACGAGCTTCCATGTCTTCTTGGCTCTTGCCATTTTTTCCTCCTGGAGACGTGCCATAAACGGCAATTCATTGTAGTATTATATCGATATGATACTATGAATACAAGATTTAAAGTTTTGTCACTTATCGTCATTTTCTTCTTTTCTTTCGTCATTATACAGGCTTTCTTCTCGTCTGACGGTTTTATAGCCAACAAAGTGACTCAAAAGAGGATTTCCTCCGTGGAGGAGGAGATCAGAAGAAAGGAGGGTGACCTCAGTTCCCTGAGGTACCGCGCTGCGGGAGAGAGAGGGGAGGATACGAGGGAGAAATCGCTTGTCTACTCCTTCTCCGACGATACGGTCTTCGATCCGCGAACGGAAAGCGAAGTCGCGGAGGAGGTGTCCTCATACAGAGGAATAAGCACTCTCGGCTGTGTCTTCAGTGCACTCTCGGTTACTGCGGCTTACGGTCTTGTCATCATGGTTGTCGTCCCCCTGGTGAAAAGGAGACGGAAAGGAGTGAGAAATGGCAGAGATTATTGATTACGGCTTCGGGAACATCGAGAGAGTCGCGGAGTGCCTCGGAAAGGGAATGGTTGGTATCCTTCCCGTCGACACGATCTACGGGATATCTTCAACGGTGTCAGAAGAGGGAAGTGCGAGAATCTACGAAATAAAGGAGAGACCCCGGAACAAGAACTTCATCGTCCTCATGACGAAGGATCAGGTTCTTTCCTCCGGTCTCATCGTCCCGGACGACATTCTCTCCCTCTGGCCGTGTTCTCTCACAGCAGTCCTTCCGTATCCCGACGGCAGGACGCTGGCCGTGAGAGTGCCGGGAGACGAATACCTTCAGCGTCTTCTTCCTCTCTCGGGACCGATCTACTCGACTTCCGTCAACATCTCGGGAACGGCGAGTCTACTCTCTTACGACGAGATACTTCCCGTCTTCGGCGACCGGGTCGATTTCATCGTGAAGAATACGGATGTAAGGGGAGGACAGAGTTCGACACTCATCGACGCAACGAAAAAGCCCTACCGTATTCTCAGGCAGGGCTCGTACATACTTGATCTGTAGTTACCGGATCTTTCTCGCTTCCATGTAGTAGCGCTTCTCGTTCGCGTGTCCGATGGAGAAGGTCTTTCTGGGGTATGCGCCGTCCTTGAGCATGTCGGAGAAGAAGTTCTCCTTGGAGACGTCGGGAAGTATGATTCCGAGGTTTCCCTTCTTTGCTCCCAGTTCGAGTGTGACGTCACTTCCGTGGATGTAGTCCACTTCTCCCTTCTTCTCCTCGAGCATTCTGTCGATGACAAGCTGGATTGTTCCGGCTGCGATTGCCTTTGCGGGATTCTCTACAGTGTATACATAGAATTCATCGCCCGTGTTGAGTCCGAAGTGCTGCTTTCCGTCGGCAGCGTTGGTTTTCTTGACTATGCCGTGGCTGCAGCAGACCTTCTCCTTCGTGAAAGATGAGCAGAAGGGCTTGAGAAGCGAATCGAAGGTGTCCATGTCGATATTGAAGAACACGCGGTGGATAGGCTCGAACTTGAGGCCGGAATCGAAGATGTTCTCGATTTCAACGAGCGCAAAGCGTGCAGGATGGTTCTTCCTCTCTTCTTCGCTGAGTCCCTTCTTGATGTCCTCCCAGCAGGACTTTGCAGTAGCGAGGGAGTGGTTGCCGTCGCCCATTGCGAAGAGAAGGGGATTAGACGGGTCGAGTGCATTGTAGAGTGCCTCGAAGCCCGAGAGGATTTCCTCCCTGTCCTTTTCGCTTTCGACGAGGTAGCCCTTTATGTGGCCGCCGTTCTTGTTGAGGTCGGTGTCGTAGACAGTTCTGAGAGATTCTCTTCTGTCTCTGAGAGGTTCGATGATTCTGCCGTCTCTGTCGGAGATGAGGACCATGATGTGCGGAACCTCAATCGGAGCATCCTTTCTGATTTCCTTTCTCGGCGGGATGCGAGAGAGAATCGTTCCCTCGGTTGCCCTCACGAGGGTTTTCGAATCCTTTGCGTAGCTGTAGGCTTCGAGATCGAGTGCGAGCATGAGGCCGAATCTCGTTCCGCTCTCCGTCGTTCTCTCCACGAGGATGAAGGAATCCTTATACTCGTCGAATATACCCTCGGAAAGATATTCGTTCATCTTCTCGTTGATTGAGGAGATGATCTTCTCCTTGTCGCCGCTCTCGAGGTAGACCTCGGGGTAGATGATTCTGAGAGTGGAGGGTGCGTCTCCGACCTCATCCGAAAGACTCTCCCAGTATTCCGGCTGCGATGTGTACTGGTCGCATGCGACTACGGCCCACTTCTTCATATCTACATCCTTCTTCGGAAGAAGAATGTCCGGAGTCTTCACTCCGTATTTCAATAGCTTTTCGGAAATCGTCATAAATTTCTCCTGATGTTGTCTTTTTTATCAGTCTAACATCAGTTTCGTGAGCTATCCATCAGATTTTTCATAATTTTTTTAGGAGGGTACGTGGAGAGGCCGTTCTCTCTCTTTCTTGTCTTCCCTTTTCCTCTGTGTTACGATTTCCGTATGCTTGAAATGAGAAGGATAATCGAGTATTCGTCGAGAACGCACACGTACCTCGTGTCGCTGTACATGTTCTTTGCCTTTCTCTTCGTACTCTTTCTCTATTTCCCCGTACGCGAGGAGCTTGTGTCCCTCATAACGGGACTGCAGATGCTTATGGGATGGACGATCTTCCTCGTCGGAATCTGGATAATCCTCGCCTCCGTCATCTGCTCCGTGTATTCCCGCGTCCTCGTCCTCGCTCCGGTTGTGAAGACGATAGTCAGATTCCTTGTCTACTTCGGGATATCGATCGTACTCGATACCCTAAATTCCCTGATTACAGGAGGTTTCTCGTATGGTATGTAGTTCCTATGCGCTCCGCGGTGCAGTGACCGTGGAACATGATGACGGGGATGAAATCACCGCCGCCGTCAGAGAGATGTTCGAGAGTCTCCTTGAGCTCAACAGTCTTGAAGAGGATGAACTCGTCTTCATCCACTTCTCGATGACGAAGGACCTGAGGAGTCTCAATGCGGCTTCGGCCCTCCGCCGCAGCGGCCACGCCTCCGATGTTCCTCTCTTCTGCACACAGGAAGCGGACACGGAGGGCGGAATGGAGAAATGCATAAGGGTTCTCGTGATGGTCGCTCACGAGCCGCTCTCTGAAAGAAGAATGGTCTATCTGGGGCGTGCCGCGGCCCTCAGACCGGACAAGGCGAGGGTGTGATGACGTATACAAGTGCTGAAGAACTCAAGAGGGAGGAACCCTGGAGGAAGAGGGGGACTGTCGTCTTCATGTCCGACTTCGGGACTGTCGACGGAGCTGTGAGTGCGATGCACGGTGTTGCCGACGAAGTCGACCACTCTCTCAAAATCGAGGACCTCACCCATGAAATTCCGCAGTTCAACATATGGGAGGGGAGCTACCGCCTGATTCAGACGATTCCCTACTGGGCTCCCGGAACGGTCTTCGTATCCGTTGTCGACCCGGGAGTCGGAAGTGACAGGAGGAGCGTTGCCGTCCTCACTGAAAGCGGACACATAGTCGTTTCTCCGGACAACGGGACTCTGTCACACATAGCAAAGGGAATCGGAATACTCGAGAGGCGCGAGATAAGCGAAGGCGTGAACAGACTCGAGAACAGCCGGAGGTCGTACACCTTCTACGGCCGCGATGTCTACGCCTACACGGGAGCGCGGCTCGCCTCGGGAAAGATCACATTCGACGAAGTGGGACCTCTTCTGAGTCCGGAAGTCGTGATGCTGGATATCCCGGACCCGGTTGTGGGGGACGGAAGAATCACCGGTACTGTCGACATTCTCGACACCCGTTACGGCTCCCTCTGGACGAACATCCCCGACACGCTCTTCTCGTCAATGGGCTTCAGATACGGTGACAGTCTCTACGTGACAATCGAGAACAGGGACAGGGTGGTGTACGGAAAGAGACTGAGGTTCTGCCGTAACTTCACTGAAGTCGGAAAGGGCGAGGCTCTTGTATACATCAACTCCCTTCTCAAGGTCGGTGTTGCCGTGAACCAGGGATCGTTTTCGTCCGGTTATTCGATAGGAACCGGAGAGGGCTGGAGAATAACCTTCTCTAAATGAAGGGGTTGTAGTACCTTCCGCCGTTGACGAAGTAGAGTGCAAACGATACTCCGAGGAGTAGTGCGGAGAGCACAATCGAGGCGACGTCCTTCTTTGTGAAGGGACGTGCGGAGTACCAGGTACGCTTCTTTCCCTTGCCGAATCCCCTGAGCTCCATCGCATTTGAAATCACCTCGATCCTGTCCATTGACGAAATTATCAGGGGGAACATCATCGACACGGCGCTCTTCAGCCTTTTTCCAAGTTTCTCCTTCTTTCCCGCCATCTCGAGGCCGCGTGCCTGCTCGGAGAGTGATATGTCCCTGTACTCCCGCTGTATGTCGGGTATGTACCTCAGGGCAAGAGAGACAGAGTAGGCTATCTTATAGCTTACTCCTATGCGGCTGAGGGAGGATGCGAATTCGCTGGGATCGGTGGTGAAGAGGAATATCGTGACAAGAGGTATTGTCGATATGTACTTGAGTATCACGTTGAGGTGATAGAAGAGCTGCTCGGAGGTGACTGTCCAGCGGCCGAGTCCCTTCCATAAGAGGTGCCTTGCTCCGTAGATTGCGACTCCCTGCTCGGGAGAAAAGAGGTAGATGAGGAGGTTGTTCAGCACCATGAAGACGAAGGTGAACCAGAAGAGCGTCCTGACTTCCTTCAGTCTTATCTTCGAGAGCCGGAAGAGAAGAAGCGAGAGAAGCGTGAGAAAGAAGAGAAAGCGTGTGTCGAATGTCGTCATCGCCGCGAATGTAAGAAGAATGAGGGACGAGAGCTTTGTCGCTCCGCTGAGACGGTGGACGAATGAATCACGCTCTATGTAGTTGAAGAGATTGATCATGCTCTCACACTCCTGTCGTATTCGATGAAGCGCCTTATGAATTCCTTCTCGTCGAGTCCGCACTGGATGGCGAGAGAAGAGAGGCTGGTCTTCTTGAGAGATGCCTTCTCCGTCAGAGTCCCGTTCGAGAGAATGTCCCATGGGGTGGAATCTGCAATCTTCTCTCCGTCGGTGAAGACGACACAGCGTGTACAGTATTCGAGCATCAGGTGCATGTCGTGGGTGATGAGGATTATCGTGACACCTTTTTCGTTGAGTTTCTTCAGGAATTCCATTATCTCGGTGTAGTGTCTGAAATCCTGGCCCGCCGTCGGTTCGTCGAGAATGATTATCTCCGGGTCAAGCGAGAGAATGGATGCAATCGTCACTCTCTTCTTCTGTCCGTAGCTGAGGGCGCTGACCGGCCAGGAGCGGAAGGATCTGAGGCCGCAGACAGTGAGGATTCCGTCTCCGATTCTCTCTATCTCCTCCTCTGACTTCTTCTTCTCCATCCTGAGGCCGAGGACCACCTCGTCCTTTATCATGGTCTGGGTTATCATCTGGTTGGGGTTCTGCATCACATACCCTATATGATAAGCCCTCTCCCTGACCGAGAGAGCCGAGAGGTCCTTTCCCGAGATTGTGAGCGTCCCCTCATCCTCCTTCTCGAAGCCGCAGATGATCTTCGAGAAGGTGCTCTTCCCCGCGCCGTTGCGGCCGACGATGCTCATCATCTCGCCACGTGTGAGAGTGAAGTCTATGTTCCTCAGGGCCCTGTGGCCGCCGGGATAGGTGAAGGACAGACCTTTTACGTCGAGGAGAATTTCTCCCGTCTTACCTTCCTTCTCCTCCTCAGCTGACCTGAACCATCCTCTTATCTTGTCTTTTGCGTCTTCCGTGAGGACGAGTGTGTCTATGCGCCCCGGGTGCATCTCCCGTGTTATCTTCACGCCCGCATATTTCAGCGCCGTGACATACAACGGTTCCCTTATTCCGGTATCTGAAAGGAGAGGGGAGGAGAGAAGCTCGTCGGGTGTACTGTCACTCGTTATCCTTCCGTCCTTCATGAGAACGACCCTGTCGACGCTCCGCCAGAGCACATCTTCGAGACGGTGCTCGATTATGATGACTGTCGCCCCCGTCGATTTCTGAAGTTCGTCTATGAGCTCTATGGTCTTCTTCCCGCTTTCGGGGTCGAGGTTCGCAAGAGGCTCGTCGAAGAGGAAGATCTTCACTCTGTCGACCATGACGCCGGCAAGCGACACTCTCTGCTTCTGCCCGCCCGAGAGCGACTGCGGAGAGTGTGTGAGGAATTCTTCCATTCCGACTCTCCCGGCAGCCTCCCTCACTTCCTTCTTCATCTCTCTGAGGGGAACCGAGTCGTTCTCGAGTGCGAAGGCTATGTCCTCTCCGACAGTGAGGCCGATGAACTGTCCGTCGCTGTCCTGGAGAACGGTACCCGTCACCTTGCTCAGCGAGAAGAGGTCCCAGTCCTTCCAGCTCTTTCCGTCGATTATGAGCTCTCCGGTGATATCTCCCTTATAGGATGCCGGGATGAGACCGTTGAGAGTGGAGGCGAGTGTGGACTTTCCGCAGCCCGAGGGCCCGCAGATGAGAATCTTCTCACCCTCGTTTATCTTCAGGTTTATGTTGAAAAGCGTGGGTTCCGCCTGAACCCTGTACTTGAATGAAAAGTCCCTGAATTCTATTACGGGAGACGACACGATGAAACCTCACTTGAAAAAGTGTAGCACAAAACGACAAAAATGCCTCCCCGGAGGGAAGCATTGAAAGGGTGTTTCCTACTCGTCCTTCTTCAGGCTTCCAGCCTTCGGCTTGGCCTTCGAGTATGCGAGGCAGAGGAGGGTTCCGATGACTGCCGTCGTGACGGAATTCAGAAGAGCGCCCGTTACACCCTGCAGGAAGACCTTCGATGCCGGCTCGGCGTAGATGATGATGTCGAAGAGCGGTGCGATGAGACACCATGAGATGATGTTTGCGATGATCTGAGCGACGTTGAACGTGATTGCGTCGTTGCCGTTGAATCTCTCCTCGATGTTCATCTTCCGTGTCAGAAGTCCCATGATGAGACCGCAGACTCCGGATGCGATTACCCAGCTCCACCAGACACCCCAGCCTGCGGAGAAGTCGATGAGTGCGTGGCCGATGAAGGCGATGAGAAGTCCCGCCAGCGGTCCGAAGAGTACTGCCATGAATGCCAGGAGACCGTACTGGGTAGAGATGTTTGTATTTGGTACCGGTGACGGGATGGAGACGAACTTTCCGAGTACGAAGAAGAGTGCGGCTCCGATTCCGATTGCTACGATTGTCGTTACGGGAGATTTCTTGTTCATTAAAATCCTTCCTTTGCAGACTGTTCTGCACTTATGATTATCACCTTCCCGGGGCGGTAAGGCAACTCCCGGACCTCACTTTTTGAGGTGCCTGTCCATCCAGAGTGTGATTTCCCTCAGCCGTTTGAGTCTGCTGAGCGGCTTTCCGCTCCGGCTGAGCTCGTGTGTCTCGTCGTGGAAAAGGACGAATTTCGTCTCGACTCCCTTCTCCACCAGTGTGGAGTAGAGCTGGTAAGCCTGCTCGACGGGACAGCGGTAATCTTTGTCACTGTGGAGTATGAGTGTCGGTGTGGAGGCATTTCTGATGATTCCCTCCATCGGAGAGCGGTGATAGAGACTTTCCGTGTCATAGTATGAGCATCCGCACTGGTCGGGAGCGAACCGGGGGCCGATGTCGCTTGTTCCGAGGAAGCTCACCCAGTTGTAGATGGAGCGCTGCGTGGCAACGGCCCTGAAGCGCTTCGTGTGGCCGAGAATCCAGTTGGACATGAAGCCTCCGTAGCTTCCGCCGGTGACTCCGACTCTGCCGGGGTCTATGTCATGATACTTTTCGAGTACCGTATCGGTGAATTTCATCAGATCCGAGTAGTCGACCGTTCCGTATTTTCCCCTTATGTCTGCAAATTCGTTACCTCTGCCGTCGCTTCCCCTCGGATTCGTCCAGAATACGAAGTAGCCCTGTCCCGCCCAGTACATCATCTCGTTGACGAATACTGTGCCGTATACTGTCTTCGGACCGCCGTGGATATCGAGAATGGCGGGGTATTTGACACCCCGGGTGTAGCCGAAGGGTCTGAGGACCCAGCCTCTGAACTCCAGGCCGTCATTCTCGTACCCGATCTCCTCGGGAACGGGAACGTATCTGTCGGAGAGTACCTTCTCGTTGAAGAAGGTGAGCTGTCCATCCTTCTTCGAGTAGAGTTCCTGCAGTTTCTGCCCCCTCAGGGCGATGTAGTATACATTACCTTTATATACTGCAGCCGAGTCGACACTTCCCTCGTCCGTCACGACCTTTTCGATTCTTCCTCTGACGTTGATCCGGTAAAGGTACGATGAATGGTCGAGAGTGGTGGTGAAGTAGAGCCAGCTTCCGTCTGAGAATGCACTCTCGCCGCCTCCGTATCTCACATCGCTTCCGACACTCGAAGAAAGAGACTCTCCCCACTTCTTCAGAAGTTCCGCCCTGCCGTTCCTTATGATATAGAAGTCGCAGTTCTCGTTGAGACCGTATGTCATCCCGTCCTTTCCCGCTGCGATGATGCTGTCTCCTATGAACCATGCGCCATGGAGTGTGAGCGTTTCGGGTGGAAGGGCGGTATACCATGAGAGAGAGGAGAGATCGACGACCCTCACTTCCGTTCTGAAATCCTCCTTCGCACCTTTTCTGACGCCTCCGAGGGCGAGAAGTCTTGTCCTGTCGGAGGAAAGCGAGAAGTTCCTGAGGGAGAAGTCATCGGAGAAGACGAACTCTGTCCTGCCGTTCCTGATGACGGCAAGCCGGGTCCTTCTTCCGTTTATGTATCCCTCTCCGTTGAGGTAGAAGCCCCTTTCCTCGATATCCTCCCAGTTCTCCTCTTCTTCGCTTCTCGTCTTCCACTCGTCCTTCTCAAGGCCCTCGAGCCTTCTGTCGACTGAGAAGAGGGCGACGAAGCTGTTCTCGGCAAAGGGAATGAATCTGCTGATTTTTCCGTCCACCGTCAGATACGCTTCCGCTTCTCCTCCGTCGAGGGGAAGGGAATATATCGTGGAGGTGTTACTGCTCTTCCTTTCCTCGTCGCTGCGCTTTGCAAGGAAATAGAATCTTCCCCTGTAGGGAACGCCGAAGCCGGCCTTTCCGTCTGTCGTGAGCGCCCTTGCACTGCCGGAGCGGAGCGTGTAGAAGTTGCTTTCGTAGCTTTTTCTGTCTTTAGAAGCCCTGCTTACCCTGAAGAAGACGCCGTCCTCACCTGCCGAGAGAGAGGAGAGATAACTGTAGCCCAGGAAATCCTCGAGTTCGATTCTGTTCATGGGATAAATTATAAGAAGGTGAAAAGGAAAGACAAGACCTCACTGGAAGAAGGAAAATATCCGTCCCGGGTATTTTCCTGGAATATAAAATATCAGGTTGGGGAATCGTATTATTGTAAAGAAATATTCGTTTATCTGCTTATGCCGGGCGACAGTGGAAAAGGGCAAAAAAAAGGAACCTTTTCAGGTTCGCAGTTTACTCTTTTTCCTTAATTCTTCGTGGTTGAAAGAAATAAGATAAGCCACCTGTCGGATTCGAACCAACGACCCCGAGATTACAAATC
>CAVILL010000074.1:0-10739 GCA_963643635.1 Sphaerochaetaceae bacterium | reverse complement strand
GTTTTCTCTATCATTACGGATATGAAAACAGTTAAGGTCGTTGCCGCCGTCATCAGAAAGGACAACAGGATATTCGCAACACAGCGCGGCTACGGGGACTTCAAGGATATGTGGGAGTTCCCGGGCGGTAAGATCGAGCCGGGTGAGAGCGGTCCGGAAGCCCTGAAGAGGGAGATCAGGGAGGAGCTCGACACCGTAATCGAGGTCGGAGACTACATCGACACAATAGAACACGACTACCCGACATTCCATCTTTCGATGGAGTGCTACTGGTGCACGGTGACGGAAGGGAAACTTACGCTTCTCGAGCACGAGAATGCCGCATGGCTCGACAGGGAATCTCTCCTTTCCGTCAACTGGCTTCCCGCAGACCTTGTAATAATCGACAAAGTCAGAGAAGCCCTCTGAGAGCCTTTCTGCGCAATTACGAACTTATATAGAAATTGTATATATGGTCCGGAAAAGTGTGGCTTTTCATGCTGTTCAGGCCCGAAAAAATGTAAAAAAGAAGAGGAGACTGATTCTTCTCCCCTTTAAATCTAATGTAACTTCATGCTATTTCGAGAGTAACTTCCGGCTCGCTTCCCGACCGCGCTCTGCAAGTTCCTCCTCATCCCAGCCCGTGAGGTGTCCGTCCTTGACAACGAAGCAGCTGTTGACGATTGTGTACTTCGTCTCGTGCTTCGTTCCGCAGAAGAGAAGTGACGCCACCGGGTCTGTCTGAGAGCCCGCATACTCGAGTCCCGATACGTCAAAGAGTGCGGCATCGGCACCCCAGCCGACACAGAGCTTTCCGAGCTTTCCGAACTGGAGCATCTTCGCGCCGTTCCCGCTGGCCATTCTGAATACATCGCGGGCGCTGAGGCTTGTCGAGCCGTACTTCACTCTCTGCAGCAGGAGGGCATTCCTCATTTCTCCGAGCATGTCGGAAGAGTCGTTGCTGGCAGATCCGTCGACACCTATTCCGACGTTTATTCCCCTGTCGAGCATTTCCCTGACACGGCATATGCCGCTTCCGAGCCTCATGTTCGACGACGGACAGTGGGCAACAGAAGTATGGGTTGATGCAAGAAGGTCCAGCTCTGCATCATTGAAGTGTATTCCGTGGGCATAGAAGACACCCTCTCCTATGAGTCCGCACTCCTCCATGAGCTCCAGGGGCCTGAGACCGTACATCCTGCGGCAGGTATCCTCCTCGTCGATAGTCTCGCAGAGGTGTGTATGAAGTCCGACGTTGTACTTCCGTGCCAGCTGGGACGACTCCTTCATGCAGCGCTTCGTGACGCTGAAGGGAGAACAGGGAGCAAGGACGATCTTGTGCATTGCAAGAGGAGCCGGGTCATGGAAGGTCTTTATGCATCTTTCGCTGTCGGCGATTATCTCGTCTTCAGTCTGGACGACTGAGTCCGGCGGAAGTCCTCCGTCCTTCTTCGAGAGGCTCATCGAGCCTCTTGTCGGGCTGAAGCGCATTCCGATTCTGTCGGCAGCCTCGAACTGGAGTGCCATCGCATCTCCCTCGAATCCCTTCGGATATACATAATGGTGATCGGTCGTGCAGGTGCACCCCGTCTTCGCAAGTTCGGCAAGAGCAAGCGATGAAGATACATATACGCTCTCTGCGTCGAGGTTCTTCCACCTCTCGTAAAGATAGACAAGCCAGTCGAAGAGCTTCGCGTCCTGGACTGCGGGTATGTTTCTCGTAAGTGTCTGATAGAAATGATGGTGTGTGTTCACGAAGCCGGGAACGACGACGAGAGACGAGCAGTCGACAGTCTCCGCGCCTCTTGTCTCGAGGCTTCTTCCGATTTCGGTGACGAGTCCTCCTTCCATTCTGAGATCCACTCCGCTCTCTGTCGGGAGTCCGGGATCCGTCATCAGACAGTAGATGTTCTTCAAGAGTATGTGTGCCATGTTTCCTCCTCTGACTGGATACATTCTATCACCGGTACTGCACGGTGTGTGTTGCAATATTCCGCGATTTTCAAAACAATGAATGAGTGAGAGGTAAAAAATGGCTGACATAATCGACTATCTCGAATGGCGTGGTGATATTCCATTCTCCGTCTCCCCCTTCAATGAAATCGACGGAGCGGTTCTCTCGAGACTCGTCTATCAGCGTTTCGAGCTCGCGGATGACATAAGGGGAAAGAACGTCGGGGAAGCGGCGGATGCCGTTCTCTCTGTCGAAGACATCGAGAGAAAGGTCTTCACGCCCCGCGACTTGGACTTTCTCCGCGTAATCTGTGATTCCCCGAGATTTTCATCTCTCCGTGTTCTCGACTTTTCCGACATCACGGGTGACGAACTGCAGTTCACGGCAATAACTCTCCTCGACGGGAATACGGACACCCTCCTCGTCTTCTTCCGCGGTACCGACGGAACACTCGGAGGCCTCAAGGAGGACTTCAACATGTCATTCATGACGACAATCGAAGGTCAGACAATGGCTCTCGAATACTTCGACCGCATGAAGGGGCTTGATAGAGGAAACATCATACTCGGCGGCCACAGCAAGGGCGGGAACTATGCCGTTTACTGCGGCTCCTTCACGGATGAGAACACCCAGAAGAGAATCGGAAGAATATACAACTACGACGGCCCGGGCTTCGAGAGAAGCATCCTCGACATGGACGGCTGCAGGCGTATATGCCCCGTCGTCGAGACATACGTTCCCCAGTCCTCTATTGTGGGGATGATGCTCGAGCATGACGAGAAGTACACGATTGTCCACAGCACGAAGAGCAGCATAATGCAGCACAACATATATTCCTGGCTTCTGAAGGGAACGAAGTTCATCTCCATGGAATCGACGACGCAGAGCTCGAAGTTCATCGACCTCACCCTCAAGGGTTGGCTGAGGAATCTCGACAGGGAGAAGAGAGGCCAGTTCATCGACGGAGTCTACACGATGATGGAGATGAGCGGAATCGAGTCGATAGCGGAACTCAGTGAAGGATGGCTCAGAAACGGAATAAACATCGTCAGGAGCTACCGCAGCCTCCCCGAGGAGACACGAAAGACCCTCTCGGAGGGAATAGCCGTGCTCAGGAAGGCGTCGAAGGACAGTCTCAGGGAACTCAGAAAGTAGAGAAATACTCCTGGATTACGTCCCTCTCTTTCGAGTGCGTGAGCGCAAGCTGCAGGAGTATTCTCGCCTTCGTCGGCGCAAGGTTGTCGCCGATTATCACATTGGGATAGACATCGAACTTGTCGTCGGGAACGATTATGCCGTTTCCGATTCTGCTTGTTCTGACAACGGGAATGGAGAGTCTGCCGACCTCTTCGTTGAAGGCGTTCGAGTAGTTTCCGTTGCCCGCCCCGACAAGAACGAGGCCGTCGGCGCGGGACGCCGCCTCCGTCACTATAACAGGGTCGGCATCGACATAGAAGAATACGATTTCGACCTTCGGAAGTGCAGAGAGGCTGTCGACAAAGAAGGGCGAGGCAATCGTATGAGGACGCGTCGACTGGTTGTAGAAGAGAATCTCGTTGTCGATGATGTAGCCCATCATTCCGAAGTCCCTGCCGCCGAAAGCGGTGACGGAGGTCGTGGAAAGCTTCTGAAAATCACGCGCGCCGTAGATGGAGTCCGAGAAGACGCACATGACGCCCTTCCCCCTCGCCTTGTCACTGGACGCGACTGCGACAGCCTGGTAGAGATTCATCGGACCGTCGGCACTCGTGGCAGTGGAGGGCCTCATCGCTCCCGTCACGACAACGGGTTTTTCGGTATGGCACGTGAGGTGCAGGAAGTACGCAGTCTCCTCCATCGTATCTGTTCCGTGCGTGATTACGAAGCCGTCAATACCGGGCTCCCTGCTGAGGGCGTTGATTCTACGCGCAAGTTCGAGCCAGTCGGATGATGTGATGTCGTCCGAGTTGACGTTTGCTATCTGTATTTCCCTGAGATCCGCCAGGGCATCCAGACCGTCGACGGAGGATGCAATCGTCTCTATCGAGAGCTTACCCGGAACGTAGTTCGTCTGGCTTCCCTTCTTACCCATTCCGGCTATAGTGCCGCCGGTTGCGAGAACGACAACGGTCTTCTTCCTCTTCATGCGTTCTTCTTCCCTTCTATCTCTTCCGTGTAGAGTTTCTCGATTCTGTCTGCAAAGACAGTCGAGGAGTATGAGTAGGCCTTCGCCTTCGCTCTCTCCCGCATTTCACTGTTGTCTTCCTTCTCCAGGTACTCTGTAAGATACTCTCTGAACTCCTCCTCCGTCTCATACTCCCAGCCGTCGCTGCCGTTGTCGACAACTCCGTCGAGACAGGGATCCTTCCTCACAAGGAGAGGAAGCGAGGATGCAAGAGCCTCGATATATGTCAGCCCCTGTGTCTCACTCAGGGATGCGTTGATGAACAGGTCCGCACTGCCGTACCAGAGGTGTACGTCCTCCGGACTGACCATTCCCGCGAATACCACCTTCGGAGAAGTAAGGCCGAGTTCCGCAGCTTCCTTCTCAAGCTCTGTTCTGTACGGGCCGTCACCGACTATGACGAAGGAGATGTCATCCCTCTCTATATGAGACATGTACGCTAAAAGCTCGGAGACGTTCTTCTCCTTTCCGAGTCTCCCCAGAAAGAGAAGCATCCTTCTCTCTCCTATTCCGGTCTTCTCCCTTATTTTCTTCTTCTCCTCGTCTGTGACTGTCTTATCGAAGGACTTCAGCTTTATTCCCGTCGGTATGACGGACACGGGGCAGTACACCGGATAGGACTCGAGAAGAGCTCTCACCTTCTCCGTTGGAGCAATGAATCTGTCAGAGCGGCGTGAGCAGTACTGGAAGATCTGTCTTACCGTATGGACTCCGAAGCTTCTGAAGAAAGGAAGAACGTAGCCCACGTAGTCCTCGTAGACTGTGTGACACGTATGGACAAGAGGAACGCGGCACTTTGCGGCTATGTGCCGGGCAAGAAAGAACGAGGAGAACTCGCACTGGGAGTGGATTACATCGGGCTTCCACTCGATGAGCTCCCTGAGTATCTTCTGACCACGGCGGAATCTTATCCTCGCCATGTGGTAGATCCATTCGGCACTTATGGAACCTACGGCATATGTATCGCCGTATTGTTCGTTTTTGAAGGAGGACGAGAGAGTGAGGAACTTCACCTCGTGTCCTCTCTTCTCAAGCTCCTCCTTGAGATTCTCCATCGAGGTGACGACGCCGTTGACCGCATTTATGTTCCAGTCGGATGTTATAAGAATCTTCATATCTTTCTCCATTACCCCTCTCCGATTCTACCGGAAAAGAAGACTGAAGATACAGTCCCCTCAATCCTTCCCCATGAAGAAGGCCGTCACACTCATGAGAACGACGAGAGCCATCAGGATGACGACCGTTCCCGTCCAGGAGAGAGTTGCGTCATAGAGGGAACCGAAGCCGGTGGGACCGAAGGACGCGAGAATGTAGCCCAGGCACTGGCCGAAGGAAATCATACGGGCGGTATCGCGGCTGTTTCTGCCGTAGACGGAGCAGAGTGTGATTCCCATGCTGAACGTCGCTCCGACCGAGAAACCGAAGATGACGGTTCCGAGGAAAAGCGGAACAGAGCCCTTCACGAAGTAGGCAAGAGCGATTCCCGGAATGAAGAGAAGCGGCATGAGAAGCGAAAGGGATGTTATGTTCTTCCGTGTAGATATCACGGGAATGATGTACGCCGGGAAGAAGGATGCAAGCTGCATTATCGTGATGAGAGAGCCCTTGTTTATTGAAATCTCGCGTGTAGAACTGATGATTGTCGGGTACCAGGTCAGAATCGTGAAGAAGACGAGAGACTGCAGTCCCATGTAAAGCCCCGTGAGAAGGTTGCGCCTCAGGGAGCTCTTCTCTCCCTCTTTTCCATCCCCGGCATCAGATGGAACGCTTTCGATTCTGACAAACGGAATGGAGAAGACGACAGCGCCGAGAGGAAAGAGGAAGACGGAGACGAGAGCGAGATTCCAGTCTCCGAATGCCGAGGCAAGGGGCTCGATGAAGGCTGCTGTCGATGCCGAGGCAAGCGTCAGTGACGAGGAATAGATTCCCGTGAGCTTTCCGCTTTTCTCCGGATAGTACTCCTTGAAGAACGCCGGAAGCGCCACATTCAGGAGTCCCGTTCCGAATCCTATCAGGACAGTACCTGCAAAGAGAAGGAAAACGGATCCGAGAGACCTTACGACGACACCGAGTGTCACGAGGGCGAACGAAAGGGGTAGCACCCTCTTCGTGTTCATTCTGTCACCCAGCACCACGGCTATCGGGGCACCGGCGGAGAAGAGAAGAAGCGGGAGTGTCGTCAGCAGTCCTCCCATAGCTGCCGAAAGCGAGAGGGAGGAGCGTATTTCGCTCATCAGAGGTCCTATGCATCCCATCGGAGCACGCATTGCGAATGCCGCAAAAACAATCATCACGATAAGGGAAATCCTCTTCCCCCTTTTCTTTTCACCTGTGGTTTCAGTCATTTAAAGTCACCTTTTTCATCTCATGTGATAACAATCTGTTAGCTGTCACTGCGCTTCTTCATCACGGGCACACCGGGGGTGACGACGTGGAATGTGCCGGGGGATTCTCTCCGCTCTCAGTCTACACTCTCCCGTCCCCCGTCTTCAAGATGCCGCCAGAATGGCGTAAAAATGTCCTCTCCCGGAGGAAAGGACGTATATTCCGGTACACGAACCACTTTACATGGACTCGAGGAACGGCACTCCTATCACCCTGAAGCCGTTCTTCATCGTCTGGAGTACAACCTCGCAGAGCGTGACACGTGCGACGATGAGTTCTTCGCTCTCGGCATTGAGAATGCGGTTGTCGTGGTAGTAGTGGCTGAAGGTCTTCGCCATATCGTAGAGGTATGCGCAGACAATCGACGGGTCGAAATTGTCCGAAGCCCTCTTCAGGTACTCGCCGAAGGATGCCGTCATGAGAAGAAGCGTCTCTTCGTCCTCGACTGTGAGGAGACTTCCGTCGAAGGAAGCCGTGTGCTTCTCCTCTCCGTACCTGCGGAGAATGGAGGAAAGACGTGCGCCCGTGTACTGAAGATACGGCCCGGTGTTGCCGTTGAAGGAAATCGACTCCCTGGGGTTGAAGGTCATGTCCTTTGTAGGGGACACTTCAAGAAGGTAATAGTTGAGAGCACCCAGGGCGATCTTACGCGCAGTCTCGTCGATGTCGTCGACCTTGTCGGCTCTGTCCTTTGCGATGATCTCCTCCTTCGCAAGCTGGGTAAGATTTTCGAGTAGATCGTCTGCATCGACTACCGTTCCCTCCCTGCTCTTCATCTTTCCCTCGGGAAGGTTGACCATGCCGTAGGAAAGGTGATGAAGTTCCTTCGACCACTCGTATCCCAGGAGTCCGAGGCAGTAGAAGAGCACCGTGAAGTGATACTTCTGCTCGGATGCAACGACATAGGTAAGGGAATCAAACGGCCAGTCGTCGTGGCGGCGGATTGCCGTCCCGATATCCTGTGTCATGTAGAGCGTCGTACCGTCCTTTCTTAAAAGGACCTTCTTGTCCAGTCCTATCGGAGCGAGGTCGACCTGTACCGATCCGTCGTCCTCCTTCCTGAAGACTCCCTTCTCGACACCTTTCAGCACTTCGTCCTTACCGTATTTATAGGTTTCCGATTCATAGTAGTACTTGTCGAAGGAGATTCCCATGTTCCTGTAGCTCTCCTCGAGGCCCGAGAGAGTCCAGTCGTTCATCTTCTGCCAGAGAGCTCTGACAGCCTCATCTCCGTCCTCCCACTTCTTCAGCATCTTCTGTGCCTCTTCTCCGGGGTTGACGAAGCCGGGTTCGTCGGCGAGCCCGGGATTCTCCCTGAGCTTCTCCTCAGTCTCCTTCTCCCACTGTGCGAACTTCACGTAGTAGCGTCCGACGAAATGGTCGCCCTTCTCACCCGTGGACTCTGGAGTCTCGCCGTTACCGAATGTGAGGTATGCGAGCATGCTCTTGCAGATATGTACCCCTCTGTTGTTGATGAGGTTGACCTTCTTCACTTCCGCGCCCTGTGTCTTCATGAGCTCCGAGACGCTCATTCCGAGGCTGTCGTTTCTCATGTGTCCCAGGTGCAGGGGCTTGTTGGTGTTCGGGCAGGAGAACTCGATCATCATCTTGCGTCCCTCAAGGGAATCACCGTTTCCGTACCTGTCGCCTTCCCTTCTGACTGAGGCGACTATGTCGGCTGCGATTGCCGGGATGTCGAGAGAGACGTTGAGGTAGCCCCCCGCGAGTATGATTCTTCCCCTTGGATGATCGTCTCCGATTCCCGCTGCAATTTCCGATGCGATTACCGGTGGAGCCTTGTGTGCACTCTTCGAGTACGGGAACATCGGGAATGCAAGGTCACCCATCTCCTTCTTCGGCGGAACTCCCATCGTGAGAGCCGGTATTTCCTCCGTCCCAAGATATGCCCTGAGTTCCTTTTCTATTCTGTTTTTCCATTCTTCCTTGAGTTCAGTTATCATTTTAAACCTCGGTTTACGGTTTATTTTATCCGCTAAGTCAGATTCTAGTGAAGACCCCTCACTGGAGTCTGATGCTGATTTCCCCGCTCGAGAGGGCCTCCTCCTTCCCGTCGGGGTACCTCACGACAAGGTGAGCCCTGTCGTCAAGGGAAAGAGTATGTGCCGGCGTACGGCTGCCGCTGCGGATGACGTAGATGTCCTTGTCGAGCACAAAGCACTTTTTTCTGTAGAGGGAGAGAAAATCCTCCGTCTGTATCGAAAGAATCCTCTTCGAGCACTCCGCAATGACCTGAGCTCTCGAGACACTGCTCCTGCCTTCGGGATAGAAGGACGTAGCAACACTCCTTACGTCGGCGCTGAGTCCGCTCTCCTTCGTCTTGAGGTTTATGCCGCAGCCGATGACTACCTTGTCAAGCCGCCCTTCCTCCATGTTGATGATTCCCTCGGTGAGGATTCCGACAGCCTTCCTGCCTCTTATGTAGATGTCATTCACCCACTTGATCGATGTCTCTATGCCCGTAAGTCTCTCCATGACTTCGCTCACTGCCGCCGCAGCGGACACCGTCACGAGGTCGGGAGAGAATACCGCCTTACCGTCCAGGACGAGGGAGAAGTAGACTCCGCCCGAAGGGGATTCGAAGGAGCGTCCCAGTCTCCCCCGTCCCCCCGTCTGACTCGAGCATGTAACGACGTACGGAGGAACGGCCCCTTCCGATGCGATTATCTTCGCGTCTTTATTCGTCGACTCTGTAGTGTCGATATAGTAGACGGCGATTCCGCTTCCCTCAAAGGCTCTTTTCAGAGTCTCGGAAGAGAGAATGTCCGTATCGTCTGCGATGCGGTAGCCGTAATGCTTGCGGCTCTCGATTTCAATGCCACTCTCTCTGAGACTTCCCACGGCCTTGCTCACGGCCATCCGCGTTATTCCGAGTTCCCCGGCTATCTCCTCACCGCTCACGAAGGAAGGGGAACGCGAAGAGAGTAATGAAAGTATCGAATCCTTTGTGTTCATGAGGACAGAATAGTTAGTAAACCAGAGTTGGTAAAGTAGTTGACAATACTTTCTGCATTATCCATACTCCCCCGTATGATCCTCCTCACATCCCTCTTCACGGCCCTCATTGCCGCCGGTACATTCATAAAAATTCCCATGATCCCCGTTTCGATGACACTCCAGACGCTCTTTGTGTTCCTCTCGGGACTGCTGCTGCCGCCGGGACACGCATTCCTGTCGGTACTCGTTTTCATCATACTCGGCCTCATAGGACTTCCCGTCTTCACATCCGGAGGAGGAATCGGAGCGCTTTTATCTCCGACGGGAGGCTTCATTCTCGGCTTTGCAGTCGCAGCCTTCACAGGATCGATGATGGCAAGAAAAAACCACGGCTCCTTCATGTACAACATACTCACATGCCTTGTGATGGAAGTACTGACATATCTCGTGGGACTGCCGTGGCTCAAGATATATCTCTCAACCTCGTGGGCGAAGGCACTGACAGCGGGCCTCGTACCGTTCCTCATCGGAGACACAGTCAAGATTCTCGTGGCTTCGGGGGCGGCGAAGGCGCTCTATCCGGAAGTGATGAAGCTTTCCGTGAAGCTCGACGAAAGAGAGAAGGAAGATTGAACTACCTCGCCCCAAGGGACGAGGAATCATGTTTCCTGCTTCACAGACTCACGTTTGGAGCGCTTTGCTCCAGTGACGGTGTCTCCCGAGGCTCTTAACGACCCTGTCGTCAACGGACGATTGGCTGCGACGCCCGGCTGTTTCCGCGTTCAGCCCACGCATGGAATAGAGATTCCTCGCAGCATTGCCGTCTCTGTCATATACCCTGCCGCATCCGGGACAGGTAATGGTACGCATGCTGAGAGTAACATCCTTGTTGTAGTAGCCGCAGTATGAACAGGTCTTTGTAGAAGGATACTTCTCATCCACATTCACGATTCTGCATCCCGTCTCCTCCGCCTTGTAGTTCAGCATGTTGAGGAACATCCCCCATGATGCATCTGCTATGAAGCGTGCAAGCCTGTTCGTTTCTGCCGTCTCAAGCATACGTTTGACTCCCAGTGTCTCGACGACAAGCGTTTGGTTCTCTTCAACCAGTCTTCTCGAGAGTTTATGGAGGAAGTCTCTTCGTATGTTGACTATTCTTTCATGTATTCCGGCAACCTTCAGTCGCTGTTTCTCGTAGTTACTTGAGTGTATGCCGAGAGCTTTCATCACATCTGTCTCATGCTCTCTCATCCTGCTGAGTTTTCTCTGTTCCTTCTTCAGTTTCTTCAACAGGCTTTCCAG
>CAVILL010000073.1:0-11079 GCA_963643635.1 Sphaerochaetaceae bacterium | reverse complement strand
AAGGTGCTAAGGCTCTTATCAGCAAGTGGGGCGGTGTCATCAAGATGAAGAGTGTCTTCGAGAACGGCAAGCTTCGCCATGTTGCTTACTGCGAGAAGACGGGCAATACAGCACGCAAGCCCAAGGATTTGATGTAATCCTTGCTCATCGGTTTCGACGGTTCTACGGGGCCGTCTATTTTTTTGCCCTTATCCGGTTATATAACCATTTGTTATGGTGGTATAACCAGTGTTGATTGAGAATGCGTGATTCTGTTTTCTTTCCCTCGTTTCCGCCTCGATTTTCTTTTCGATTTATGTTGCGGAATGCGGCCGTTGGGATGATAATTGTCAGTTAGAAATTCAAACCTTTTATGGAGGATTAATATGAAGAAAACATTGGTTATCGCTCTTGCTCTCTGCATGCTTCTCACTTCTGTCTTCGCACAGGGTGCTGCTGAAGCTGCAACGACAACAGCTTCCACAGACCCGCTCGTAGCTGCTGCACAGGCAGAAGGCGAACTCGTCGTCTACGGTTCATGTGAAGAGGAATATCTTGCTGCAGCATGCCGCAAGTTCGAGGAACTCTACGGAATCAAGGTCACATACCAGAGACTTTCCACAGGTGAAGTCCAGGCCAAGATCGAGGAAGAGAACGGCAACCCGTCCGCTGACGTATTCTTCGGCGGCACGACAGACCCGTACAACATGCTCGCTAGCGAAGGTCTTCTCGAGGCTTATGAGGCAAAGAACGCTTCCCACATCACAAAGGATGTCTACAAGGACAAGAACAACTACTGGTACGGCATCTACACAGGTATCCTCGGCTTCATGTACAACAAGGATGAACTTGCTCGTCTCGGACTCGAGGCTCCGCAGGATTTCGCCGACCTTACAAAGGAAGAATACAAGGGCCTTATCTGGCTGAGTAACTACAATACAGCCGGAACAGCAAAGCTCTTCCTCAATACGGTCATCCAGAAGTACGGCCATGATGCAGCCATGGAATACCTTGTTGCTCTCGACAAGAACATCGAAGTCTACACAAAGAGCGGTTCCGGTCCGTCCAAGAACGTCGGAACAGGCGAGTGTGTCATCGGTATCGGATTCCTTCATGACGGCATCTACCAGATCGTAGACAACGGCTACGACAACATCGGTCTCGTCATCCCGTCAAGCGGAACGACATTCGAAGTCGGTGCTACTGCAATCTTCAAGGGAGCAAAGCACCCGAACGCTGCTAAGCTCTGGATCGAGTATGCTCTCTCTCCGGACTGCGTCAACCAGGCTAAGGACTACGGTTCATACCAGTTCCTCGTTCTCGACAACGCAGAACAGCCCGAAATCGCATACGAATACGGTCTCGACCCGTCCAACGTCATCGACTATGACTTCGACGATGCAACTGCAAATACAAAGCAGTATGTCGCAGACGTCATGGAAGCTCTCGCTTCGAGCGGCGCTGCTACAGGCGACACAACAAGATTCCAGGTCAAGTAAGACTTGTTCTGATTACGAAAGAAGGGATGACGGCACCCGCTGCCATCCCTTTTGAAATGTACAAGGAGGAAAGGATATATGGCTAGAAGCCAAGGCGCAGCGCTCGACAGGAAGAAACTGATGGCTGACCCGATCATGGTCACCACGATTGTCGTGCTCATTGCTTTCCTTACACTTTTCATTCTCTATCCGCTTGCAATACTTCTCGTGGATTCCTTCGTCGGCGACGGAAACTTCGGTTTCAGTGTATTCAAACGCATCTTCGAAATGCCGACATTCACCACGGCGATCACCAATACCCTCAAGGTCGGATTCGTCGTCGGTATCCTCTCGACTGTGGTGGGACTTCTCTTTGCCTACGTTGAAGTCTACCTCAGGATGAACAGATTCGTCGGAGGACTGTTCAAGGTGGTCAGCATGCTGCCCGTCGTCTCACCTCCGTTCGTTCTGTCACTGAGTATGATAATGCTTTTCGGCAAGGCCGGAATAATCACAAGGTTCGTCCTTGGAATATATGACAACTCCGTCTACGGATTCTGGGGCATCGTCATAGTACAGGCCCTCACGTTCTTCCCCGTCTGCTACATGATGCTGAAGGGACTGTTGAAGAACATCGACCCCTCCCTCGAGGAGGCTGCACGTGACATGGGAGCGACGAGATTCAAGGTATTCTCCTCGGTCACGCTTCCGCTCCTTCTTCCCGGACTGGGTAACGCATTCCTCGTCACATTCATCGAGTCCATCGCGGACTTCGCGAACCCGATGATCATCGGCGGCTCCTACGATACTCTCGCCACCACCATCTACCTCCAGATCACCGGTGCCTACGACAAGGCCGGTGCTGCGGCGATGGCTGTCGTACTTCTTGTAATAACGCTCGCGATGTTCGCAGTGCAGAAGTACGTTCTCGAGAAGAAGACTGCGGCAACGCTGACGGGCAAGGCGTCGAGAGCGAGAATGCTGATTGAAGACAGATCGGTGAAGGTTCCTCTTACGATTTTCTGCTCGGCTGTCGCACTCTTCGTCATCATCATGTACCTCTGTGTTCCAGTCGGAGCTCTCTTCCCGACCTGGGGCTACAAGTTCTTCCCGTTCACGTTCAAGTGGTATAAGCAGGTATTCGTGAAGTACAACGGCCTCAAGGCATTCAGGGATTCCTTCATACTCTCGCTTATCTCCGCCCCCATTACGGCTCTGCTTTCAATGATCATCTCCTACCTTGTCGTCAAGAAGAAGTTCAAGGCAAAGGGATTCATCGAGGCTGTCAGCATGCTCGCAATGGCAGTACCGGGAACGGTTCTCGGTGTCGGATACATCCGCGGCTTCGCAAGCGGCATATTCCATTCGGGAGTCCTTCAGGGAATATACGGATCGGCTGTTATTCTCGTCGTAGTCTTCGTCGTGAGGTCCCTCCCGACGGGTACGAGAAGCGGTATTTCCGCCCTCAGACAGATTGACAAGTCCATCGAGGAATCCGCATACGACATGGGAGCCGATTCTTTCAAGGTATTCATGACTGTGACTCTCCCCCTGATCAAGGATTCGTTCCTCAGCGGACTCGTGACTGCATTCGTTAGAAGCATCACCGCAATCTCCGCAATCATCCTGCTCGTCACGCCGCAGTTCCTCCTGATTACGGTTCAGATCAACGAATTCGCGGAGAAGGGCTCGTACGGACTTGCATGTGCATTCGCAACCATCCTCATCATAATCACCTACGGTTCGGTACTCCTGATGAACCTCTTCATCAAGTACTTCGGAACCAGCAGAAAGCTCAAGGAGGCTAAATAATTATGGATAAGATCAAGAAGGGCGTAAGGCTCGAACATATTTCCAAGATATACAAGGATCCCAAGACGGGTAAGGATTTCTATGCCGTCAAGGATACCTCCCTCACAATCGAACCGGGTTCGTTCGTGACTCTCCTGGGTCCCTCGGGCTGCGGAAAGACGACGACGCTGAGAATGATTGCCGGCTTCGAGAGTCCGGACGAGGGCGAGATCTACCTCGGTGACGAGCCGATCAACGCGCTTACTCCGAACAAGCGTGACACTGCGATGGTCTTCCAGAGCTATGCGCTGCTTCCTCACTACAACATCTTCGACAACGTCGCATACGGACTCAAGATCCGTAAGATGCCGAAGGAACAGATCAGGGAAAAGGTACTCAGAATCCTCGACCTCGTGGAGCTCAGCGGCATGGAGGAGAGAATGACGAACCAGCTCTCCGGCGGACAGCAGCAGAGAGTCGCACTCGCAAGAGCTCTCGTAATCGAACCGAGTGTCCTTCTCTTCGACGAACCGCTGAGTAACCTCGACGCAAAGCTCAGAGTCCAGATGAGAACGGAAATCAGAAGGATACAGCAGGAAGTGGGAATCACGGCCATCTACGTCACCCACGACCAGAGCGAGGCAATGGCCATCTCGGACAAGATCATCATCATGAACAGGGGAGTCGTTGCACAGATGGGAACTCCGGAGGAGATTTACTACCACCCCGTAAACGAGTTCGTTGCAGACTTCATCGGGGAGGCCAACTTCCTCCGCGGTGACTACACTGGCGATGAAGGCGGCTACGGAATCCTCTCCTTCGAGGGCTTCAATCTCCATGTGCCGAAGAAGAGCGGAATGGTGAAGGGCGAGAACTACACTGCTGTTCTGAGACCCGAAGCTGCAAAGCTCGCTGACGAAGGCCACATAAAGTGCAGGGTAATCGTCTCCTGCTTCATGGGTTCCTACCAGAACTACCATGTCATGGTCGGTGACACCCTCATCAAGCTCGAGGACCACAATCCGAAGAACAGGAAGGTCTACCAGGTCGGTGACGAATGTTACCTCAACATCGATACCGATGCACTCCATGTAATCTGAGGAGAAGAAGAACAACATTACCCGGGGAGTTACCGATGAGGACTCCCCGTTTTTTTTGATGGAATATTCTGCATGGTGTGCAATATTGTACAAATTACCTTTTAAAAATGTCGGAAAAAGTGCTGATTATCCTTTGAAAAATATCAGAAAAGGTTAACAGCCTTTGGAAATTGTCAGAAGCAGTATAATATTCTCTTGTAAGAAAATGAAATATGCTTAATCGTGATATCCTCGGAGAACTCAGACTCTGGAAGAACAGGCCTCATCATCCGCTCATAATCTGCGGAATGCGACAGACAAGACATATTCCGTCCGGGAATTCGGCAGAGCATACATCGACCTCAGGGCACAGAAAAGCATACACAGCGTCTTCGACGGGGACTTCAATGTTGACTCGATGGTCATGGGTATAACGGCGGCAATGCCGGGAACACGCTTTGTCAGCGGGAGCACCCTCCTTGTTCTCGATGGGATACAGGACTGTCCGAATGCGCGCTCGTCTCTCAAGTACTGGGACCTCGACTCCCGCTATGACGTCATCGCAACCGGCAGTTTCCCCTCTGTAAAAGGATTCCGTGCACTGTATGAGAGGGGGGTACCTGTCGGTTACGAGGAGCATATGCAGATGTATCCCCTGTCGTTCAGGGAATTCCTCGTGAATACGGGAATAGACGGGAGTGTTCTCTCCTGTGCAGGGAATGCCCTCGACAGGGGCGAGACGATAGATGCTGCTGTTCATCAGAGTATGCGTTCGTTATACCTCCGGTACCTTATTGTCGGAGGCATGCCTTGAACCTCTTCCCTCCCAGCTCGGGAAGGAATACAAGAAGTTACAGTACAGCCTTGTCAATGCAAAGGGCAATTCACCGGAGAATGCGGAAGGAGTCGGATACCTCGAGGATGTGGGACTTGTCGTAAGGGCATACAACATCCGTGAGCTTTCATTTCCTCTCGAAGGCGTAAAGATAGCAAAGGATTTCAAGGTCTACGCTGCAGACACGGGGCTTCTTGTATCGATGCTGGGAGATGATATTCCGTCCAGGATACTTTCCGGAGACCTCAGTGCCTGGAAGGGGACTGCAGCGGAGAATATGGTGGCTGCAGCCTTCCACAGGGAGGGCAGGAGCCTCTACTATTACCATGCTCCGAGCGGTTCTCCCGAACTCGATTTCGTCTTCGAGGACGGAGAGGATGTCACAATAGTGGAATGCAAGTCCACCAGCAGATGGGCGACGAGCATGAAGTTCGTACCTGCAAATCCGGAGAGATTCGGCTCTCACAGAGCGGTCAGGATTGCAGATGCCAATACCGGCTCCGGGAAGGGGGGCAGAACATATCCTCTGTATTCACCCGGGTTTCTGAAGAAGAGGGAGAAGAGCCTCATTGTCGATACCGTGGACGTTTCGAAACTGAAGATCCGGTGACATCTTCCCTTTACGGTGTTTTCATAAGGGACGGGGCATAAGACCTTCTGACATGTTACTGCAGGTATCGGATTCCGGAGACCTGCTGTTCATGAGACAAGGGAGCCGGATATTCTCCGGTTCGCACCTCATGAAGGAGTGCTTTCGTGTTTTCTGATGTAGTCGATCCTCTGTGAGAGCATCGGATGGGAATACCCGGTAAGGACAATCCACGGGTGGGAATTGACGGAGGAGAGTGATTCGCTTGCGGGTCTCCCGGGGGCGCTTATGAGTGCCTCTGAGGCGAATGCGTCGGCTTCGTACTCGTGCTTCCGGCTTATCGGATTGAGGAAGGCGTTGAACGGAATCGTCACGGGCCGTGTTGCAGTGCCGGGAAGGAGGAATGCAGAGAAACAGTTCGCTTCTTCAGAGCTGAAGGCCGTGAAGAGGGCGGAAAACTCCAGGAGAACCCCGGATGCGGCTGTCATGATGACTGAGCTCACAAGACTGAAGGGGAGTGACCTCGGGACGTGTCTGTACTTCGCGTGTGCAGACTCGGGAGCGAAGACTGCCGTGATTTCGTCTGTCGTGAAGTTATTTATGAGGTTATCGTCTATAGATATTCAAACCCGGGCAGAATGCTTTGGTCTTCGGCGTACGGCGGGAGGCATCACTACGACTATCCTCTTCATTTCTACGCCGTACTTCGTGAAGAGAGAAGTGAGCTTTCCTCTGAGTTTCTCCCTCTTCAGACGGTGTGAAGGAGTTGAAGAGTCTCATGAAAGCCTTGAGAAGAAGGTTGGCAGGAAGCGGGAAGACAAGCACCGCCCCTGCAGTCCGGACCCCCGCCTCTATTCCGAAACGGGTGAAGAATATTACTGCCGATATGAGAAGTGACGTGAGAGCTGTCGATACAGTCAATGATTTCATCCCGTCGGGGAGGAAGGTCTTCTTCGTTGTCCTGTTCATACCGTATCTCTCCACGATGATGAAGAAAATCCCGGTAATCCGGTCAGGAGCCGCGAAGACGAGAATCATGAGAATGTATCTGAGGTGGATGTTCAGTGAGGCAAAGCCATGGAAGACCGCTCGTAGACGTTCAGAGAGGAAGCATGATGTCCGGAATGAAGTGCAGGGCCGTATGAACAGTATCCGACCGGGCACAGTCCTTCCTGCAGCGTATGTATTTCCCGTATTCCTCTCTGCTGTATACATCCCTTACGTTCTCCGGCAGCTCCTTCTTCCTCATGTCCGCGGCGGGAAGAAACACAATGAAATCATATATGCCCTTCGTTACCGACAAAGGTATGACGGCTGCTCTGACCATTCTTTACCTTCCGGTATCACACTGTATCCATCGCCCGGGGATGAGTAATGTGTCTTTCCTTTTTCCGGAGACGAAGAAAAGTCCGCACGATCGTGTCATGCGGACTGCAGCTCTGCTGCAAATGAAAGACTTCCCCCCTGGAGTCTTCCGTGTTTCTTCTTCAGGCTTCCTCCTGCCACTTTCTTCCGTAGTAGCAGTCAAGGTAGAGAGCCTTTATCTGGCTGATGAGAGGATAGCGCGGATTCGAGCCCGTGCACTGGTCGTCGAATGCCTTCACGGAGAGGGAGTCGACTTCTCTCAGGAAGTCCTCTTCCTTTACACCCCATTCCCGGATGGACGAAGGAATTCCGAGTTCCTTCTTGAGGCTCTCGATTCCCTCAATCAGTGCCTCGACTCTCTCCTCGAGTGTCATCTCCGGCTTTGTCTCGACATACTCCGTGTTCTTCGTATTGTTTACGGGAGTTGCGATGTAGTCGGCGACTCTGGCGTATCTGGAGACGACGGACGGGTATTCGTACTGCGGGAATGCCGCCATCTTAGTCGGGTTGTCATTCGCGTTGAAGCGGATGATGTTTGTCAGGAGCAGGGCGTTCGCCATTCCGTGCGGTACGTGGAACTGCGCACCGAGCTTGTGTGCCATCGAGTGACAGAGACCGAGGAATGCGTTTGAAAATGCCATGCCGGCCATAGTCGACGCATCATGTACCTTCTCCCTGGCCTTCTTGTTCGTTCCGTCCCTGTAAGCCTGCGGCAGGTACTTGAAGATGATTCTTGCAGCCTCGAGTGAGAGCGCGTTCGTGAAGTCCGTGCTCATCGAGGAGACAAGGGCCTCGAGAGCGTGGGTGAGAACGTCCAGACCGCAGGAAGCCGTAAGTCCCTTCGGCTGTCCCATTGCAAGCTCGCTGTCGATAATCGCCATGCTCGGGGTGAGAGCATAGTCCGCAATAGCCCACTTCATTCCCGTGTTCTCGTCGGTGATGATTGCAAACGGCGTGACTTCGCTTCCCGTGCCGCTTGTCGTCGGAATACATACGAGCTCTGCCTTCTTACCCATGTTCGGGAATGCGTAGACACGCTTCCTTATATCCATGAACCTCAGTGCAAGACCTTCGAACTTCACTTCCGGATGCTCGTACAGGAGCCACATGATCTTTGCGGCATCCATCGGGGATCCGCCGCCGACTGCGATGATGACATCGGGGTTGAATGCGTTGACAAGCTGCATGCCGGTGTTGATTGTCCCGAGTGTCGGGTCGGGCTTGACCTGGTGGAAGACTTCCGTCTCGACTCCGATGAGCTTGAGAGTGTCGGTGATCTTGTCGATCATGCCGGAGGAGAAGAGGAAGCTGTCGGTGACGATGAAGGCTCTCTTCTTTCCTTCAAGCTCCTGGAGTGCAACCGGGAGACAGCCGTATTTGAAATAAACCTTGGGCGGTAACTTGAACCAGAGCATGTTTTCTCTCCTTTCTGCAACGGTCTTCACGTTCAGGAGGTGCTTGGGGCCGACGTTCTCGCTGATGGAGTTGTTTCCCCAGCTTCCGCAGCCGAGTGTGAGACTCGGTTCCAGACGGAAGTTGTAGATGTCTCCGATGGCACCCTGGGAGGCTGGCATGTTGATGAGAACTCTGCTCGTCTTCACGATTCTTCCGTACATGTTGACCTTGTCGTCCTGCTTCTCGTCGCAGTAGAGAACCGAGGTGTGTCCGAAGCCGCCGAGTGCAATCAGATCAGCCGCCATCCTGCAGCCTTCCTCGAATGAGGAACACTCGTACATTCCGAGAACGGGAGAGAGCTTTTCGTGGGCAAAGGGCTCGTCCATGGTGATATTCTTTACTTCTCCGATGAGGACCTTTGTCTTCGGGTCGACTTCAAAGCCTGCAATCTCTGCGATTTTAGCCGCAGGCTGTCCGACGATTGCCGGATTGACCGAGCCGCGCTTCGGGTCGAGGATGATGGGGGAGAGCTTTGCCGCCTCGTCCTTCGTGAGGAAGTGGGCGCCTTCCTCCCCGAGGAGCTTCTTCATCTCCTTATAGACATTCCTGTGGCATACGATTGTCTGCTCGGAAGCGCAGATCATGCCGTTGTCGAAGGTCTTCGACATGAGAATCGAGGCCGTTGCCATCTTTAAATCCGCACTTTCGTCGATGAGGGCGGGAGTGTTGCCGGCTCCGACACCGATAGCGGGCTTACCCGAGGAGTATGCACTCTTCACCATGCCGGGGCCGCCGGTAGCAAGGATGAGGTTGACATACCTGTGAGTCATGAGGTAGTTCGTCTTCTCGATTGTCGGATCGTCAATCCAGCCGATGATGTTCTCCGGAGCTCCCGCCTTCACTGCAGCCTCGAGTACCGTGCGTGCTGCGTCGACGGTGCACTTCTTCGCTCTCGGATGGGGGCTGAAGATGATGGCGTTGCGTGTCTTGAGGGCGATGAGCGACTTGAAGATTGCAGTACTTGTCGGGTTCGTCGTCGGAATTATGCCGCAGATGACTCCCTTCGATTCAGCAATCTTCTTGATGCCGAATCCCCTGTCCTCCTCGATGATGTCGCAGGTCCTGTCGTCCTTGTACTTGTTGTATATGTATTCGGCTGCGAAGTGATTTTTGATTACCTTATCCTCGACGATTCCCATTCCCGTCTCCTCGACTGCATCGAGTGCGAGAGGAATACGCGCGTTGTTCGCTGCGATTGCCGCGGCACGGAAGATCTCGTCGACCTTCTCCTGGGGGTATGAAGCATAGATTCTCTGTGCATTCTTTACCTTTTCGATCATGTTTTCCAGTTCTTTCTGTCCCGGAAAGAGTTCAGTGTTTTCTGGCATGTAAATCTGCTCCTTGATTATCGATATGAATTTATAGATAAAAGCGTATGTGTTGTCAATACATTAATGAAGAAAAATATATTTATTTTGTATCTTATTACAAAGAAAGAAATTGATTTGTTGAAATTGTGATTGCTGATGTTGTCAACGCATTATATGCAAAAGATTTAGCGCAGGGGAGGAAAAATCAGGGAACGGAATTTCCGTTGACAGTGAAGGAAAGGTGACTGAGACTTGCAGCTGAGGGAGAACAATGCAGAAAACAGTCATCTTTCTGTCTGCATTACTGCTTCTGCTTCCGCCTCCTTCTTCTTATACGAACCGTCAGAGGATAATCTCTGTCGATTCTTCCGTATAGAGGGCGGTCGGGAATCTGTATATCCTCCCGGGAAGGAGTCTTTCGTCGTCCGCCGGGCTGTGGAGCGAAGACGAGATGACCCTGATCGGCTACGACTCCCTGACCGAAGGCGGGAAGGCGTTATATGACTATGCACACTCGCTTATAGTATCTGAACCGGATCTGCAGTACGGCGACAACTGCGCCCTAGACTTCGGACTCGAAGCCTCGATTGAAGGCTATATCCATACAGATACCGGGAACACGGTGGACGAGGATGACTGGTTCCACGGCTTCACTTCGCCCGGCCCCTTTCTCAATCTCACATTCGAAAGCCGGCCGGGAGACAGCTTCTACGGCTGCTTCGAATATAACTACGGCTACGGAGTCGGTACGGGAGACAATCCGCTCTGCGGAAATACGTTCAATGTGAATGCTCTGCCTTTTCAGTTGCCGTCGAACGGGAATGCGTTTGCAGTCTTCGACTGGACGTTCCCGTCCAAGGCTCCCGCTGCTACAGGGGAAGCCGCTGGAGATCACGGCGGGAAGCGAGAGACTGAGCTGGGGAAGCGGTGTTCATTGCGCACGGTTCGATGAACGTCTCCTCGAAATGGGGAATGTATGAGGGGAAATACGAGAATGCTACGGACGTGAAGACTCCGACGACTTGCAACCCCTTCGACAGCGCGGACTACGACCCGGCGACCGGAACGGTACTCAGAGAGCATGCCGCCGAGAAGTCCGTTATTCTTTCTCTCCCGGGAGAATACAGCATACTGCAGCATCTGAGTGTATACGGCGAGGCGGACTGTCTCTTTGTGAGAAACAGGGACAACGCGGAGG
>CAVILL010000072.1:0-11394 GCA_963643635.1 Sphaerochaetaceae bacterium | reverse complement strand
GATATCGATGAGACTGAGGAGGTGACCGGACGGGTCGGGACTCCGATTGAGCGGCTTCTTCATGTTATCGGCAGTGAGACGCTTTCCGCATCGGAAATCATGGCAAGACTCAACCTTTCGCACAGGCCGACCTTCCGCGCCAACTATCTTAATCCCGCTCTTGAGCGCGGCCTCATCGAGCGGACAATCCCCGATAAGCCTCAGAGCCGCAGTCAGAAGTACAGGAGATGCCGTGCCGGCTCCGGGGTGGCAGACAGTACGGATTCCCTTTAGAATGAAGGTATGACAAGAGAGAAGTTCATCGACTCCATCACATCAGGCCGTTTCAGAGAGTGTACGAGAGAAGAAGGCTATACACTCTACGAGAGGGACGGAAACTACATATTCGCGTTTCCTTCGTACATCACATCGTCGCTCAATAATCCCGAGTGGAAGGTTTCATACGAGGACATCGTACTTACACGTTCACGTCGGGGCTGGTTCGAGATTGAAGTGAAGGACAGATTCCCGATAACACTCGTCAGCGAAGAAGATATCGGGACAGGGTGCATGGGATGAGAATATCCGGGGAGGCATTCCGGGCGAGAAGGGGACGGAGAGCCGGAAAGATGAGGGGAGCTGAGTACCGCTTTCATAAATATTCAACAAACCGCATAATGCTTTGAAATAACTGTGGCGGCCGCAGCGGAACGTGGTGTACACTACTCTGGACAAAAGGTAAACACAGTGAAAGTCTTCTATTTCTTCTTCAACCTCTTATGGGGTGATTTATTTACGATTCCGCTTCCCGGCGGCAGCAGTATGGGTATTCCCCTGCTCGTTCTCATTCTCATTCCGCTCGGAATCTTCTATACCATATATCTCGGGGGTGTTCAGTTCAGGAAGTTCCCCCTCATGATAAAGCTCACCCTCGAAAAGAAGGGCGCCGACTCGAATGCCCTCTCGGGCTTCCAGGCTCTTCTTGTCTCGACAGCGACGAGAGTGGGTATGGGAAACCTCGTGGGCGTCGTCGCTGCGGTCTCCGCAGGCGGGGCCGGAGCCGTCTTCTGGATGTGGCTGGGAGCCCTTCTCGGAGGAGCATCGGCATTCGTCGAGGGAACGCTGGCGCAGAAGTTCAAGACGAAGGACAACCTCTACGGAGGCTACAAGGGCGGTCCTGCATACTACCTCGACCATCTCTACCGCGGTAAGAAGAAAAAGAGCATTCTCGCGGTACTCTTTGCTCTCTCGGGCCTTCTGTGCTGGTGCGGAATCAGCCAGGTAATCGGCAACTCGGTATCTTCGGCACTGAACAATGCATTCAGCATAGATCCGCTGGTGTCGACGATAATTCTTACGGCTCTCAGTGCAGTGATAGTCCTCAGAAAGAACACGACAATAAAGGTCGTCGACGTAATCGTCCCCGTGATGGCCGTCCTCTATTTCATCGTCACGCTCTTCATCATATTCAGGAACATCACCCTTATTCCCTCCGTCATCTCCACGATATTCCGCGAAGCCTTCAACGTCCGCTCCGCAGTGGCGGGAGGACTCGGAGCCGTCCTCATGAACGGCGTCAAGCGCGGTCTCTTCAGCAACGAGGCGGGCTCTGGAAGCGCACCCTGCGCAGCAGCGGCTGCAGAGGTATCGAATCCGGTGAATGCGGGACTCCTGCAGTCACTGGGCGTCTTCATCGACACAATCGTCATCTGCTCCTGCACCGCATTCATCATGCTTCTCTCTCCCGAGAGCGTGACGGCTGGAAAGTCGGGAATGGATTTACTCCAGAGTGCAATGGTATATCATATGGGACAGGCTGGAAGCATCCTTATAGCGGTTACGCTTTTCCTCTTCTCCTTCTCCACGTTCATCGGCGTACTCTTCTATGCCCGAAGCAACGTAAGCTATGTCTTCGGTGAGAACTGGACGAGTCAGACGCTCTACAAGATTCTTGCACTCGTAATGCTCTTCATCGGAGGTCTTGCCGAGTACACATTCGTATGGGACCTCGGAGACTTCGGCATTGCCCTGATGACGATCTTCAATGTCTTCGCACTGCTGCCGCTGAGCAGGACAGTGAAGACGATGCTTCTCGACTACGAGAAGGATCTCAAGGCCTCGGTGAAGTAAGAGAAAGAATACACATGAAATCCCCCGGAACTAGAACCGGGGGATTTGTGTGTTTGACAGAGAGAAGAAGGGAAACTATCTTTTTTACGGGAGAACATTACATGAAGAGGATCATACCTTTACTTCTTGTCGCAATTCTGGCGGTATCATGCAGCATCGGGGAGCCCGCACTCTGCCTTGTCTCCTTCGATACCGACGGCGGGACTGCAGTCAAGGTCGAGGAAATCATAAAGGGAAGGACTGCGGTGGAGCCGAAGTCACCGGAGAAGGCGGGATACGTATTCTCCTCGTGGACGCTCGACGGAAAGGTGTATGACTTCTCATCCGCCGTCACCGAAGATATCACCCTGAAGGCAGAGTACACGCTGAAGACAGCAGAGTACACCGTCTCCTTCGACACCGGCGGCGGCACGGAAACCGCAAGCCAGAGAGTATCCTCCTCAAGCACCGTCATAGAGCCGAAGTCTCCGGAGAAGGATGGATACATATTCCTTTCCTGGACTCTCGACGGAAAGACATACGACTTCACATCGCCCGTTGAGAAGGATATTACACTCCGTGCGGAATATGCGTCCCGGGCGGCAGTCGAAGGCTATGCGATACAGGCTGGAAGAATCTACTCGATGGCGGATATCCTCGTAAACAGCACAACGTTCAAAAACGGAGAAACGAATGCCTCAAATGCGTTTTCATCTCCAGAAGATGCGGGAACCCTTGTCGTAACGGCGACCGACCGCGTGATATCCAGGGATCTTCACATAAGCTTCAACAACTCTCTGAAGAAGTACGACAGCGACAGCTACGATATCACGATTGAAAACTCCTCTCTGGCAGAGAACTCGTCATCCGTCGAAGGCGACACGACGAGCATCGTTCTCAAGAACCTGAAACTGAAGGTCAGCTACAATGATAAAACCTCCTCGGGGGATGACAGCATTCTTTATAACAATCCCGATAAGGAGACAGACGAGGAAGTTGTCTTCAACAGCGTGAACATCACATGGAAGACGACGGAGAATTCGACTGTAGAAGGAACCGTCGAATTTACGATAAACGGAGAGACAGTCGATACTCTCTCATTCACCTCCGACTCCCGCGGCCTTATGACTGCGGAGTACAAGGGAATTTATCTGACGCGCTGGCTGTGAGAAGGGAAATCATACGGACTGTACATCGGAAGAAAGGATATCTCCCTTAGTAATCCGTAAGTTTTCATCCATATTGTCTGAAGATAATCACAGAGGATGATGGTCGTCCTGCAACATTTCGTCTGTCATGGCTGAATATGCCCGGAATGCAGACTGAAGACGCACTGATGTCGGAATCTCCTACAAATTCACCGCCCCAGGTACTTCACGATTCCTCCCCGAAATAATCATAATGCAGGTATGAAGAAACTAATCACTCTTATGGCAGTTTTACTTGTCGTACTGAGTCTCGGCGCCGAAGTGAAATACTCCGTCGGTTTCGAGGCCGGTCCGGACTACAACATGGTAATTGCAGGCAAGGGATACAGGAACTACGAGTACAAGGGCGGTCTGAACCTCACGGCTTCAGTCCCCGTCCTCATCGAGTTCACACCGTCCCTCGGCCTTCAGACGGGTATTTCATATTCCGAGAAGCAGTATGATTACAAGAGAGCAGCTAAGAACTCTCTCATGGGGTCGGCATATGTAGTCGACACCATCGACTATACCCTCTACAACGAATTTCTTGAGCTTCCCGTGGCATTCCGCTACACATTCAACTTCGGTGAGAGCGACTGGGCTGTGTACGGAACGGCAGGCGGATTCGTCGGCTGGTGGCTCAGGGGAAGAAGAATGGGGCTGGCATACAGCACCGCACTTGTGGCAGGACTTACGCAGATTGATGAAAGCGTCAATTTCGACTACTACAACCGCTTCGAAGCCGGAATCAACGCATCCGTCGGTGTCAGGTGGCAGTTCGCTCAGAAGTGGGAGGCTCACGTCCAGTTCGGCTATTCACTCGCGCTTACCGATATGAACAGATACCAGAAGCACGGCGCATACCCGATTCACAATTCAACCTTCTCGATAACGGGAGGAATCATGTGGGGGATTAACAAATGAGAAAGACATTATCACTCATCCTTATAGTACTTGCACTGCTCCTTTTTACGGCATGTACGAACGACATCAAGGCTCCCGATGATTCCTGGGAGAACATATTCCTCCAGTACTGGAATGCAATGAACACCGAGTATGTTCATTTCGACGACAGCAAGCTCGACTGGGACAAGGTCTATGACGACTACCTTCCGAAGTTCCAGGCTCTCGACTACACGGAGCCGCTCGATTCCCTCGAAGCCTTCAGATACTTCAAGGAGATATCACTCAACGTCGATGACTATCACTACAACCTCAAGGTGAGGGATGGCTTCGGAAGCAGCCTCAATATCTCCCCCGCACTCGAAAACAAGTGGGCGGCGGCGACAGATGGCGACATCTCGAGCTTTCCCGATATCACATGGGTTGACAGCACACTCGGAATCACATACCTGAAGTCCGTCGACGGAAAGACCATAATCACATCCGTCAACAAGAATACTTATGTTGAAGATTACCTGGGTAAAGTAGAAGGCATCCTGGAAGTTTCGAATCTTCAGGCCAGTGGTTCATTCCACAGCAGTGCCGTCTTCGAGGCTGAAGCAGGTTTTGATTTCAGTGTCATCAGTGAGCCCGATGCAAATTCAAAGGTGGCGGACATTGCAGCATATTCAGTCGTCTCGGGTCTCGGACTAGGAAGTTTCTCATATTATTACGGTGTAACCAGTGACGATATCTTCTACTTCTATATCTCCGAGTTCGCGGCAACGGTTCTTGAGGATTTCCTTGATGATCTCTATACAGAACCTGCTGCAATTACAGAGAAGCAGAAGCTGACACTGAAGAATAACGGTCTGTATCAGCTTTACTGTCTTATCTGGTGTCAGGATGATGAGAGCGGGTCATACGGTCCGGTCTACAATCTGCAGGATTATACGTTAAAGTATGTTGATGACGGAGGAAACTCTAAAACAGAAAAAATAAATCTGATTGAGAAACTCAAAGGTGTGTACGACCTCTACAAGATTCTCAATAGTATCGGAACAACCGACAAGTGCAAGATGGTCAACACATCTGGGGTTGAAGAAGAGTTCACGGTCAAGGGCGTCATCATGGATGTCAGAAGCAACGGCGGCGGTGCTGTCTACTTCCTCGAGAAGCTCATGGGATGTTTCTTCAAGGATCCGACTGTAATCGGCAAGTCCAGATACAAGGACGGCTATTCGAGACTCGAGTTCAGTCCGTGGATGGAATTCAAGCTTGAGTATTCGAACGGAACGAAGGACTATGACAAACCGTTTGCAATCATCACCAACGGTTACAGCGTATCCTGCTCTGAAATCAGCAGCAGCATCGTAAAGAATCTGATGGCCAATGGAGCTGTCATCGGCGGCAATACATACGGCGGAACCTGCGCCCTCACCGACAGAAACGTCTATCATTCCGGTCCGTTCACATCCAATTCCCTCACTATCTATACGACAACGTATGAGACAGAGCTGAAAACGAAGGATGGAAAATTCGAAGACATGGAAGGCAAGGGTATTGCTCCCGACGTATCGGTTGATGTTGATACAACCTACGCTACTGACAAGAGATTTGAAGCAGCAGTGAAGTGGGTCAACGAAAACGCAACAGTCTGAGTCTTCTGACTGAATATCTTTGAGGCCGGCAGCGATGCCGGTCTCTTTCTACGCCGTGGATGCGATTTTAATACCTACGGTGGCGTATTTCTTTGTAAAGAATGGAGAATGAATGTTCACAAAATCTTCTTCAGAGTTGATAATCACTGATATGAAAAAACTTATCACTCTGTTAACACTTGTTCTTGTCGTGTTCGGCCTGGGCGCGGCGACAGTCTATGTCGGCGGCGAGGCGGGGCTCACATTCAACTCGATCATCGCGGGCAGGGGGTACAACGGATACGAATACTCGAAGGGAACCGGTTTTGCCGTTTCCGTTCCCGTCGTCGTGGAATTCTCTCACGGTCTCGGACTCCAGACCGGTGCATCCGTTGCATTCAAGTCCTATGATTACTCCAAGACAATCACTGTCCAGAGTCAGACGGGAACGATGCTCCAGTACCGCTGTGACAACTGCTTTCTCGAGATTCCCGTCGCCTTCCGCTATTCTCTCGGCTTCGGAAACAGCGGCTTCGGCGTCTTCGCTACGGTCGGCGGTTTCGCGGGCTACTGGGTCGGCGGCATGAGGAAGGGATTCGCCTACGGCTTCATGGCTGAAGATACGAGTAACGTCGAAGATGATCTTGACCTCGATTACTATAACAGATGGCAGGCGGGAGTGAGCGCTGGAGCCGGAATCGACTATGAGTTCGGTTCATGTGATGTCTCTCTCTCATTCACATATGCTCTTGCTCTTACGGATTTGAACAGAAGCCAGAAGTATGCATCCTTCCCGGAGCATAACTCAACATTGACGGTTGCAGCCGGCATTCTGTGGGGGATTAACAAATGAAGAAGATACTGACAATACTTACCATTCTGCTTGCACTTCTCGTGCTCTCTTCCTGTACCAATGACGTCAGTGACCCGATCAAGGAGGAAATCGGAAGCTGGGAGGATGTCTTCAGGCAGTACTGGGAAACGATGAGCCTCGAGTACGTCCACTTCAGCGAGGAAAGCGGCCTCGACTGGGACGGTGTCTATGACGAATATCTTCCGAAGTTCAGGGAGCTGGATTTCGATAAAGAGTCTGACTCGCTGACGGCATTCAGCTATTTCAAGAAAATTGCATGGCAGCTGACGGATTATCATTATGCTCTTCTCATCACTGACAAATTCGGCAACTGCATGCAGATGTCTCCCGCAACGCTCCAGAAGTGGAAGGAGAAGAACCCGGGAAGGGACATTGATGAATATCCCGATGTATATATTCCCATCGTGGAAGGCAAGAGTTACAAGGTCACGTCGATAAAAAGAGGTTTCAGTGACGTAATAGTCAATGACACCAGTAATAAGGATGATCCCGGTATCAAGGAAATAAGAAAGTACAGAGAAGCTGTCGAAGGCGCCTATGAAGTAAGGGATCTTGCTCTCGATTCAACATCGGGGGAAATCGACATCGTGAACTCTGACTTCCATGGTGGACAAATCGGTTTTGATACCTTCGTAGGTTATACAATCGATGGAGGAGAAGCGGACAGTCTGACAACAGACAAAGAGAAGGCCTGGTATACCGTAGTGAATGCTCTCGGTCTAGAAGATTTCTCGTATTGCTTCGGTCTTACGTCAGACGGCTATTTCTATTTCTATCTTTCGGCATTCCCGTCAACAAACTGCCTCAATCCTCTGCTTTATGAGAAAAACCTGACATCGGAGGAAAGAGCTTCTCTTAAAGCGACCGGAATGGATGTGGTACATGACATACTGTGGTGTCAGAATCAGAAAAAGGGTGTATCTTATGATCTCTCAGCCGAGATGGAACAGCTTGAAGGAATAACCGCCATGCTTACCGAGCTGCAGCTTATCGGAGCTTCGGACAAATGCACGTTCGACGGTCTGACCTGGCTTGATGTGAAAGGTGTCATCATGGATGTCAGAAGCAACGGTGGCGGAGCAGCCGACTTCCTCTTCGCACTTATGGGGTCCTTCTTTACAGAAGAGACGCTTGTCGGAAAGGTAAGGTACCGCGACGGCTATTCAAGGTACGATTACACACCATGGATAGACTATTATCTTGAGAAGTCATATCTCAATCAGGTTGCAATAAAGGCCGGCAGAAGGAATTATGAAAATCCGTTTGTCGTCATAGCGAACGGTTCCTCCGTATCCTGCTCGGAGATTGCATGCATAATCGCAAAGCTGCTGCCGAACTCGAAGATAGTCGGCGGGCAGACATACGGCGGAACATGTGCTCTTGTCGACAGAACGCTCTATCAGTCGGGTCCGTTCAAGACAGACCACCTCTATATCTATACGACGACGTTCCAGGCGGTGGACAGCACCGGCACGGACCTCGAAGGAAAGGGAATAACGCCTGATGTTGCTGTGGACATCAAGAAAGGTGAGGACGCAAGATACAAAAAAGCTGTCGAGACTATCAAGAATATGTAATAACCCGGTATCCGGGATGATATTCCAGCCGTTTCCGCATTCTCGCGGGGCGGCTCTTTTTCATCCGGAAGCCTCTTTATGTTTACAAACCGGCCTAAAGGAAGAATAATCAGCTCATGAAAAGAATTATCGCTCTGACAGTAATTGCTCTGACGCTTTTCTCGCTCAGTGCCTTTACATACCACGTCGGCCTCTCCGCAGGAGGGGATCTGAACTGCATCATTGCCGCAAAGGGCTACAGAAACTACGAGTACGGATTGAAGGCCGGCTTCACGGGCGGCGCCGATTTCCTTCTCGATTTCACGAAGAGCCTTTCCCTCGAGAGCGGAATCACATACATTGGCAGGGATTATTCCTATAAGAGAGGTTCAAGCATCGACTACAGGGTGAATAACGGCTTCCTCATCCTCCCCGTTGCCCTGAGACTGACGTTTCCTCTCAGAGCTTCCGCGGAGACGGCCGTCGAGAACGAGGACGGAACGACGGAGACCGTTACCGGGAAGGTCGACAGCGGATTCTCGCTCTTCGGAGGCGTCGGTGGCTACGTGGGACTATGGCTGTACGGAAAGAGAAGCGGGAGCGTGATGGGATTCGGCGAAATGGAAAAGGTCGACGAATATACCGATCTCGATTCCTACAACCGCTTTGATGCCGGTGTCCTCGCATCCTTCGGGGTCGGAATGGATATAGGGAAAATCGATGCATATGTGAAGCTCATGTATCTTCAGTCCCTTACCGATATGAATAAAAAGCAGAGCCACGGTGCGTATCCGATACATAACGCAACAGTTTCTCTTACGCTCGGCGTCCTGTGGGGGATCAACAAATGAAAAAGACAGTGAATATACTCGTAATGCTTCTTCTCGTTCTCTTCCTGGTGCCCTCGTGCTCGGCTGATGTGACAGACCCCTCTTCGGCGGCAGAGCCGTCTTCCTGGGAGGAGGTATTCCTTCTCTTCTGGAACACGATGAATACGGAGTATGCTCATTTCTCAAGCGGGGACGGCACCGACTGGGATGCGGTGTATGACAGATATCTTCCGGAGTTCCGACGCCTTGATTTTGAAGACCGCGCTGATTCAATGAAGGCCTTCAGCCTGTTCAAGGAAATAGCCGTCGGCATAAAGGGTGACAGCCAGTTCAGACTTACGGTGTATGACAAGTTCGGATCCTTCCTCGACATTACACCTGCAGACGAACTCAAATGGCTGGGAAATGAGGTGAAGACGCGCTCTGGTGCGTCTGTAAACGAGTACCCCGATGTCTGGTGGAAGGGAACGGTGACATCGCTGCGTACCGTCGGGGATAAAATCGTACAGAGCAACGTTGATGATGCACCTACTCCTGATGAGGAGGAAGCTCTCAAGTCATTTCACAGCGGAGTTGAGGGATATTACGAAATAGACAATCTCAATAAGAACGGCTATTTCCACAGAAGCAAAAGTACGCTCAAGGACGACTTCGGAAACGGTTATGTCAGTGCTCTCATTTCGACCGGGAATGAAAGCTGGTATGAAGTTTCGGGAAGTCGGAAGAATGCCGGAGCCGCAGGTATAGGGAATACCAAAGCGGAAGAACTCTGGAGAGAGATAGTTGAAAAGCTCGGCATCGAGGGGCTGAGTTATTTCTACGGCCTCAACAGCGACGGAGTCTTCTACTTCTATCTCTCGTCCTTCCCGTCTTCAACAATCCTCGAGATGGAGACGATACTGAGCCCCATAACCAAACCCGAGACATATTATGCCCTCTCGAATGAGATGAAGACCCTGTACAACAGACTATGGAAGGGTGGAGCCGAAGCCCTGGGAAAGAAACTCGGGACGCAGCTTGATCAGCTCAGGGGAATATGCAGTCTCGTGAACAATCTGCGCCTCATCGGAATCATGAACGAATGTGTCCTCGATAACACCACATATACCGTGAACGGAGTCGTCATGGATGTACGAGGTACGGAAGACGGCGATCTCGGGTTCCTCTGCTCCCTGATGGGAAGTTTCTTCAACAGGGAGACCCGGATCGGTTACATGCGCTACAGGGACGGTTATTCAAGATACGAGTACACTCCGTGGACTCCGTTCGATGTGGCGGAGAAATACTGTAACGTGCTGGCAGATGAATCCTACGGAAATCCGTTCTACATCATCGTGAACGGAAGGTCGAAATCATGCAGCGAGACTGCAGCTATGATGGTGAAGCTTCTCGAAAAGGGTAAGGTTCTGGGGGGAACAACCTACGGTTCAGCCTGCACGGTTTATGACAGGTCGGTGTACGGTTCCGGAGATTTCTCGTCGACCTATGTGAAGATCCGTACATCGTCTTATGAAATGGTGGACCTGGAGAAGAAAAGCTTCGAAGGCACAGGCATTACCCCCGACGTGGCGGTGGCGAGTGACGGAAAATCGACGGACATAAGGTACGTGGAAGCGATGAATGCAATCCGCAAGGACATCGCAGCGGAGTGATGTGTATGAAGAAGACAGCAGCGGCAGCAGTCATTCTGTTTCTTGCCGTTTCCGTCCTTTCGGCCTCGGCGGTTTTCGTCGGATTCGGCGGAGGAAGAGTACTCAACAGAATGATTTCAGAAGAGAGCGGCAGAATGTATCCCGGTGCTGGCGGCTGGAAGGCATATCTTCCGGTCACTGTGGAATGCACGGACCATTTCGGTTTCGAGACGGGGCTGGAGATGACACAGAAGTGTTACCGCAGCACTCCCGATTCCGATACGGTGGACGGCAATCTCTATTTCATGTTCCCGCTCTCTCTGAGAGTATCGACAGTATGGGTCGACAACGTATCCCTGTTTCTCTCCCTCGGCGGATACTGCGGCTGGAGACTCGGGAGTGCAGGGGATGGAAAGGGTGATGAAGACAGCGTCATCCGCAATCACTACACGGGAGGCGCAACTGCCTCTCTCGGGTACACTGTGGATGCCGACTCGCTGCGCTTTTCCCTCTCCCTCTTCGGGAGCCTTGATCTCTCGGACATAAACAGGGAGAAAACGGATTCTGCGCCGCTTCATAATCTTTCCTTCGGAATATCATCATCACTCCAGTGGAGAGCGGGAAGGTGATGAAAAGCTCCGAAAAGTCCTTCTTTGTGGGTACCCGGTACTGCTGAATACCCTGTGATATCCCCGGAGCGGGGCCT
>CAVILL010000071.1:0-11470 GCA_963643635.1 Sphaerochaetaceae bacterium | reverse complement strand
GAGTGATCTTAGCCTGCTCTGCTGCTTCCTTGAGTCTCTGGAGTGCCATCTTGTCCGTTGTGAGATCGATGCCGTATTCCTTTCTGAAATCGCTGACGAGCCAGTCGATGATGACCTGGTCGATGTTGTCTCCTCCGAGGTGGGTATCACCGTTGGTGCTCTTTACCTCGAAGACACCGTCGCCGAGTTCGAGAATGGAAATATCGAATGTGCCGCCGCCGAAATCGTAGACTGCAATCTTCTCTTCCTTGCTCGAATCCTTGCCGAAGCCGTATGCGAGAGCAGCAGCTGTCGGTTCGTTGACGATTCTCTTGACATCAAGACCTGCGATTCTTCCGGCATCCTTTGTTGCCTGGCGCTGTGCGTCGTTGAAGTATGCAGGAACGGTGATGACTGCTTCCTTGATCTCCTCTCCGAGGAAGTCCTCGGCTGTCTTCTTCATCTTCTGGAGAACGATTGCCGAAATCTCCTGAGGAGAATAGAGCTTGCCGTTGATGTCGATCTTTATCTCGTCGTTGGCGCCACTGGTGACCTTGTAGGGAACCATCTTGATTTCCTCTGCCACCTCGTGGAACTTTCTTCCCATGAATCTCTTGATTGAATAAATGGTGTTCTCGGGGTTTGTAACCATCTGGTTCTTTGCGGGCTTACCCACGAGTCTCTCGTCGCCCTTGAATGCCACGACACTCGGAGTCGTTCTGTCTCCTTCGCTGTTTGCGATGACGCTGGGTTCGTTGCCGTCCATGACTGCAACGCAGCTGTTTGTTGTACCGAGGTCAATACCAATAATCTTTCCCATATTCTTAATCTCCATTAATTATCTGTTTATTGTTTTGTTTTGATGAATTCCTTCATCAGTGTCTAAAATAATAAGAGCCTTTCAAAACGTCAAATTCATTTTGATATTTCTTTTCAGTTTTTGGGCTTAGCTACGAAGACCTTCGCAGTGCGGAGAACCTTGCCGTGAAGAAGCCATCCCTTTGCGCATTCCATGGCGACTTCCTCCCTTTCGATTCCCTCCTTCTCCTGGACGCCGTAGGCCTCCATCGTGTTCGGGTCGTAGGCTGTGCCGGGTGCGCTCTCTATCATCTCGAGACCCCAGTTCTGTCTGAGAACCTGGAGAAGATGGTCCTTCACCATCACAACTCCCTTCTTCAGTGACTCGACGTCATTCGTCGTCTCTGCGGCGTCGATGGCACGTGCGAAGTTGTCAAGCGGCTCGAGAAGATCGGAGATGAGGGATTCGTTTGCATACTTCACCGCATTCTCCTTCTCCGTTCTGAGGCGGCGGCGGTAGTTCTCGGTCTCGGCGGCGCGCCTCAGGTCATCGTCCTTCATCTTCGCAACCGTCTCCTCGAGTTCTGCGACCTTCGCCCTGAGGGTGTCGGCTTCGGAGAGTTCGTCGCTCTCCTTTTCAACTGTCTCCACGTCTTCGGCTTCGACTACCTCCTCGTCCTTTTCCACGACGGGTTCGGTGTTTTCCTTTACCTCTTCAGTCTTCTTTTCTTCTTCAGCCATTATATTCTTCTTTCCTTTTTCTTTTTTCTTCTTTTTCATAAGAGAAGGCCTCCCCGGCCTCCTCCAGTAAGTTAACTGTAAATAATGCAATCGTCAAATCAGAGGTCGTCGTCATCGCTGACGTCGACTTCCTCCTCGGGACCTATGACGACGTCCATCTCCTCGAAGACGGGCTTCCTGGGCTTGTCCTTCTTCTCTTCCCTGAGGGCCTTCTGCTGTCCCTTGAGCCTGACAAGGTTTGCTTCCTCGTTCAGTCTCTCGTTCTTCGCCTGGGCCTTCAGCGACTCGAGCTTCGCCCTGTCCTCCTCGAGTGTCGACACCTCGTTCTCGAGGGACTTCTGCGTCTGCTGGAGATTCCAGATCTCCTCCTTGAGCTTCGTCACGTTCTCGACCTGCTCCGAGAGTTCGGCTTCCGTCTCCCTTATCTTGTTTCTCAGGTCTCCCAGACTCTCCTCGGCTTCCTTCACCTTGCCGTGTGCAGTTCCCGTCAGGATATGGTAGGCCTTCTCGCTGTCGCCAGTCGCCCGCGACACTGTCTTCAGGAATTCGTCTCCCTGGCTCTTTATTCTCGAGAGAATCTGCATCGCGTCGTTCTGTGCCTTCTCGACAACTTCATCCAGGTCATCCGAGCATCTCTGTCTGTACTGTGTTCTCTTGTCCTCGAGTCTCGACACCTCCGCATCGAAGATCTGCCGTCTGCTTTCGATTGTCCTGTCGAACGATGCCTCGAGTTCGTCCTTCTTTCCGCTGAGCGTGACCATGTCGCTCTCGATCTCGGCCTTCTTCTCCTCGAGTGCAGTCGTGCACGAGAGTATGATCTCATCCTTTTTCGCTGTGCAGGATGAGGTGTTGTCTTCGCTCTCCTTTCTGAGAGTCTCTACATTATCCCTCAGACTCTGGAGTACATTCTCCGCTTCGCCGGAGAGCTTCTCTATCTGACTCTTTATGTCATTTTCGAGGGAAATCATCTTCTCCGAGTATGCCGCAAGGGATGCCTCGATTTCGCCGCTCTTTCTGTCGAGGGATGCCTCGATGTCCTTCTCCTTCTCCCCGAGCCTGTCACCGGATTCGTTTATCCCCGCTTCGATTTCCACTCTTCTGCTGTTGAGACTCTCCTCGAGGGCCTTCTCCTTCTCGGCAATGCGCTCCGAGTAGGCGTCAAGCGATGCGGCGACCTCCTCTTCCTTGTCCCGGAGCTTCTCCTCGAGCGTGTTCTCCGTGTTCTTGATGGCACTCTCCATTTCTCCGGAAGACTGTGCAACACGGCTCTCTATCTCGGCAAAGAGGGCATCTCTTCTGCTCTCGTATGCCTGGAGAGTGGAATTGCGGTCGCTCTCGAGTTCGGAATTCCTGTCCTCGAAGGCCCTGATGACTCCGTCCTTTCTGAGTTCAAGGTCGTCAAGCTCCGCCTTGGCGTCGGTGATGAAGGCGTTGATGTCATCCTTGTGGGCTCTGACCTCACCCTCTATCTCGCCAGCCTTTGCGTTCAAAGCGTCAAGCTGGCTCTGAGCCGTGATTTCCTGCTCGCGGCAGATGTCGTCGTAGGCCTTCTTCTCCTGGGCGATGTAGTCGGAGAACTGCACCTTGGCCCTGTCCAGGGACTGTGAGAAGGCGGTGAGCATCTCCGCATTCTCCTCCTTCTGGTTCTGGGCTGCAGCCTTGAGGTCCTGTTCGGTCGATGCCACGAGTCTCACGTAGTCCGCCTTGAGGGAGTTCATCTGCTGCGTCAGTCTCTCGACCTCCTTCTGGAAGGATGCGGCGTACTCGTTGACCGCCTCGATCTTCCTCACTTCACTCTGGACCGCATAGAGCCTGTTCTCGGCCTGCTCGGTCTGCACCTTGAGCTTCTTGAGCGCATTGCCGTAGTTCTCGCAGACGCCCGAGAGGTCGTCAAGCTCCCTCTGGTGGACGAGGACGAGGTCTATCGATTCCGCGAGGTGCTCCTGGACCGTTGTCGCATACTCGACCCTGCTCGTGACGTTCTGCTCGCAGTCGCGTGCGGTTGCGGTTATGCGGTTCGATATCGAATTGGCTTCGTTGCGGAAGTTCTTGATCTGCTGATTGACCTTCTTCAGGGACTTGTCCTTTCTGTCCGCTGCACGGAAGGCGATTATGATAATGAGATTGAGTAGGAAACAGACTCCTATTGCTATATAGATGTTCGTCACCGATTGCATATTACTCTCCGAATAGTTTTTCCTTAAGTTCCTTCCAGTCCGCTGCCGTAAGGTCGGCTTCGGACTCCTTCCCTTCAGAAGATATTAGCACACTTTTAAGCCCTGCATACTTCGCACCGAGAATATCCTTCCTTTCACTGTCTCCGACGTAGAGGATGTTTCCTCTCTCCACTCCCAGTCTCTCCCCGAGTACTATGAAGGGTGTCTGGCAGGGCTTGCTGCGGCCCATGTCCTCGCTCGAGATCTGGACGGGGAAGAAGGAATCCAGTCCCATCGCCGTCAGCTTTGTTCCGACGGGGAAGTCGGAAAGCACAGCCATAGGGTATCCTTTCTCCCTCAGGAGTGAAAGCACCTCCCTCACTCCGTCGTACGGCTTTATGTTCCTGAAAAGACGGGAATAGGTGTCCGTGAAGACCTTCTTCTCCTTTCGGAGGAATTTCTGCACGGTTCCTTCATCGCTTCTGCCGTACATTATGGCGCACATGCGCTCTGCGTTCTTCTCTCTCGTCAGAGGCTCGAGCTCCAGAAAGCTGTCCTCTGTCCTGAGCATCTGACGCGCCCTGTTGTATGAAAGAGCGAAGGGAAGATGGGAAAGCGAGGCTCGCAGAACCCGCCTGTTCGTTTCCTTCAAGGGATAGAACGTTCCGTCGATATCGAAGGCGACCGCCTTTATATTATTGTCCGAGAGAAATCCCATCAGGAACCTCTCTTCGACGCTTTCTTCTGCCTTGTGTTGCGCACGATCTTCTCGGCTCTCTCCCTCTCCTTGCCCATTCTCGCCTTGCCGCCGGGCTTCTTTGCAGTACCCTTCCTGCCCGATGGAGACGATGTGCTCTTCTTCATGACGGCACGGATCTCCTTCTCCTCCTTCGTCGGCCCCTTCTCGTTGAGGCTGGGATTGCGCCGCCTCTCCCGGAGGGATATCTCGACGGGGACGTACGTGAAGCCGAGATCGCGTCGTATGCAGTTCTTGAGGTACGAAATATATGTCTCCGGGAAACCGTGAATCTTATTCACAAAGAGGAGGAACCTTACGGGAGCCGCACTGACCTGGGTCGCGTAGAGCACCTTGAAGTAGCCCGTTGCGGAGCGCGGAGGCTCCTGCTCTGTCGTCCACTTCTTCAAGGCTTCGTTGAGGGGCGCCGTGTCGACTCTCTTCTGAAGCTGACGGTATACCTGCCATACTGTGTCGAGCATCTTTCCAACGTCCGTTGCCTCGAGTGCGGAAATCGGAACGAGGGGAGCGAAGGAAAGAACGGGGAAGAGAAACCTCACCCTGTCCTTGATGGCCTCGAGTTCGTTCTCCACTCCCGAGAGCCTGTCTATCTTGTTGAGGCAGAGGACGACCCCCTTGCCGCGGCGGACGATGAGCTGGGCTATCTTCTTGTCCTGCTCCGCAAGGCCCTCCGTGACGTCGATCATAAGCAGCACGACGTCTGCTTCGTCTATTGTCTTTATCGCCCTGTTGACCGAGTAGTATTCGACATCCTCCTCGACCTTCGTCTTACGCCTTATTCCGGCTGTGTCGAGGACAGTGTAATCCGTGCCCTTGTAGACGAAGGTTCCCTTCATGACATCCCTCGTCGTTCCCGCGATGTCGGACACAATCGAGATGTCGCGTCCCGTGAGAAGGTTCGTGAGCGTGCTCTTTCCGGTATTGGGTTTACCCATTATCGCAAGCTTGATGGAATCCGGTTCGTCGGGAATCTCCTCCGTTCTCTCGAGATTGAGCATTCCCAGTATCGTGTCCTCGAGTTCCTCTATTCCGAGTCCGTGCGCGGAAGATATCCCCACGACACGCTGGAAGCCGTAGGAAAAGTAGTTCCACACGAGGTCGTCCCTCGTTGCGTCGTCGACCTTGTTTACGACAAGTACGACCTTTTCCGTATACGGTCTTACCTCCTCCACGAGCATCATGTCCTCGGCCGTGACTTCGGTGCAGTCCATGAGAAAGAGGATTATGTCGCTCTGGGGGAGAATCGAGAGGGACTTGTCCGTGACGGCATAGTCTATCCCGACCTTGTCGAGCTTGACGCCTCCGGTGTCGACAAGTGTCACGGGGTGGTTTCCCAGGAGCCATCTCTCCGGGATTGGGTCTCTTGTGACGCCGGGAGTGGGGTCTGTGATGGCCCTTCTCTTTCCCACGAGACGGTTGAAGAGTGTGGACTTACCCACATTCGGACGCCCTACAATCGAGATGAGGGGGAGAGTCGTATCTATATCTGCCTTGTTTCTTATATCCAGTTTCTCTGCCATGGAGTTTCCTCTGTAGTTATAACTTCTACAATTATGATAAAATAACAGTGTTAAAATCTAGCTGTTTACCAAAGCTCTGTCAAACCGCCCCGAGCCCTTTGCAGTACTCTTCCACATTCACATACTCAACACCGTTCTCTCCGGTGTGTCTTTCACCCCTGCAGAGAACGCATCTTTGTGTCACCTTTCCGTAGACTGCTTCGACGGCACTGACCATCTTTCCGTTCACAAGGTGACGGTACTGCCGGGGATTTCTCTCTTTCGAGTGTTTGATTTCATAAAGTGCGCTCGTCATCGAAGCCCTGTCATAGACGACCATGCCGAATTCGCCGTCGCTGAAACGGATTCTGAAGACCTTCCCCCTCTTTTCTTCAGAGCTTTCAGTTCCTTCTCGAGAGTCTTCCTCTCTTCAATCTCCCTCGAAAGCGCTTCGACTTCGTCATCGGGGATACGGACGCTGTGCTGTCTTCCGTCTTCCGTCCACTGTCTGTAATGATACGTCTTCCCGTTGATCTTCCTGTGAGTGATGTATCCTCTGCAGATGGAGGAAAGCTTCTTCTCTATTTCATCTATCCCCGGCACACATCCACATCCGCTTACGGTTTAACCGTTTTTACCGGATTATAAACGGTTAAACGGTAAAAGAGTCCGTTTGAGTTTTTTCCATCCCGGTGTCATAATCGGGGACATGGAAAAGGAAAAAGAGAGCACATCCTTCAGATACATTCTCGTGATGTACATTCTCCTCGTCGTCATCTTCGTCCCCCTTTTCTTCATTCTCAGGCCCGTGATGGTCAGGAACATAGAAGAAATCGGAATCCTGGAGAAGGCGAAGGAATACAGGGAGAACGGGAAGAACCGGATTGAAAGATATCAGGTTGCTCTCGTCTCGGGGGGAGATTTCGTCTTCACGGAAAGGAATGTCACCTTCTCCTCTTCCGACATCCATTCCCTCATCGAAGCCCTGCTTCTGCCCCTGAGTGACGAAGAACTGGAGAAAGGCCTCTCCTCGTCAATTCCCGAAGGCACCGTGCTCGTCGGAGCCGCAATGGAAGACGGCTTCTTCTTCGTCTCCCTCTCCGATGACTTCCTGGGATCAGGGAATATGAGGGAAGGATACGAGGAAATAAAAAAGACCCTCGAAAGCCGTTACTTCGTCGAGAGTCTTACCGTGATCTGCGGCGAAACGCTGATCAGCTTCTGAATCTTTCAATCGAGAGAGCCTTCCCGCTCTGTGCATCAACTTCGATGATGACACCGTCGATCGTTCCCTTTCCGTCTGCGACCTCGCTTCTGATCGGGAGCTGCGTAAGCTGACGCTCGACAGCCTTCTCGACACTCGAACCGATGACTGCGCCGTGGACACCGGTGAGTCCGAGGTCCGTTATGTACGCTGTTCCTCCGGGGAGTATCTTCTCGTCCCTCGTCTGGACATGGGTGTGTGTTCCGACAACCGCGGTGACTGTCCCGTCGAGGAAGAAGGAGAGAGCCTCCTTCTCCTCCGCGCTCTCCGCGTGGAAATCCACGAGGATGATGGGAGTAGTCTTACGGATATTGCGGACTATCGCCTCGGCTTTGCGGAAGGGGTCGTCGGTATCCATGAGCTCGATTCTGCCCTGGAGATTGATGACACCTACCTTGTACTTGCCGCAGCTTCTGATTGTCCAGCCCTTTCCGACGCAGGGTTCGGGATAGTTGGCGGGCCGGAGGATATCGTCAGTGCTGTCGAGGACGGAGAATATCTCGTCCTTCTGCCAGATGTGATTGCCGCTCGTAACGACGTCGACTCCGGCCTGTTTCATCCTGTTGTAGTCGTCAACAGTTATTCCGAAGCCGTCTGCGGCATTCTCGCCGTTCGCGACAACGAAGTCTATCCTGTTCTCCTTAACAGCAGAAGAGAGCCCCAGAAAGAGCTCTCCCATACCTGCACTTCCCGATATGTCCCCCAGCATGAGGACTCTCAGTGTGTTTTCCGTCACTTTGCGTACTCCACGACTCTTGTCTCACGGATAATCGTGACCTTGATCTTTCCGGGGTACCTGAGCTCGGCTTCGATTCTCTCGGCAATCTGCTGTGCAACCTTCTTAGCACCTTCGTCCGAGACGACATCGCTGTTGACGAGTATTCTCAGTTCCCTTCCTGCCTGGATTGCGAATGCGTTCTCGACACCGTCAAATCCCTTCGCAATGCTCTCAAGCGACTCGAGCCTCTTGATGTAGTTGTCGATGGATTCCCTTCTTGCACCCGGACGAGCCGCACTGATGGCATCGGCAATCTGTACGATGATCGCCTCTATGCTCTCAGGCTCCACGTCGTTGTGGTGGGCAAGTACGCAGTTCACGATCTTGCCGTCCTCTCCGAGTCTCTTGAGGAGTTCTCCTCCGATTTCCGCATGGTTTGCCTCGCTCTCCGTCTCGGCACCCTTTCCGATGTCGTGCAGGAGTCCCGCCCTGAGTGCGACCTCGCTGTCGGCACCGACTTCGGATGCGATCATGCCGGAGAGTATTGCGACCTCCTTCGAGTGGAGAAGCACGTTCTGACCGTAGCTTGTCCTGAAGTGGAGTCTTCCGAGTGCTCTGATGAGCTCGGTTCCCATGTTGTGGATACCCAGATCGAAGACGACCTTCTCGCCTTCGTCCACGATGATTCTTCCGATTTCCTTGCTGACCTTGTTGACGACTTCCTCGATTCTTGCCGGATGGATTCTTCCGTCCTGCACAAGACGCTCGAGTGCAACACGTGCTATCTCCTTCCTTACGGGATCGAAGCACGAAATGACGACAGCCTCGGGGGTATCGTCAATGATGATGTCGACGCCGGTGAGAGTCTCGAGGGTGCGGATGTTACGTCCTTCCCTTCCGATGATTCTTCCCTTCATCTCGTCGGAGGGAAGAGCGACGCTCGTCGTCGTTATCTCACCCGAAACCTCGGTTGCAAGACGCTGAATCGATGTGATTATGATGTCACGCGCCTTCTTGTCGGCACTGAGCTGGGCTTCCTGCTCGATCTTGTTGATGTAGACCTGTCCGTCATGCTCGGCTTTCTGCTTCATTTCCTCGATGAGGATGTTCTTTGCATCCTCTCTCGACATGCCTGCAACCTTCTCGTACTCGCCGTCAAGCTCGTTCGAGCGCTTCTCGACTTCGGCCTCCCTTGCCTTGAGTGCCTGTTCCTTTTCTCCCAGTTGTCGCGTTACGGAGTCGTTCTCCTGCTGTTTACGCTCTAGATTTTCTTCCTTCTGCTGCAGACGTCTTTCGCTCTTCTGCAGTTCAGCTCTTCTGTCGCGGGCCTCGCTTTCCTGCTGCTGCTGTTCCTTGAGGAGTCTGTCTCTTGTCTCGATGACAATCTCCCTGGCCTTGGCCTCAGCATTCTTCGAGGCATTTTCCTCGAGAACCTTCGCTCTCTGTTCAGCGGAAGTTAATTTTAACTTCGCATATATGCAACGGCCGCAATAGCCGATAGCAATACCTGCAATTCCAACCAAGAGATACCACAATACTGCCATACTGCGACCTCCTGCTTACAATATTATTAGTTGTCTTTCATATTGAATCAAACAGCAACACCGTGTCAAGGTAAGAAAAAACCGCCACACAACGGTGACGGTGCGGGAATTTCTTCCCTCTGCGGTATCTCAGGATACCCGACTTACGGCGAGCTTTAACCCGCCAGGGATTACTTATCAGCCTTCTTGGCCTTCTTTTCATCCTTCTTGTCAGCCTTTTCTTCCTTCTTGGTCTTTTCAACCAGCTCAAGGATTACCATTTCGGCTGCATCCCCCTGCCTGTAACCGGTCTTGAGGATTCTTGTGTAACCGCCCTTGCGGTCAGCGAATAACGGGGCGATGTCCTTGAAGAGCTTGTTGGCCACATCTTCGTCGTAGATGCTCTTGGCAATCTCCCTGCGGTTTGCGACACTGTCTGTCTTTGCGCGGGTGATCATCTTTTCGGCCATCTTTCTTACTTCAAGAGCCTTTGCCTTTGTGGTCTCGATTCTCTCGTATCTGAAGAGAGACGTGACCATGTTGCGCTTGAGGGCCTTTCTTTCGGATCCCTTACGTGATAGCGCGTTGAAACCAATCCTATGCTTCATTTTCCACTTCCTTGTTCTCTGGAACTTTAATTGAATTCTTTAAGACACTGAAATCAGTCATTCCCAAAGTGAGGCCCCACTCTCTGAGCTTGTCCTTGATCTCGGAGAGAGACTTCTTTCCGAAGTTCCTCGTCTTTGTGATTTCATCTTCAGTCTTCTTTGCAAGGTCTCCGATGGTCTTGATGCCCGCATTCTTGAGACAGTTGGAGGAACGTACAGTGAGCTCCAGCTCCTCGACGGGAGTGTCAAGAAGTTTCCTGACCTTCTCCTCTTCCTCGTCAACCTCTTCAGTCGTACAGATCTTGTCCTCGTCGAAGTTGATGAAGATCGTGAAGTGTTCCTTGATGATCTTCGCAGCCTCACCGAGAGCATTCTCGGGTGTAATCGTTCCGTCAGTGTAGACGTCGAGGATGAGCTTCTCGTAGTCTATTCTCTCGCCGACCCTGCACGGTTCGATTGCATACTTGACTCTCTTGATCGGAGAATAGAATGCATCGATGGCAATCGTACCCGGCTCTTCGGAATACTTCTCGTTGAGCTCAGAGGGAACGTAGCCGCGTCCGAGGTCGATCTGGACTTCCATCTCGAGATCACAGTCCGGCATCATTGTCATGATGTGGAGATCCTTGTTGGTAACCGTCACCTGGTCGCGCTCGAAGTCTGCTCCGGTGATGACACCGGGACCCTTGCACTGGATTGTGAGGATCGTGCCCTCGCATTCCTCCGGCATTCCGATATGCAGCTTCTTAATTGCCGCGACGATATCTGAAATATCCTCGCTGACGCCCGGGAGAGCTTCGAACTCTGAAGTCACGACGTGCGGAGTCTTGATTCCGCCCTCGCCCTTGAATGTAGTAAAGCGGATGGCGGAGACTGCATAGCCCTGGATGGAGGAGAGAAGAACACGGCGGAGTGTGTTTCCGACTGTCGTTCCGAAGCCTCTCTCGAAGGGATATGCTACGAACTGCCCGTAATCTGCTGTGCTGACGGTGTTTTCAGAGGTGATTCCCGAAGGTCTCTTGAAACCTTTAAGAAGATTTTTTCTTGCCATGGTTACTCCTATAATTATGCTGTTAAACAGCTATTCTGCGGGGAAAAGCTCCCCGCAGATACTCGTCAGACACGGCGTGTCTTGCGAGGACGACAACCGTTGTGCGGAATCGGGGTAACGTCTCTGATGGAGCGAACCTTGAGTCCGAGAACACCGAGTGTTCTGATGGCGCTTTCGCGTCCGACACCGGGGCCCTTGACGAAGACGTTGACTTCCCTCAGACCGTAATCCATTGCCTTCTTGCCGGCTGTCTCGCATGTTGTCTGTGCAGCATACGGAGTTGACTTCTTGGCTCCTCTGAATCCGAGTCCGCCTGCAGAAGCCCAGCTGAGTGCGTTTCCGGCAAGGTCAGTAAAAGTAATGATTGTATTGTTGA
>CAVILL010000070.1:4713-11615 GCA_963643635.1 Sphaerochaetaceae bacterium | reverse complement strand
GAAACATTTAAGGCAGAAGATTGGGCGGCGAAAACAAAAACCCAGAAAAACAACCAGAAAAACAACCAGCAAATCATGCGGAATTTCAATCTGGAAAAAATTAATACAGGCTGTGATAGCAGAGAATCAACACAGAAATCGTACAACTGACACGGAAGGACTCGATGACTTTCCCCTTCTCTGAATCATCGTTATGATTGCCCCGGTTTCCCGGGGCCTGAGGTTATTTCTTCCTGTACTTCACGTGCAGCAGTTCGTGCTCGCGTCCGTTGAGGAGACGTTCGTAGAGCGCCGTCACGCTCGGGTTCTGGTCGGAATGGCGTATGCTCATCATCCTGTCGGATTCGTAGAGTCCCGCGCCTCTTTCCTTTCTCACATCGGCATGCACAAAGGGCTGTCCGCCGCCTGCGACACATCCGCCGGGGCATGCCATGATTTCGATTATATCGAACTTCTCGCCACCCTCGAGACGCTTTATGAGCTTCTCGGCATTCATGAGGCCGGATGCGACTCCGAGGCGGAGTGTTACACCGTCATCTGTCGTGACTTCGAATGTCTTGATGCCTTCGTTCCCTCTTTCCCCGATATTGGCTATCTTCATGAGAGAGGATCTCGACTTGTCGGAAACGACGTTTCTGAGAACGGCTTCCGTTACACCGCCGGTGACTCCGAAGATGACTCCGGCACCCGACGAGTAGTCGTAGGGATGGTCAACCGGTTCGCCGTCGATATCGCCGAGCATTATTCCGGCTTCCCTGAACATGTGCGAAAGCTCTTCTGTCGTGATGATTGCATCGACGTTCGGTTCGCCGTCACGGGATCTGAACTCGGGCCTCTCTGCCTCGAACTTCTTCGCGGTACAGGGCATGATGGCAACAGAAAAGAGCTTCTTCCCCTCTTCTCTTCTCTCTTCCTTGATGACAGAAGCGAACATCTGCATGGGAGAGCGGCATGTCGATATATTGTCCAGAAGCTCGGGGTGTCTCTTCTCGCAGTACTGAATCCAGCCGGGGCAGCATGATGTGATAATCGGAAGGTTCTTTCCCTCTTCAAGCCTCTCCAGGAACTCCCTGCTTTCCTCGATTACGGTAACGTCTGCGCCGAATGATGTATCATAGACTTCGTCGAAGCCCATCTTTCTGAGTGCAGAGAAGATGAGAGGAGAACAGTCCTTTCCCTCCTCGACTCCGGCCATGTTGCCGAGAGCGACTCTTACAGCGGGTGCAACCTGAACGACAGTCTTCGTGCCCCTGTCCTCGATTGCCGCCCATACGCGGTCGATGTCGCTCTTCGTGACGATTGCACCCGTCGGACATGCAGCAGCACACTGTCCGCAGCCGACACAGTCGGTTTCGCTGAGACTCTTGCCGAACGCAGTGGAGATCACCATCTTGCTTCCGCGGAATGCGAAGTCGATGGCACCTACGTTCTGGACTTCATGGCATGTTCTCACGCAGTCGCCGCAGAGGATGCACTTGCCCGAATCGAAGGTGATGCATGACGAGGAGTTCGTGACTCTGTTGTCCTCCGCGCGGTTGGGGAACCTCACGCCCTCGATGTTGAATCTCACAGCAAGGTCCTGAAGCTTGCAGGAACGGTTGTTCGAGCAGGTCGTGCAGTCACGGCAGTGATTTGCAAGGATGAGCTCGAGAATGTTCTTGCGGTACTTCCTCAGTCTTGCGGTATTCGTCTTTATGCTCATTCCGGCCTTCGGGGGAGTCGAGCAGGCTGTATAGAGATTGCCCTTCTCGTCCTCGACCATGCACATACGGCATGCACCGTATATCGAGAGGTCGGTGTGGTAGCAGAATGTCGGGAGCTTGACGCCCGTCTTCCTTATAACCTGGAGCATGTTCTTCTCGCCGTTGATTGCGACTGGTGCTCCGTCTACATACATATAATCGGTATTCATCCTCACTTCTCCTTTACTGCGCCGAACTTGCATGTCGCGATACATGAACCGCACTTTATGCACTTCTTCTGATCGATGAGGAACGGTTCCTTGATTCTTCCGCTGATGGCTCCTACGGGACACTTTCTCGAGCATGCCGAGCAGCCCTTGCAGACTGTCGGATCGATGTAGATCGTCCTGAGCTTCGCACACTGTCCTGCGGGACACTTATGCTCGTAGATATGTGCCTCGTACTCGCTTCTGAAGTTCTTTATCGTACTGACGACGGGGTTCGGGGCAGACTTGCCCAGGCCGCAGAGAGCGGTGTGGGAAATCGTGTCGCTGAGTTCCTCGAGAAGTTCTATGTCGCCGTCCCTTCCGTTGCCGTCGACGATGCGCTCGAGGATTTCAAGCATTCTCTTCGTACCCTCTCTGCATGGCACGCACTTGCCGCAGGATTCGTTCTGGGTGAAGTGCATGAAGAAGCGTGCGACCTCGACCATGCAGGTGTGGCTGTCCATGACGACGAGTCCGCCCGAGCCGATCATCGCTCCGATTCTCTTGAGATTGTCGAAGTCAAGCGGAAGATCCAGCTGCTCCTTCGTCAGGCATGCGCCCGAGGGGCCTCCGATCTGGACCGCCTTGAACTCTCCGTCTCCTCTCATGCCGCCGCCGATGTCGAAGATGATCTTCCTCAGCGTCGTTCCCATCGGAACTTCGATGAGACCGGTGTTCGTGATGTTTCCCGTGAGTGCGAATGCCTTCGTTCCGGGGCTTGTCGGGGTTCCGATTGTAAGGTACCAGTCCGCTCCCTTCGAGATTATCTGTGAAACTGTTGCGAAGGTCTCGACGTTGTTGAGGACGGTCGGAGAATCGAAGAGACCGTGCTCAGTAGTACGGGGCGGCTTTACACGCGGGAAACCGCGCTTTCCCTCGATTGATGCAGTGAGTGCAGAGCCTTCTCCGCAGACGAATGCTCCCGCGCCCTTTGCGATGCGGATGCGGAAATTGAAGCCCGAACCGAGGATGTTGTCTCCCAGTAGTCCGATTTCAGTCGCCTCGTCGATTGCCCTCTGGAGTCTTCTGACTGCAAGCGGGTATTCGGCTCTGACGTAGATGTAGCCTTCCTCCGCTCCGACTGCGCGTCCCGCAATCATCATACCCTCGAGCATCCTGTGGGGGTCGCCTTCCATGATGGATCTGTCCATGAAGGCACCGGGGTCTCCCTCGTCTCCGTTGCAGACGACGTACTTCTTCTCTCCCTTCGCTCTCTTCACCTGCTCCCACTTTTTTCCCGTGGGGAAGCCTCCGCCTCCGCGGCCGCGGAGTATGGACTTCGAGATTTCGCTGACGATTTCGTCACCGGTCATATCGAAGAGAGCCTTCTCGAGGGCTTCGTAGCCTCCGATTGCGATGTATTCCATGACGCTGTCCGCATCGATTCTTCCGCAGTGTTCGAGAACGACTCTCGACTGCTGATGATAGAAGGGAATCTCCTCCTGTCTGCGGTAAATCTGACCGTTGATCCTGTAGCTGAGGCGCTCGACGCATTCGTTGTTCACGATTGTCTTATCGACGATCTCGCTGCAGTCCTCGAGCTTCACTTTGGTATATAACCAGCCCTCGGGTTCGATTCTGACAAGCGGTCCCATCTCGCAGAAGCCGTGGCATCCGCTCTTCTTGAGGCCCACCTCGTCTCCGTGGGGTTCCTTCTCGAGTACGACGGAAACGTAGATTCCCTTCTCCTCCATGAGTCTCTTCAGCTCGTCATATATCTTCAGCGAACCTCCTGCGACACATCCCGTTCCGCCGCAGACGATGATCTTCCTCTTCTGGTTGACGTAGCCGCTCTTCATGTCGGAGCGGAGCTTTGCGAGGTCTTCTCTGGTACTGAGTATGCTCATTTTCCACCCTCCTTCACCTTGAGGCTGTATATGACTTCCATTGCCTTGTCGGGTGTCATCGCGGGATGAACCTCGTCGTTTACCGTCATTACGGGCGCAAGTCCGCATGCTCCGAGACACGATACAGTCTCGATCGTGAAGAGCTGGTCATCGGTGGTCTTCTTCTTTTCACTGACACCGAGCTCGCCTCTGACTCTCTCGAGAATGGGAACGGATCCTCTGACGTGGCATGCCGTTCCGTCACAGAACTTGATGACGTACTTCCCCTTCTTCTCGAGCGAGAAGTTCTCGTAGAACGTCGCAACCGAGTATATTCTCGCCTCGCTCATTCCGAGCTTTTCCGAAAGATACGGAAATACCTCCTCGGGAAGATAATGATAATGCTCCTGTATACTCTGGAGGATTGCGATTATCGAAGACTGCTGGGCCCCGCATTTCCCGAGGGCCGCATCGACGACTGTGTAATCGAATTCGTTAGCCATGTTTTCCTCTCTTTTTCAGCTGACTGCAGAGAATTCTATCAGACAACGAATAGAAAGGTATAGATAAAAAATGAATGATTGGGAGATTAATTTCCCCGGATGCCCTCTCCGGAACAGTACTAACGGAAGATCTTCCTGAGGTCCAGGTTCGGTTCCTCCCACCCGGCTGCGACGGCATCAGCCTCCACTGTATCCCTCATCGGGCTGTGGAGCATCATGATGAAGTTGTAGTAGGAATCCTCGTCGTAGGAGAAGAGGTTGTATCCCTTCTTGCAGATGCAGTCCGCCTTGATTTCGCGCGAGACGAAGCGGATGGAATCGAGGTAGTCCTCGAGTGTCACGTAGCCTTCCTCTATGAGGGGCTCGATTGACGAGGGACGCTCGACTTCGAAGACGAATGCGGGGTCGTTCTCGAAGAAGGAATGAAGGTAAAGCTTATAGCAGAAGGGCTGTCCCTTCTTCCTGCCCTTCTGGGTCGTGCTTCTCTGGCCGTTGAAGCGCCTGCTGAAGTCGGGGCGCTTCTTTCCCTGGGGGATGAGGACATCCTTGAGTTCGAGTGTCTTTACAAGCTCGTCGCACCAGTCGAAATCCTTGGTGGGTGTCTTATCGTAGAGGACGGAGAGGGCTCCCGCAACGCCGTCGAGCTTATAGACGGTGCCGTCGAGTTCGATGCCGTTTCTGCGTATCTTCTCCGTCTCCTTCTTCACGGTCTCCTGGGCCTTGTCGTAGGTGACGGCGGGAGGAATCATCATGGCCATGGGAATCGAGGGAACGAAGTTCCTGTCTACGGCGGCAAGGTCGTACAGGTCGTCCAGGTACTCCGTCTCCATCGGGTTGTCGAAGATCGAGCCGCAGTACTGAAGCGCCTTCTCAAGAGTCGGGAAGAGTTTCGACTGCTCCTCCTCGTCCATGAGGAAGGAGGAATTGAAGGCGTAGGGTGTGAGACCGAACGCCCTCTGTATTACAAAGCCCAGAACACCGAGCGAGATGCAGTCGGGAACAAGAAGCCATCTCTCGATCTTTCCGTCCTCTATGTTCGCGAACTCCTCAAGGTCCTTCAGTTCGTTCTCGTCAAGCTCGGTGAAGGTGTATGTAACCTTCAGGGGCACGATGTCGTACAGTGGACTCGAGGAAAGGCAGTATCTGTCTATGAGCGCAAGGTCGAGATTGTTCTTTTTTCCCATTGTATCTCCTCAGTTCTTCATGCTGATGGGCTGACGCGTGTTCTCGAGGACGTCCCTCCAGAGCGCGCCTTCGGTATTGACGTGGTTGCGTTTTGCCACTGCCGCTGCAATCGGAATGTAGACGAAGCGGTTGTTGACGGAGGATGCTATGCACTTCGTTTTTCCCGCCATCGCCGCATGGACCGCATGGGCCCCGAGTCTGGCGCAGTAGATCGAGTCATAGCTGTTCGCAGGAGTCGAGCGGATGATGTACGAGGGGTCGATGTACTTCACGGAAACGGGGATTCCCTCCTCCTTGAAGTAATCCTTTATCTTCTGCTTGAGGAATGTTCCGATGTCCTGATAGAGGAGATTTCCTCCCGCATCCCTTTCACCGGTGGGGGGAATGAGGTCCGTTCCCGCACCCTCTGCAACGAGGATTACCGCATGTCCGCGGTCGAGCATTCTCTTCCTGAGATGTGCCAGTAATCCGTTCTTTCCGTCAAGGTCGAACGGGTTCTCCGGAATGAGACAGAAGTTGACGTCGCTCTGCGCGAGGGATGTGTGGGCAGCGATGAAGCCCGATTCCCTTCCCATGACCTTCACCAGTCCTATTCCGTTGTATGCGCTCTTCGCTTCGACGTGAGCGCCTCTCACCGCGGGAACCGCGGAAGCGACAGCCGTGTCGAATCCGAATGAGGTGTCGATGAACGAGAGGTCGTTGTCTATTGTCTTCGGAACACCGACGACTGCAATCTTGAGGCCTCTCTTCTCTATCTCCTCCGCAATGGCCGCAGCACCCTTGAGGGTACCGTCACCGCCTATCGTGATGAGAATGTTGATGTTCTCCCTCTCGAGAGTATCGACTATCTGCTCCACTTCCTTTCCGCCGCCGCGTGCAGAGCCGAGAATCGTACCACCCTTCTCCTGGATTTCGTCGACGACGTCGGGGTTGAGCTCGATCATCGGCCAGGGAGAGTCCGCAAGGAGTCCCAGGTAACCGAACGGAATGCCGCTTATCCTCCTGACACCGTAACGGTACCAGAAGCATCTGACGACGCTTCTTATGACATTGTTGAGTCCCGGACATATTCCGCCGCAGGTACAGATTGCAGCATGGACTCGCTTTGGGTTGAAGTAGATCATCTTCCTGGGGCCCGCGAGTTCGAGAAGGTCTATCTCATCCTCTCCAGCTCCCGGCTTGTGGTCGATGTCGAGATAGATCTTGTCGCTGTCCTCGACGTAATCGGCCTGTCCGTCTCCGGGCTTTGCCGACATCTGGATGGGAGAAGGAATCTTCGCTTCTCCTATCGTCTCGATTCTGAATGTATGCTGTTTAGCCATTTCTGTTCTCCTCCTCCTTCAGGATCTCTGCCAGATCCTCTCTGTATTTCACGAACTCGGCGTCTGCCGCCTTCTTCGCTCTTTCCTGGAAATCCCTGTAAAGCTTCATGTACGAGCG
>CAVILL010000070.1:0-4449 GCA_963643635.1 Sphaerochaetaceae bacterium | reverse complement strand
CTGTATACCGTATCGACAAGGTCGTCGATCTTGTCCTTCTCCACAGAGCAGAATGCAAGGCGCAGAGTACGTCCCATGATGTTTATCGCACCGATGGAATACTTCTCGAGCAGGTGGATTCTCAGCTCCTCCGCACTGTGTCCGGTGGTGTCGAAGGCCATGAAGTAGCCGGAATTGAAGGGGTACGCCTTCAGTACGGCACTTCCCGAATGCCTTTCGACAGCCTTCTTCATTACAGTGTACCTTTCATTCATCGTATCAAAAAGATATTTCTTGTCTTCTTCGTAATGTTTTCCGTCTCTCATTGCGTGCAGCAGCAGCGACTGACCGGGTCTGTCGCAGTTCGATACCGTGCATCTGACGGCGCCGAGCGTCTTCTTCTCGAGTGCATCGAGGGCCTTTTTATCGAATGCCTTTCCGCCGTATGTGACGAAGCCGATTCTGAAGCCCCAGACCATCTCCTCCTTCGTCGCGGCGTCGCCCTTGACGGCGAGGATGTTCTCGTGTGCGTCACAGAGATACGTAAAGAGCGATTCCTTCTCCGTTTCGTTCTCGTAGAAGAGTCCGAAGTACGCGTCATCCGAGATGACGAGAATCTTCTTTCCGCCTCCAGCGACCTCGGTGACGGCCTTCACGATGGCCTCTGCCTCATCCTTCGATGGAGTATAGCCCGTGGGGTTGTTGGGGAAGTTGAGGATGAGCCGTGCAGTCTTTCCCTCCGTCTCCTCGAGAGCCTTCTTCATACCCTGCACGTTGAATCTTCCGTTCTCGAATGTGCTGAATGTCTTCAGCTTTCCGCCCGCATAGTTCTCGAAGATGAGCTCGTAGTTGTCCCAGAAGAGGTCGGGGCATACTATCTCGTCGCCTTCATCGACGAACATGAAGGAGATGAGGGATATCGTATGAGTGAGCCCCGCCGTGACAGTGGAGCCGCTGAAGAGCTTTCCTTTCAGAGACGGGTTCTTCTCTATCATTCTCTCCTTCCAGAGAGCCCTGAGCTCCCTGTCACCTCCGCCGGGTGCGTAGGAGAAGATCTCCTTCTTCTTCATTGTTCCGGGAACAAACGAGGAATAGATGTCACTCAGGCAGAACGGCTCTCCGTTCTCGGTGGCGAGCCCCACCGTCGCATTGTATCTCTTCGCCTTCTCGCCTGCCTCTGCAGACTGTGCGACTATGCCTTTGGGAAAATAGATGCCCTTTCCCCTTTTCGAAAGAAGGTCCTCCGCAGGGGTGTTCTTCAATGCTTCATTGAGTTCAACGGCAAGTTCGTTCATTGCGTATCCTCCGGAAAAATGAATTTGAGACAAGGATATTTAATTAGACCCCGCTTTTCCATATACATTCAGTTAATTTTTCAGAAAAGAAGGCCCTGGACATCATCTTTCTTCTCCTCCTTCCTCCCCAGCATGGCCATGAATTCGTCTTCTGTTACGATGGTAACGCCGAGCCTCTCCGCCTCAGCTCTCTTGCCGCCTCCGCCCCTGCCTGCAAGGAGGTGCGTGGTCCTGCCCGTAACGGAGCTCACAGTGCGTCCTCCACGCTTCTCGACTTCGTCCATCGCCTTCGAGCGGGGATTGAAGTTGTCGAAGCTTCCCGTGACACACCACACCTCTCCCGCGAAGATCTGCTCGAGGCTGTCGTCATCCTTCCTGTCCATATCGAGGGAGAAGTGGAGACCGTGAGCTCTGAGGGAGGTGACCATGCGCATGAAGTTCTCGTCTTTGAATGTCCTGATGATGTTCTTCGCCGTCTCCTCACCCATTCCCTTTATACTGGTGAATGCCGTTATGTCTCCGTCGACGGAAGACTGTATTATCCTGTCTATGCTGTCGAAGCCGCCGGAGATGAGAATCTCGGCGCTCTTCTTTCCGATTTCGGGAATACCGAGGGAGGCAAGTACCGTACGGTACGGCTGCTCCTTCGACTTTTCCACGCTCGCCCTGATTGCTTCGACGGACTTCTCGCCCATTCCCTTTATATCCGCGGCGGGGGCATAGTCTGCGCTGTAGATATCCTCCACCTCCCTCAGAATTCCCTCGTCATAGAGTATTCCCACTGTCTTGGGGCCGAGTGTCTCTATATCCATCTGTTCACGGGACGAAAAGAACGAGATTCTGCCCTTCGCCTGGTCCGGACAGTGATAGTTCGGGCAGTAGAGATGCGCACCGCGCTCTTCGAGAAGAGTGCCGCAGCAGGGACAGACGGAAGGCATGCGGTATGTCGTGTTGCCCTCCTCGTTCTTCTCCGTAACCTCCTCAACAGCGGGGATTACGTCACCGCGCTTTGTTATCGAGACGGTGTCGCCGACGGCAAGCTCGAGTTCGTCGATGTATTCCTGGTTGTGGAGAGTCGCCCTTCTCACAGTAGAACCTCCGAGGTGAACGGCTTCGATTTCGGCAACAGGAGTTATCCTTCCCGTTCTGCCGACCTGGCATGTCACTCCGACGAGTTTCGATACAGCCTTCGGGGATTCGAACTTGTAGGCAACCGCCCATCTGGGGTGATGGACGGTGTAACCGAACTTCTCCCTGACGTCGAGTTCGTTTATCTTGAAGACGAGGCCGTCGATTTCGTGGTCGAGATGAGGCCTCTTCTCAGTCATTTCGGATATGTATGAAGAAAGAGAGTCGAACGAGTACGCCCTGCCTTCCTCAAGCCCCGCATCTCGGAGTCCCTTCTCTGCGTCTTCGACGGTACGTGCTATATAGCCGAAATCGGGGTTTATGCGGAACCCGAGGTCCCTGAGCTTTCTCAGTATGTGGAGGTGGTCAGGAGGCGTAAGGGACTTGTCGCTCCAGAAGCCCTCGTAGCAGTACATGTCGAGAGGAACCTTTCCCGCATCCGAACTCTTCTGTCTCCTCACAGTTCCCGCCGCAAGGTTACGGGGATTGGCAGCCTTCTCGTCCTCACTGAGAGTCGCGTTGACCCTCTCGAAATCCGCCTTCGGAAGGTACACTTCTCCACGCACCGCGATATCTATCTTCTCCGGAAGCTCGAGGGGAATGCTGCGGATTGTAACGATGTTCGGCGTAACGTCGTTGCCGACGCTGCCGTTGCCGCGCGTGACACAGCGCGTGAGGACGCCGTCCTCATAGTAGAGCACCATCGATATTCCGTCGATCTTCTCCTCTGCGACGAAACTCAGTTCCCCGCCCTCCTTCTCTATGGAACGGGAGAAGAAGGAGAGAACCTCATCCTTCGAGTAAGCCTTGTCCAGCGAAAGAACGGGAATCGTATGCTCCACTTCCGGAAAGTCGTTCGTGAGGTCGGAGCCTACACGCCTTGTCGGAGACGAGGGAGATGCGTACTGGGGGTACTCCTTCTCCAGCTCTATGAGCCTGTCCGTGAGTCTGTCGTACTCGCTGTCTTCGACGAGTGACACCCCTTCCTTGTAATACTTGTCCTGATAAACCGTCAGAAGCTCTGTCAGCTTCCTCATTTCTTCTCGTGCGTCCATAGAGAGAGTATAGCACAGAAGACGGGTATATCCAGTCGACGGAATTCAACTTCACTTAAGAAATATTCTCATCGGCTTCCAGAAGTCAGAGCTGCAGCCTCTACAGCTTCGGCAATCTCTTCTCCTTCTTTCATCAAAGGCATTACACCGCGAGGGAGGAGGCAGTCATAGACTTCGGCATACTCACCCCGGTTGATTTCATCATTGAGAAGCATGCATCTGTAGAACCTTCTGATGCTCTCGACGAAAAAGGAAAAAAACATTCCTCCTGAATATCCATCAAGAAAACTGTCGATTACACTTATTCCGTCATGAATGTTGTCAACTGTTTTTTCAGGAAGGTATTCGAAGAGAAAGGAGGAAACCATCTGCCCGAACAACCGTCCCGCAGTTTCTTTCTTCACAGCTTTCCTGAAAATGGAGAACTGCCTTTCCATCTCCTTCATTTCCGGCGTCTTCTCCATCTCGAAGGGATCCCCGTCATCCCAGTCTCCCGAGAGACTGAACTCACTCGCTCCGACCCAATCGTCGAGATTCTCCTTTACAGTATCGAGAACGAGCTGAAGAGTCGCCTTGTCGACTTTGTCGTGAGCATACATGCTCTTGTAGAACTTCTTTATGCTTGCGCCCATCTGCCGGGTATTATACGGCGTTGACCACATGCACTTGTCGTTGAAGAAGTCGAAGAACGAGAACAGACTCATCGCTCCGTCCTCAAGGTCTTTGATTTCGTATCTGTAGAAGAAATCGTTGACGAAGAGCCCCGCATTGCCGACATGACTGTTCCTTGTCTTTTCCGATAATCCCCCGAGGTCCTTCTCGAACATATCGAGAACACCTTCATACTTCTTCACATGTTCGTTGAACTTTCTGTCTTCTTCGTCTTCGTAATCATCCTGCTCGAAAATTGACATGACTGCCTCCGGGGGAAAGTATACACGACAGAAGAGAAAACAGAAGCACACTGCACGGAGAAATTACAGCAAAAGATG
>CAVILL010000069.1:0-11641 GCA_963643635.1 Sphaerochaetaceae bacterium | reverse complement strand
GACAAAGAGGATTCGAACCTCCGACCCTCAGTTCCGCAAACTGATGCTCTATCCAACTGAGCTATTGTCTCATTTCAACAGAGAGAAACATAGAACATTTTTCCATTTTGTTCTAGTAGTCAGACTCTGTTTTTTACTTTTCTCCAAGGAGGTTATCATCAGCCTCTGAAGAGGGTTATGAAGGCGATGATGACGCCTGCGGTGCCTTCGCCTCCGAGGAGTCCCGAGGAGACGAGGTTCACCCTGTTCTCCGTTTCGGGTGTTCCGCTTATCTTTCTGATTATCCAGGTGATCAGCGCACCGGCCCCGACAGATACCGTTATATACGTTCCGAGATACATTCCCAGTCCGAATGCCGAGGAGGGCAGCGAGAAGAGGAACATGACAGCTCCGACTGCGACGCCTATCCAGAAGGCCGCGGGATTCTCGAGTCCTCCCGAGAGGGCTGCGACGGCCTTTGCCTGCGGGGCGGGCATTTCGGCACTGCCGAAGACGAAGACGTCCTTCATGAGGAATATGACGAAGGTGGCGATGACCGCTCCGGTTATTCCTCCGACTGCTTCGGCTCTCACCTGGTCACGGGGATTCGTGCCCACGAGGGAGCCGGACTTGAAATCGTTCATGACGTCGCCGCTGAGTCCGCATGCGACTGCGACAGTCGCCGCAAGCGTGAACGACGCCGTCAGTCCCGTGCGGCAGAGTGCGTGGACTGCGAGGAGTACGAGGATGGCGAATACCTCCATCGGATTTATTCCGGTCTGACCCGTGAGCATGCTCGAGAGGTATGTCGCAACCGCAGCTCCCGCTACGGTGAGGATGCTCTCAAGAAGAGTCATCTCGGTAAGGAGTGTGAGGACGATGACGGAGAATACGACGAGAATGATTGAGACGAGGGCGTTCTTCCTGTTCTTCACCTCGATCTTTCCGCTCTTTCTGTTACGGACGATGTTCCAGACGGCCTTTACGGCTACTGCAAAGCCGGTTCCTATCATGATTCCCAGTCCCAGGGAGGAGCGGAAGGAGTCAGCGTCCTCAAACGAGGAGAAGAGCCCGGTCCTTATTCCGACGGGAGTGAGAATGAAGTAGCCCGCAACCATCCCCAGTACCCAGAAGAATGCGAGGACGGGACCGATTATCGAGCCGATGGAGAGAGCCATCGGGGAAACGTAGAACTGGAGCCCCGGAACGAGAGCGGAGCCGCCGTATATGTTTATAAGTGTGGGAATCCTTCCGAAGAAATCCCTGACGAAGGCGAAGACTCCCGAGAGTCCGAGAGAGGTAAAGAGCCAGGGCGAGCTCTTCGTGTCCTTTGCCGTCATGAGGGTTCTGTAGGAAGCCTCTCCTATCGGGTAGGGAAGCTTCTCCCTCTCTATGAGGGACGGGCGGTAGAGAGAGGTGAAGAGTGTTCCGAGTACCGCTCCGACGACGGAGGCAGTCATCACCGATACGAGAGAAATCTCATTATCGGGGGAGAGCATCCAGAGGCCGGGAACGGTGAACGCAAGTCCTCCGGCTACCATGCTTCCCGCACTCATGAGGGTATGTGTGCAGTTGATCTCCTCGAGTGAGGAATTCTTCGCCTTCGAGAGAACGGTCATCGAGAGGACGGTGACGAATACCGTCGGCCAGGGCAGGGCACCGGCTTTGAGGGCGACGTACATAGATGATGCCGTAATGAACGCGAGTCCGACGACTCCGAGAAGCGTACCGCGAAGGGTGAGGGCAGAATCATTCTTTTTCATAAGCGGAGGATTATGGCATAAATTCCGCCTTTTTGATATACGGAATCCAACAGCGGGCCGATTCAGCCTCTTGTGTGATAAAATCAGTCTTAATCAGTGAGGTAGGCATGGATGGGATAAGGAAGAATTTCGGTTTCGGGATGATTCTTTTGGATTCTGTCCATGGACGAAGACCTGAGTACGAGGAACTTTAACGCCTCGCGGACATGGACCGCAGCACCTTCCCACTGTTCTTCTGAGTACAAAGTTCCGTGCCCGATGATTCCGATATGTAAAATCCGGGACTCTGCCGTGAAGAGAAGGGGCAGTCCGTCCTCCTGATTCTACCAGAAGTAATCTTTTCTGCTTCCCTTTCATTTTTATCAGAGGTAAAAGGCTGAAGTACAAGAGAATAGGACGGGCTTTCTGTTAACTTGTTGCTATTTCTGAATTAACTGTATTCTCTGCGTTTTATGGCGGCTCGGAGAGAATTTACAATAATTTTTAATTTTTTGTTTGCCATATCAATATATCTAATGTACAGTATATTCAGACGCCCCGTATTGCGGCGTTGCTGTTATTCGAAAAAGGAGGAACAACAGTGAAAAAGGCTATTATCGTATTATTGGCACTCTCAATGGTCCTTATGGGACTCAGTGCACAGGGCGCAGCAGCTCAGGCAACAGCAGAGACACAGTCTATTTCTCTCTGGACATATCCGATCGGTGATTGGGGAAATGAAGAAGCAGTAAGGGCTCTTACAGATGCATTCACAGCAGAGACCGGCATTGAAGTCGAAGTTCAGTATCTTACATATACAGACGGCGACGACAAGGTCAACACAGCTCTTTCTGCAGGACAGGCTCCCGACCTCATCATGGAAGGACCCGAGAGACTCGTTGCCAACTGGGGCGCAAAGGGCTACATGGTCGACATGTCCGATCTTCTCGATGCAGAGGACAGAACACAGCTCATCGCAGCTACTCTCAACGCATGTGAGACAGCTGACGGAAAGCTCTATGAGTATCCTCTCGTCATGACAGCTCACTGTATGGCCATCAACCTTGATGCATTCAAGGCAGCAGGTGCAGACAAGTATGTAAACCTCGAGACAAGAACATGGACAACAGATGACTTCATCGCTGCAGTCAAGGCTCTCTATGCTTACTACGGCACAACAGTCGGCGCTGTATATTGCGGCGGACAGGGCGGCGACCAGGGAACAAGAGTTCTCGTGAACGGCCTCTACGGCGGAACATTCACGAACGCTGACCACACAGCTTACACATGGTATTCGGAAGAGAACATCAAGGCTCTCGAGACACTCAGGGGACTCGACGGAATCGCATTCGACGCAGCTATCAACGGCGGAGAGGAAATCAACCTCTTCAGAAACGGCACACTCAAGATGGCATTCTGCTGGAACATCGCTCAGCAGCTCACAGGCGACAGAACAGATGCAGGCGAGGAGATCGTCTTCATGTCCTTCCCGTCCGAGACAGGCGTTACACAGCTTAACGGCGGTATCTGGGGATTCGGTATCTTCGACAACGGCGACGAGACGAGAATCGAGAACGCAAAGAAGTTCGTCAAGTACTTCTGTGACGGCAATGGCACAAGAGACGCCATCAAGACAGCTAAGTATTTTGCAGCTCGCACGGTTGCAGACGGCGACGACCTCGGCGACATCTGGGCTGACAACTCCATCATGAACGACTACAACGTCCTCATGCAGTACCTCGGCGACTACTATCAGGTCACAACAGGCTGGGCTAATGCAAGAACATGCTGGTGGAACATGCTCCAGGCAGTAGGCGCAGGCGCAGACATCCCGACAACTCTCAAGAGCTACACGGATCAGGCTAACGCAGCAGCTAACTGATTGAATGATTGAAGGGCTCCCCGCGGGGCCCGCAGAGAAGCCCTGTTCCTTTATGGGGCAGGGCTTTATTTAAGGTAAAATGAAATGGCACAACCGATGACAATGAGCAAGGCGATAAGAAGACGCGAGACAGTATCCGCGTACCTCTTCCTTCTGCCGAGCCTTATATTCTTCCTTGGTTTCGTTATCTTCCCGATGATTCTCTGTCTCTGGACGAGTCTCTTCGATGCAAGCCTCAACGCAAAGAAGGCCGATGTCTTCATAGGCTTTGCAAACTATGTGGAACTCTGGCAGGATCCCGTATTCATCAAGGCACTGAAGAACACATTCATAATCGTCATAGTCTCGGTTCCGGTCGTGACGGCATTCTCCCTCTGGGTTGCAACCACGATCTACAAGATGAAGAACTGGGCACTCAGCGCCTTCAGATGCATCTTCTATCTCCCCGTCGTAACGGGCTCGGTCGCAGTAACCGTTGTATGGAAATGGATCTACAACAACTACTACGGCGTTCTCAATTATGTCCTGAAGGGACTTGGTGTGATTGACAGCAACGTCAACTGGCTCGGCAACACCTCCACAGCCCTCTGGTGCATTATCGTCATTCTTCTGACAACAAGTGTCGGCCAGCCGATAGTCCTCTACGTTTCCGCACTCGGCAACGTGGACCCGACTCTCATCGAGGCGGGCGAGGTCGACGGAGCCACGAACATGCAGACCTTCTGGCGCATCAAGTGGCCTTCGATCATGCCGACGACACTCTACATAGTCGTCATCACGACAATCAACAGCTTCCAGTGCTTCGCCCTGATACAGCTCCTGACGTCCGGCGGACCCAACAACTCCACCCAGACGGTCATGTACTATATCTACTACACGGCATTCAAGCTCTACAGATTCGGTTACGGAAACGCAATGGGAATCATCCTTGCGCTCTTCATCGCACTTTTAAGTGCAGTACAGTTCGCGGTTGCAAGAGAGAAGTAGGAGGCTGGTATGGATTTGAACAGACAGAATAAAAGCGCGTACTACATAATCTGCGTGATTCTCATCATCCTTCTTGCGGCGCTCTCGATCTTCCCCCTCTACTGGATTATCACGGGTGCGTTCAAGAACTCCAGGGAGATCAACTCGGCAACTCCGATCTGGTGGCCGAGCGAATGGGTACTCGATAACTTCGACCGTCTCTTCAGCAAACGCAGCGCTCCGCTCTTCACCTTTTTCGGCATCAACGGCCCGAAGGTCCCGGGAGCAATCAGGTGGCTCGTGAATACGGTCTTCATGGCCGTGGCGGCAATGGTACTCACGTGCATAACGGCATCTATGGCGGGATATGCACTCGCGAAGAAGCGCTTCTACGGTCAGAAGCTTCTTTTCTCCCTCATCGTATGTGCAATGGCACTCCCCAAGCAGGTCATCCTCATACCTCTCATAAAGGAGATGAGCACACTCGGGCTCTATGACACCCTCTGGGCCGTCATATTCCCCACAGTCGGCTGGCCCTTCGGTGTATTCCTCATGAAGCAGTTCTCGGAGAGCATTCCCCGTGAAATGCTCGAGGCGGCACGCATCGACGGCTCGAGCGAAGCGAAGACCTTCGTCGAAATCGTCGTTCCGATGATCAAGCCTGGAATCGGAGCACTTGCCATCTTCACATTCATCAACAGCTGGAACGATTACTTCATGCAGCTCATCATGCTCAGCAAGTCGAGTAATCTGACCATATCTCTCGGAATTGCAACCATGCAGGCCGAGAACAGCACGGACTTCGGAATCATCATGGCAGGCGCCGCCCTTGCTTCCGTACCTATCATCGTCGTCTTCCTCATCTTCCAGAAGTATTTCACAAAGGGAATCACGATGGGCGCCGTAAAGGGTTAAGCAAAGGAGAACAGAAATGTCACATACAGATAAATACAGGGGAATCATACCGGCATTCTACGCATGCTACGGAGATGACGGAGAAATAAGTACAGAGAGAACGAAGGCATTCGCATCCCTTCTCGTGAAGAAGGGGGTGAAGGGCCTCTACGTCGGGGGAAGCTCGGGGGAGTGCATCTACCAGAGCGTCGAAGACAGGAAGAAGCTCCTGGGGGCCGTGATGGAAGAGGTGAAGGGAAAGGTCACGGTCATCGCCCACGTCGCATGCAACAACACGAAGGACTCGATGGAGCTTGCAGCGCACGCAGAGAGCCTCGGCGTCGACGCAATCGCCTCCATTCCTCCCATCTATTTCAAGCTTCCGGAGCATGCGGTTGCAAAGTACTGGAACGATATTTCCTCTGCTGCCCCGAACACGGACTTCTTCATCTACAACATTCCCCAGCTTGCGGGAACGGCTCTTACGGTATCGCTCCTCAGGGAAATGCTGAAGAATCCGAGAGTGACGGGCGTCAAGAACTCGAGCATGCCCACCCAGGACATTCAGTGCTTCAAGGCGGAAGGGACAAAGGGCGGAAGAGACTTCATCGTCTTCAACGGACCCGACGAGCAGCTCGTCTCCGGACTTGCCATCGGAGCCGACGGCGGAATCGGGGGAACGTATGCGGTCATGAGCGAACTCTATCTTGCAATATTCGACCTCGTCGGGAAGGGTGATATCGAGAAGGCAAGGGCTGTACAGAACGATGCCGATGCAATCATCTCCGTGCTCGCTTCAGGCAGGAGCAACCTCTATGCAACTATGAAGGAAGTGATAAGAATCCGCGAAGGCCTGGACCTCGGCGGAGTCAGAGCTCCTCTCTATCCCTATACGGAAGCCGACAGGGAAATCGTCGAGAGAAGCGTGAAGATGATAGACGAGGCTGTAGCGAGACTCTAGTATCGCACCTTGAAGACAGCCTTCCTGATATGCCGGGGGGCTGTCACAGAGCGGCATGGTGAATGCGCTTCCCCGGGCATCGTTATGCAGTACTGTCCCTTACGGATCACGTGTTCGTCGGCTGCGTCTGCAGTGCCGAGAATGCTGTCGCTCTCAGGAGAGTATTCCCGGGTAACCGTCATCTTCTCTACCGGGGCTGTGAGAATCTTCTCCTCGCCTTCGATTATGTAGTGGATGTCGATGTATTCTCTGTGGGCTTCGAATATGTTCTCTCTCTTCGTGTCCGCTTCCATGACGTTGATGTAGATGTCGTCGTCAATGACGGTCTTCCCGTCCGGGAGAGTCGAGATATCGTGGGAATTGAGGTAGTCGATAGCTCTGTGTATGCGTGAAAAAGTTGAATAATCAGGTTTCATGAGTCTTCCTCCGCTGTTATGATAACGACCGGAGGAGTTATAGAAAAGGAGAAATTATCCATGAATGATGTTTTCGATAAAATCAAAGGTAAGCTGATTGTTTCGTGCCAGGCTCTTCCGAATGAACCGCTGCACTCGTCCTTCATCATGGGAAGAATGGCGAGAGCTGCCGCAGAAGGCGGTGCAAAGGGCATCAGAGCCAACACTCCCGAAGATATTCTCGAGATAAGGAAGAATGTCGACCTCCCGATAATCGCCATAATCAAGCGAGATTACGCTGACAGCGAAATCTACATAACGCCGACTATGAAGGAAATCAGGGAGCTTATGGCCGTTAAGCCCGAGATTATCGCACTCGATGCAACGGCGAGGCTCAGGCCCGAGGGTAAGACTCTTGAGGAATTCTTCCGGGAAATAAAGAAGGAATTCCCCGATCAGCTTCTCATGGCTGACTGCTCGACAGTCGAGGAATGTCTCTACGCAGACGAACTCGGATTCGACTTCATCGGTACGACGATGGTCGGCTACACCCCCGAGAGCAGAGGCCTCAGGATAGAGGCAGATGATTTCAGGATCCTCAGAGACGTCATAAAAGGCGTGAAGCACCGCGTAATCTGCGAAGGCAACATCGATTCCCCGGAAAAGGCGAGAAGGGTACTCGACCTGGGGTCGTTTGCAGTCGTCGTCGGCTCCTCGATAACCCGGCCACAGCTCATAACGAAGAAATACACGGAGGCGATTGAAGCCTGAATGAAATACTTCCTCTCCTTCGACATAGGCGGAACGGCCGTGAAGTACGGCATAATCAACTCTGACGGCGATATTCTCGAGTTCTCGCAGTTTCCGACGGAGGCCGGGAAGGGACCGGAGGTGTGGATGCTGAAACTCGTGGAGAAGGCGGAGGAATACAGGAAGAAATACACTCTCTCGGGCCTTCCGGTGTCCTCCACTGCTATGATAGACTCCGTTCACGGCAGGGTCTTCTTCTCCCTTCCGCAGGTTCCCGGCTATACGGGATTCGAAGTGAAGAGGTTCCTAGAGGAGAAGACGCTACTTTCTGTCGAAGTCGAGAACGACGTTAACTGTGTCGCGATTGCGGAGAGCATCTCCGGCGCGGGGAAGGGATGTGAGAGCGTTCTCTCCATTGCCGTCGGAACCGGAATCGGAGGAGGCTTCACGGAAGGTGGAAAGCTCCTCAGGGGCCATACCTTCTCGGCCGCGGAAGTGGGCTACATAAAGGTCGAGGGCGGCACTCTCGAGAGTATGGGCAGTACTACGGCCCTCGTGAGAAGAGTCGAGAAGATGAAGAATCTTCCTGAGGGCTCATACAACGGCCTCAGGGTCGTCAAGGAAGCCGGAGAGGGCGACAGAGACTGCCTGTCGGCTCTCGAAACAATGACCTCATCCATTGCCGACGGACTCGTTTCGCTTTCGTATATACTCAATCCGGCCGTCATCGTACTCGGCGGCGGCATAATGAAGAACGAGGATCTCGTCGACGCAGTAAGACGGAAATACCGCGCATCCATCAACCCTCTCATCGGAAGTGCCACAGATATAGTGAAGGCGAAGTACGACAACGAGGCGGGAATTCTGGGAGCGTATTACCATTTCCTGCAGAAGCATCCGGAGGCTGCAGAATGAAGAAGAGAATACTTGCATTCGGAGACTCGAACACCTGGGGCTACATCCCCGGCACCGCTGAAAGATACGACGAGAACACCCGCTGGACGAAGCTTCTCGAGAAGAAGCTCGGGGAGAATTACGAAGTCGTCGAGGAGGGCCTCAGCGGCCGCACCACCGTCTTCGACACCGGCTTCGACGACCTCCTGAACGGAAAGAAGGCCCTGGGCTATGTCCTCAAGAGCCAGATGCCGCTGGATGCGGCAGTCGTCATGCTCGGCACGAACGACCTCTGCGACCATCATATGAGCCGGATAGAACTCGGAATAGCGGAGATAGTGCGCATCATAAAGAACGCCGATGCGATATTCCGCACGAAGACTCCCGTCTTCCCGCACGGCGCCAGAATACTTCTCGTCTCCCCGCTTCCCTACGGTGAGACGACAGCTCTCCCGGAAGATATGATAAAGGAGAGCAGACTCTACCCGGAGACGATGAAGAGGGTAGCCGAAGCAGCGGGTGTGGAGTTCCTCGATCCGTCGCCGTACATAAAGCCGTCGGACACAGACGGAATACACTTTCCTCCGGAGAGTCACAGAAAGCTCTCGGACCTCATCTGTGAGAAGATAATGGAGATGGGCCTCTGATGACCTTCTTCAATCCCGAGAGTCAGCCCTGGCGGGCACTGGGCAGGGCCGTGGATTTCGTCGGCCTCTCCCTGTGTACGGTATTCATATCTCTCGGCGTCGTCACATTCGGGCCGGCTCTCTCCGCACTCTATACGGCAGTCGTGAAGGAATTCCGCTACGGTGACAACACGCCCTTCAGAACCTACTTTGAATCTTTCAGAAAGAACCTTAAGCAGGGGATGGTCCTCACACTTATCTGCATTCCCGTCATTGTTCTCATAGTACTGGGGTACCTCGTGATGAAGGAGAACTCCTCGACACGCGCCGGAGCCTTTCTCTTCACCTTCTACTACGTTCTCCTGATAATCCCCGCGGGAACGATGATCAACATCTTCCCGATGCTCGGACGCTTCGAGATGAGTACGGGGAAAACAATAAGGACATCGTTCACTTTCGTGTTTGCACACCTTCCCTCGACTCTCGTTCTCGTTCTTCTTTCAACAGAGCTTACAGTCTGGACCGTCCAGTACTGGTCACCGGCATTCATAACGCCATCTCTCTGGGCGCTCCTCTCCTCGTTCTTTCTCGAGAAGAACTACAGGAAGCACCTCACCCCCGCCGAGTGCGCCGCACTCGAGGGGATAAGCGAGGAGGAATACCTCGAAAAGGAAAGGGAGAAGGAAGAATTCAGGAGCCGCTTCAGACGGAGGAAGTAGCTTCCCTCACAAGAGGAACGAGAGAAGATGCAAGCTCCCTGTGTCCCTTACGTGTGAGGTGCATGCAGTCGACCCTGTTGAATTCACAGTTCACTGCGTTGAAGAACCTCACATTGTTCCTGAGGCATACCTTTTCATAGTAGAGGGGAAGTTCACGGCTCTTCCGGACACAGTCCGATCCCATCCACTCGACATCGAAGACCTCCCTGAACTCCTCCCTTATCGGGGGCGGACAGACAACCAGGATATTCGGCTTTCCGTCTCTCCAGCACTCTGTGTCCTTCGCTTTCCTTATCAGTCTCTCGAGGCCGCAGGAAATCACGAGAGGGGAGGCATTGAAGCGCTCCTTCGTGTCGTTGGTCCCCAGCATTATGATGAGAAGGTCCACGGGCTCGTGGCTCATGAGAAGGGGGTAGATGACACCGAGAGCGTCCATGCCCTCATGAAGCGGATCGGGAAATACTGTCGTTCTTCCCCCCAGCCCCTCCTCGAGAACGAGGTAGTCCTCCTCTCCGAGCTCCTTCTCAAGGAGACGGGTCCATCTCTCCTCCTCGCTGAAGCGGTTGGAACCGTCCGAGGTGTCGTTTGTATCTGCTGCGTAGCCGTGGGTATTGGAATCTCCAAGACAGACAATGTGCTTCATCATAATGCCTCCTCAAGCATTGTACTCCATATTTCCGTCACGGGAGAAGAAAAGAGAATGGAAATCAGAGTACGGCATACTGTTTCATCTTCCGGAAGACGACGTATTCCCGTCCTCACTCTTTTCTACACAGCCTTGAATCCGGTCCGGTCCTGTAATTAAGACAGCCCGCGAAGAAGACTGCCTTCCCCGTTTTCCGTTGAACAGGAACGACGGGAACGAATATACTGTGGAGGAGCAGGGAAGACGCAGCCTGCTTCTTTGCTTTCGTTCATTTGAACGTGTTCAATTGTGGTGGACGAGATAGTCGGAGTGACGGTGATGGATGAATACAAGCCCCTGTTTCATACTACAGACAGAATGATTACCCTGATTGGAGAAATCAGTGAGCAGATCGGACGCATTACGGTTCTTCAGGGAGGAACAATCAAGGCTCATCTGAGACGGCAGAACCGCATCCGCACAATTCATTCATCTCTTGCAATCGAGAACAATTCTCTCTCTCTTGAACAGGTGACGGCAATTATCGACGGCAAGAGAATCCTCGGTAATCCGAATGAAATCAGGGAAGTTCAGAATGCCTATGAAGCCTATGAACTCATGCTGTCGTTGAATCCTCTGTCCGTTGATGACCTGCTCAGAGCGCACGGACTGATGATGAAGGGACTTGTTCCCGAAAACGGAAGGTTCCGCTCGGGAAGTGTGGGAATTTTTGACGGAAGAAACAATCTTGTTCATGTGGCACCTCCTGCTTCTTCTGTTCCGTACCTCATCAGCAGTCTCTTCTCCTGGTACCAGAGGTCCGGGTTGCATCCGCTTATAAAGAGTGCAGTCTTTCACTATGAATTCGAGTACATACATCCGTTTCAGGACGGCAACGGCCGTACGGGAAGAATGTGGCACAGTATGCTTCTCGGAGTCTGGAAGGAGATGTTCTTCTGGCTTCCCGTTGAAGAGCTTATCCAGTCGAGACAGTCTGACTACTATGAAGCGTTCAACGAGTCCGGAAGGGTTGCCGACTGTGCAGTGTTCGTGGAACTGATGCTTGAAATCATCAGAGACAGCCTCAGAGACATAACAGTAGTCGGAAATGCAACCGACCAGGTTAAACCGTCAACCGACCAGGTTAAACCGTCAACCGGCCGGGTTTGTGATGAGGAAGTTGAGGAAACTGTCGACGTAAGCGATCA
>CAVILL010000068.1:0-11664 GCA_963643635.1 Sphaerochaetaceae bacterium | reverse complement strand
TCGCGATGACAGCCAACGCCTTCGTGGAAGACAGAATCGCCACGAAGAAGGCCGGAATGAATGCTCATATCGCAAAGCCTCTCGATGCTCGTAAGGTAATCCGCACAATCGCAGAAGAAATCGCACTCTCGCGCTCCGGAAGGAAGTAGAAGCATTTCCTCCCGGGAGGGGAAATGCTCAGTTGATTAAGGCGGAAACGGAGAAGGAGCAGAGTGTTTCTGCCGCTCCGGGAGAAGGGTGAATACATCTCCATCCTGAGAATGGGAGAGACCTTGAAAGACAGTCCTTCCTTTTACCTGTTATACCCTGGACCGGTGACGCAGCACGTTGCGGTACACAATCCCCGGGTGGAACCAAGAAAGCGGAAACCAGCGTTTGCTTTAAGAGCGGAGACCCGGGAAAAGCCGGAGTGAGACAGGGAAGAAACGGAGGAAACGACTCTTCGTGGAGGCCGGAAATACGGTAGGACAGCATGGCGGCGGGAAACGGCGTATAACGGAAAGATACGTGAAAATGCCTGCAGAAGACACTGCGGACGGAAAAGGCTTAAATAACGGATGCGGAATTCCTGCTCTATACAGTTTCTTCAACTGTAAGTAATTACGGACACAATATTATATTTTCTCCAATGCAAACCAAAAAACAGTTTGAAATCCTACAGCAGGAGTGTAATAATTAGTGAAGTTACGCTTCTGCCATGCAGAAGAAAGAGGGGGCTCTTTCAACATACGGTATCTCTTTGCCGTAGTTATATCTCCCTTGTACGCCATCAACCTGACCGAGATATTCAGCCTGCTTTTGTGGGTAATAGGGAGGAACGGGGCCAGAAGCTTTTTTTTTCTGTCCCTATGGGGGCAGGGCGGAGCTTTGAGCCTCATTCCGGAGAAAATGAAGATGAGTCAAGTAATGTCAATGTAAGCGTCTTCAATAAAAGCTGAAATGCCGCAGTGGAATATCGGGTGGAAACATACTCCGGAGAGACGGATGATTCCGTCTTCCCCGGGAATGGAGATCATACAGGGTTATCGTAAGAGGATCGGCGGATACGGAAGAAGAGAAGAACGAAGAGAACGTGGATTATTGAAAATCACGGAGAAAACCGGGAAGACCGGGGATGTGGAGAGACAGGCGGAGATTCCCGCAAACGATACGACCGGCTGAGAGTTAGCAGAGTCTGAAGACACGGAGAGAAAAGACGCAGGAATGACGTAATCGGAAGGCCGGTAGAAGCAAAGAAAGTCCGGAGAGAATCTGAGGCCTCCTCTTGAATCATCTTCCACTTCAGGATAGAGACGAAAGGATCAGGAATCATCGGAAAGACCATATAACGCGAAAGGAAAAGATTCGATGCCAGAAATACCAGGAAAGACGACAGAGAAAACCTCAATCCCCGATTCCGCTAGTGACATATACAGCGGCAGAGCCATAGTCCACGGCCACGCTGTCATAAGGGTCGAACTGGATGACAGCCGTAAGCCCTTTGACTTCATGTACGTAGAGGTAAACGATGAGCTGGAGAAGATGGTCGGGAAAACGCGCCCCCAGCTCATCGGACACCGCTTCTCGGAAATCTTTCCCGACGGCGACAGAAAATGGCTCGATGTCTTCTACCGCTCTGCCTGGGAGGGAGAAAGCGTCGCCCTTGATGATATCTCCCGGGAGACGGGGCTCTACCTTCATGTAGAGGCTTATCCCGTTGGGAGACAAGGTTACTGCTCCTGTATATTCTGCGACATAAGGGAAAGCGTTTCGGCAAAACTCAGGGAGAAGGTGCTCATCGAGAAGGCAGAGCATGCCGCAGTCATCAACGCACTCTCCTCAATCTATACGACGATAATCGAAGCGGACCTCGTAACACACGGCTTCAGGATAATCGAGACACATTCTCCGTTCACCTCCGTAACGGGCGGAAGGAGCGAGGGGAATTTCGATGACGTCGAGGAGGATGTTCTCGAATTCTACATGCATCCCGACGACAGGGACAGGATGCGTTCCTTCATAGATCTCTCGACAGTATCCGAAAGGCTCGGGGACGACACGACACTCGTAACCGAGTACCGTGCCCCCTACGGAAAGTGGTTCGAGTCCAGGTTCATCGCAAAGAAGCGTGACGGGGAAGGGAAAGTCATATCTGCGCTGTATGCGGTAAGGGATGTGACGGACGAGAAGCTGAGGGAACTCAGATTCCGCGAGAGGCTCGAGGAACAGCTTCTTATCTCCGAAACACTCTCGGAAAGCTTCAAGAACGTATACCTCGTAGACCTTGAAAAGGAGACAGCGAAGATACTCAAACTCGAGGATGAGTACGCAGGGAGCAGACTCGATGACGTAATCGGAACCGAGTTCCGGTACGAGACGATACTCCAGAAATGGATAGACGAAGCCGTACACCCCGACGACAGGGAGAGTCTGAAGCATAAGCTCAGCGCCTCAAATCTCAGACAGGTTTTCTCCCGTGAGAAGGAATACAGCGGCTACTACCGCATGATAGTGGACGGAAAGGAGATACACTACCAGTTCTCTCTTCATCTCTCGGGCGACGGGATACGCCATATAGCGGGATTCAGGAACATAGAGGACATTATTCAGGAGCATCTGGAGGAAGAGAGGAAGCAGAGGGAGAAGGAGAGGGAGTACAATGAGAAGCTCGAAGAGCAGCTGATGATCTCCTCGACTCTCGCGCGTAACTTCAGGAACGCCTACCTTGTCGACCTCGAAAGGAAGACAGCGAAGATTCTCAAGCTCGAAGCGGGCTTCGAGGAAACAGAGAAGGTGGGAGTGGGGAAGGAGTTCCCGTTTGACTCTGTTCTTTCCAAATGGATAGAGAGGATAGTCGCTCCCGACGACAGGGAGGAAATGAGACGGGTCTTCACTGTGGAGAATGTCAGAAGGAGAATCGGTGAGGAGAATGAGTTCACCGGTAACTACCGCACCGTTACCGACGGTGAAGTTCACAGCTTCCAGTACTCGATGTGTCGTGCCGAAGGAAACGGGGAAAAGGTGATTCTCGGCTTCCAGATGATAGACGACATGATCCGCACCCAGGTTGAAGAGGAGAGAAAGAGGCGCGAGATCGAGCGCATATACCGCGAGAAGCTGAGGGCGACTGCAGAGGAAGCGGAAAGGGCGAACAAGGCCAAGACCGAATTCCTCCTGAGAATGTCCCACGATATCCGGACGCCGCTCAACGGCATCATCGGCATGCTCGACATCGCAGATCACTACGACTCGGATATTGAAAAGACGAAGGAATGCCGCCGCAAGGTCCGCGAGAGTTCGAATATCCTTCTCGAGCTCATCAACGAGGTACTCGACATGAGCAAGCTCGAGTCGGGAGAGATAACCCTCGAGCACGTACCCTTCGACCTTGAAGTAATATCGCGTGAAGTATTCGCAGTCATCGGCAGACAGGCCGAGGAGATGGGAATAACAATCGAAGATGACTCGAGAATAGAGCACACGAAGCTCATCGGAAGCCCGATGCACTACAAGAGGCTGATTCTCAATATCGTGGGGAATGCCGTCAAGTACAACAGACCTCACGGAAGAGTATGGGTCACCTCCCGCGAAGTATCCTTCGACGGTACGACTGCCGTCATCGAAACGACAGTCAGAGATACCGGCATCGGTATGAGCGAGAGCTTTCAGAAGCATCTCTTCGAGCCCTTCCAGCAGGAGAACCAGACGGCACGTACGAAATACGGCGGGACGGGACTGGGAATGTCGATTGCAAAGACTCTGGTGGACAAGATGAACGGCACCATAGCCTTCGAGAGCAGGAAGGGGGAAGGCACGACCTTCGTCATCACTCTTCCCTTCACCGTTGATACGGAAAATCATATCGCGGACAAAGAGGTGGAGAAGGAGGATTTCTCCCTCGATGAAAAGACAATCCTCATCGTCGAGGACAACGACCTCAACCTCGAGATAGCCGAGTTCATACTTCACGAAACAGGAGCAGAGACAATAGCAGCCCACAACGGAGAGGAGGCTGTGAGAGTCTTCAGCGAGTCCGAGCCGGGGAGCATTTCGGCAATACTCATGGATCTCATGATGCCCGTGATGGACGGCTACGAGGCAACGAAGATCATCCGGAGTATGGAGAGACCCGACTCGAAGACGATACCCATCATAGCCATGACGGCCAACGCCTTCGTCGAAGACCGCATCGCCACAAAGGAAGCCGGCATGAACGAGCACATATCCAAGCCGCTCGACAGGAGAGAGGTGATCCGCATCATCTCCGGAGAAGTGAAGGGAAGGTGACAGTCTGCGCTGACTCTCTTTCATGTAACAAATTCACCCGGTACTTCTGTATGGACGGGGCAGTGCATTTTTTAAGCACTTGCGGAATCAGAAAAAAGTGTATTGCGTGCTGAAATGATGCAGACAGAGAACTTTCCAGACGAAATGAATCACTGCAATCTTCGGATGATTATAGCAGCAGTTTTCAATTGTCAGCAGCTGAGACGTGCAGTTCCGTAAACGTGTAAGCCGGATTGCAAGGGCTGCAGCTTCAGGGGCTGGGACCCCGACGATGAACGATCAGAAAGATTATTGAAAGCCGGGATGTCGGCGACTGATGGAGTAGAAGTTATGATGGATTATTCAGAATTCAAAAGAAAAGCGGAAGGTGCCTCGAAGGGTAAGGAAGAGGCTCAGAGACTTGAGGAGGATTTCAGCCTCATCGAGAATAACGGATGGGAGAACTATGTGACTCTTCTTGCTGAAATCCTGGGGAAAGCCGGGAAGGTTGACAGAAATGACCGGAGGTTTACGGTCGGCGGAAACTGTCTTCATCTGTATTCTCTCAGCAGGGTTCTTGAGCCCGATAAACGTGATGATTACAGCTTCGGTACCGATGTATCCCGTTCCAGAGTCTTCAGACATGAACTGAGTCTGGGATACAACGGCACATATAATCCACTTGAATCAGAGATAATGGAGAAACTCGGAAAAATAAAAGGCATCATCACTGAAAGTGTTGACTGTTCCGGTCTTTATGTCCGGAGAAGTGTTGACGATACTGCAGACACAAGAATCGAGAAGACTGCAGTGTCCACCTCTCCGATTTCCGATGAGGATATGGAAACTCTCTGCAAGGCGTTCCTTGATCGTACGGCAGAGGAACAAGAAGAAGCGAAGAAGTATCTTGTAATCACGATATGTGAGTTCAGGCGTCAGATATCATGAATTCCGGTACAGGACAAACACATGTAATGAAGCCTGAGGGGTGAAAAATACTTCGTCATACCTGTTCCTCGGGATTCCGGGAACAAAAGTGTCTGCTCGCATACTGTGTTTGATACCTGCGCTTTAGAAACAGTGATTTCATGAAATCTCGGTGTAACAGTCTTACAGACTTCATCAACTATATATGCAGATAACGGGGAGAACGGAATGAATTCAATAGACAGGATAGTGGATCTGCTTTCAAGAAATGGTGGAGAGAAAACGTTTGTCTTCACCAGCGAGGTCGTTGCCCGCAGTTATCTGGAGGCATGTGCACACAGATATCCGGGCAGGGCAGTCTTTACAGACAGTGCAATCTCGTGGGATACCTTCCGGGGAAAGTTCACCTCTTATCCCGGCTGTAAGGTCAGGGCCGTGTACACCGACCGTCTGCTTTTCGTTCAGCAGTACTTTGCCTCAGGTGAGGCAATGAAGAAGCTGGAGTATTACTCTGACAGCAGCTACGAATGCAGTAAGCCGGCATATATCCGGAGCATTGCCAAAGCTCTTCCCGATATGTGTGCCGCCTTTGATCCGGAGACAATGGAACTTCTGGACAAAACAAAGGAGAATGCTCCGGAGGAAATGCAGAATGACCTTCTCCTGCTTGTTCCTGCCTACAAGACTTATCTCGAGAATCATGCTCTTTACGAGGCAGCGCTCTCTGCGCCGGATTTCAGAAGAAACGCATCTGACGGTACGACGGCTAAAGATTACGTTCTGGTCTTCCCCGAAACCTTTTCCGATCCGTCAGTACTCAAGGCTCTCGAGGTCTGCAGACATATAGACCAGGATACGCTGGAGCTCACACAGTACAACAACTCCCTTTCGGAAATCCGGGGATGCATGCGCGAAATATACAGGCTTCTTACCTCCGGTACATCTCCGGATGAAATTGCCATCACATGTTCCGACTTCGACGCCTATAAGCCATACCTGGAGACGGAAGCACGCATGCGTGACATCACGCTGACTTTCAACAGTGCAATGCCTTTGACTTCCTACACTCCCGGGGCATTCTTCCTTGCTCTGAGGAGGGTGAAGGAGGAGAACTACAGCTTCAGAAGCATGAAGGCTCTGCTTCTGGATCTCCGTTTTCCATATAAGGACAGAGACATTCTTGTCTCCATCATCAGAAATGCCGTGGACTGCAGATGCAAGGACGGTCCGCTTGAAAACTGGATAAGAAAAATCAAGAAACTGTGCAATAAGGATCATGAACACACCGCTCTTGCAGAGGCTGAGAGACTGGAAGAAATCGACAGTGCCATCAGTAATGTTGTGGACTGCAAAGACCCTGGAAAGCTCAAGGAAAGTATCATCAGTCTGGTCAGCTCCATGTTTGAAAAGGGTGAATGGATACAGGAGAAGGAATGCGACGACGCTGAAAAGCCGGAAGACATCAAAGTTGAGAATGAGCGCATCTTCGGCATGTGCCTGAATGAACTCGATAATCTTTCGTCTCATGCCGGCACTGTCACCTTTGACGGATGCGGAAATCTCTTTGACCTCTTTGTTGACATCCTCGAAGACAAGACCTACGTACCTGATACAGGAGTGGGCACAGTCAATGTCTACAGGTATCCCGTATCTGCAGGACTTGCAGTGAAGTATCATTTCATACTCGGGCTTACGGATTCCAATTCAAAGCTCCTCCTCAATCCATATCCCTTCCTCCCGCTCGATACCGCCAAGAAGATTGACGGCGTCAGAGCTCTTGAAGACTCTGTCATCAGCCTCTACGGAGAGTCACTCCGGGGAGGTTTCTCCAGGATGAGTTCAGCCAGGGAGAGCTACTCCGGCGCCGATGTCATTCCGACGGTATTTCTCAGAAAAGGCTGGGTTGAGTCGGTGGAAAAGCCTGAAGTCGATTCGTTCGAACGCGAACTCTCAATCTGGGAAGGTAAGGAACCTCCAAAGGGAGAGAAACTTTTTCTTACACAGAAGCAGAAGGACTGTTTTACGAGAGCTGATGAGAAGGAACTTGTCTTCAGCAATGACCCCTCATTTCATTCAGTTCCCGTCCCGTTCAAGATAAGCGTCTCGAAAGTGAAGAATTTCGAGAACTGTCCGTACAGCGGTTATGCATACTGCGTGCTGGGGCTTGATGATCTGAAATTCGAACCGGATATGGCCGCTGCGGCAGATGTCGGGATTATACTGCATGAAACGCTGCAGCGCGCTCTTGAGGAGGACCCGAAAACACTCGGTTCCCTGAATCCGGAAAGACTTAAGAAAATCCTCAGTCAGAAAATCGAAGAGTACAGGGAAAAGCCCAAAGCCACGGACAGTGTGAATGTCAAGTCCATCAGAGACATGTACATGAGTAAGATTTCCAAGATAGCTGACTGTTTTGTAGAGAAAGAGAAGAAAAATCCCGATGATTATACGCTTGAAAAACTCGGAGAGATGACTTCCCTGGTCAATGAATATGATAAGTCTCCGGAATTTACGCCCGAAGATTGTCCGTCGATTCAGTTCAGCGGCAGGATGGACTGTATTCTGGGAAATGATGAGGAACTGGCCGTGATTGATCTGAAGAAAGATGCTTCATCGCATTATGGCGGAACCCTGGATAAGTGTAATCTTCAGGTTGCAGTCTATTCAAAGATGCTGGAGAAGGATCCTAAATTCAATGGCAAGAGCGTCACAATCGGTGCGTACTATTCGTTCAAGGACGGGAAATTCAAGTTTGTCTGGCCTAAGTACGGCCGCAATAAGGGACAGAGTAACTTCTTCTATAACGAGAACAGTATTCCGGATGAGCCGGAACCCAAAAGTGATAAAAAAGAATTCGTGGAAGAGAATTACAACAGTCGGGTAAAAGAACTGAACAGGATTATCGGCAAGCATGATTTCTCCCCGAAGCCGAAGGACAATGAATCCTGTAAAAATTGTCCGTTCTACACTCTCTGCAGGAAAGGATTCCAGACAGTATGACAGCTATCAGCACCGCTAATGACGAAAAATTCTTTGATTTCTGCGAAAAGCAAACCCCTCCGATGGAGCTGAAGAACCCCGACGGTTCCCTGAACCCTCAGGGAAAGGCAGTGATGGAGACGAATAACTGTGTCGTTGCAGCAGGCGCGGGATCCGGAAAGACCACTGTTCTTTCCTACCGGTTCCTGAGAATGGTGACAGAGGGGATATCTCCCGAGAGGATTCTGACCATCACGTTCACGAAGAAAGCCACAGCCGAAATGAAGGACAGAATCTACAGACTTCTTCAGGAAGGCCGTGAAGCCGGCCTCGTGAGCGATGAGGCAATGAAGAAATTCTCGGAAGTTACGATATCTACTGTGGACAGCTTCTGCTCTGAAATCGTACGCCGCGACGCTGTTCATCAGGGAGTTCCTGTGGACTTCACTATCCAGGACAACGATGATTTTGAAGCCATGTCCAACGCAGTCGTTGACAAACTTCTTTCAGTTCACAGAAATGATGAAGTTGTCACCTTTCTTCTTATCTGTCTCAGTGTTGATAATATTAAAGAGATATTCAGGAACATCGCCTACAGCTTTCTCAATATTGCAAGACCGTTTACGGATAAAGTTCAGGATGATTGTTGCTCAGCAGTTGTGAGTAAGCTCGAGGAATGGAAGAAGGAAATCCTCGGAGGAAATATCCTCGATAGTGAAACAGAAGCTTCACTGGAGAGCTCTTTAAGCAATGTAGAATTGAAGAATAAGCTGAACGGGATTCTGAATATTGATCTGAAAGCCGACGATATAAAGTTGCTGCGCTTCATTCATGCTGCCCGCAGGGAAGAAAATCTTGATGTACTGCGCGGTCTCTATAAGCTGGTCCGGGAATATGAGGAGGAGATATTCAACCGCAAGCGTGCAGCCGGTGTTCTGTCCTTCGACGACGTAATGCAGCTTTCAATAAAGATCCTCAAGGAGAATCCTTCCATCAGGGATTTCTACAAAAAGAAGTTCGACAACATCATGATTGACGAGTTCCAGGACAACAACGATGACTACAGAAAGCTTTTATATCTTCTGAGTGAAAAGCCGGACTCGCATATCTGTGATGATGAAGGAATTCCCGTCAGGGAGAACCTCTGTCCCGACAAGATTTTCCTCGTCGGTGACGAAAAGCAGAGCATATACAGATTCCGCGGTGCAGACGTCACTGTTTTCAAACGGCTGTGTGACGAACTTTGCTCGGAGCCGATAGAACTCAAACGCAACTGGAGAAGCGAGAGCAAAATCATCAGTTTCTGCAACGAAACATTTCCCAGGATAATGAAATCTTCATCTTCTGCGTTTGAAGCCAGATACATTCCGCTGGAGGCCAGAAAAGATACAATAGGTCTCGAGAGCAGGATTGTTCTTCTGCACCCTGAAGTGAATGTGGAAAGCAAGGCCAGCTCGGACGAAAACAGCGGGGAAGAGAGCGAAGAAGAGTTCGAGAACAGGGAAGCGGAAGCCCGGGGGCTTGCATCCTTCATCAGGGAGATGTGTAAAGAAGACGGGGCTTACGGCCGGTTCTGGGTTCCCGATGACAAAGAGAAGAACGCGGATGGGAGTCCCGTCCTCAGACCGCCGCATTACAACGAAATCGGACTTCTCCTGAAGGTAGGCTCACACCAGGACCAATTCGAGAAGGCACTGACAGAGGAGCATATCCCCTATACAGTCACCGAAGCGCGGTCATTGATGAAGGGGAACATTGCCAACGATTTCTACTGCGCTCTGCAGTACTGTGTATTCCCTTACGACAGAATCAGCTTCGCGTCCTATCTCAAGTCTCCGTTCTGCTCCCTCAGGGATGATGCTGTCGAGGAGATTCTCTCTTATAAGCGGTCCGGTGGAAAAAAGAAGAAAGACGACGCACCGGAAGAAACGGCAGAGCAGCCTCCGGTCCTCTCAGATACTCTGAAAAAGAGTCTGGAAGACGCGGAGAAGGATATTGAGGCTCTCCGGAGTGTGATTGCCTCCGGGACGATCTGCCGTGCACTGGACTATCTCTGGTTTGACATGGGCTACAGGGACTATATGCTCTCAAAGGAAGTCAACCGCTCATACCTGGGTGATTTCGATAACCTCTATACCATTGCCGTCAGTTACGACAAAGAAGGAAAGTCACTGGTTGCATTCCTGGACTATCTCAGACCACTTCTGAATTCTACGGACAAGATCGAGATGGATGCTGTCTTCAGGGAAAAAATCGACGGTGTCCAGATAATGACAATTCACAAATCAAAGGGACTGGCCTTCAAGGTTGTCATTGTCGCAGACATGCAGTCGGGAGAAAGAGATCCCGGTGGTTTCCAGCCGCATAACGATGTAAAGGGTGGTATACTGTCCATGCGTTATGCTGAAAACCCGGAAGATGGAAAACTTGAAAATCCGATATATAAACTAAGAAAGAAGGATATCGCTGCCGAAGAGAATGCAGAGGCTAAGCGTGTTCTCTATGTCGCTGAAACCAGAGCCAGATACCACCTGATATTCAGCGGGGTTATAACCAGAAAGGAAACGGAAGTTAATCCCACCAAAAAGAATCCGAATCCTGAGCCTGAAATTAAAACGACTCCGCCTTTCAGGGAAATAGAGGATAAGGAAAAAAGGTACTCCATTCTTACCTATCTCCTCCAGTCCATAAACGCTGATGAGAAAAAGAATAATCTGACATTCTCCGGCGCGGACAATGCTTTCCGCTTTGAAGATATCACAGTAAAGCGTGAGGAGAAGAAATATTCCGCTGCCGACAGGCCGAGGGAGTTCTACAGGAATATTTTCGACCAAGCAGAAGTTCCGGTGCTGACACCGGGTATAAAGAGGATTACCGTCACTCATCCGGAGGAAGGAAATGACGGGGCAAAGGAAAGCAGGTCCGTTAGAGGGAAGAAACTCCCGCCTGTTGCCTCTGATGACATCGTGAGAAAACGCGATTTCGTCACCGGATTCGGAACACTGACACATAAAATTCTGGAGGACAGGATCAAGAATCGGAAGGATCAGATTCAGTCGGATGTGGAGAAGATTCTCTCAGAGGAGGGACAGAATCTTACTGACGACGAAAGAAAGTGCGTCGTGGATTCTGCAGAGAAGCTTGCAGACGGATTCATGAAAAGCAGACTTTATGCCCGCATTAAGGATATGAAGCTGATGTCGGAGAAGAGCTTCCTGCTCTATGACGACAGCGCCTACGTCGACGGAGTAATCGATCTTCTCGCTGTCGGTGACGATGAGGCCGTCGTTATCGACTTCAAGACTGATTCGTTCATGGCTGAAGAGAAACACAGACATCAGCTCGAGATGTACATGAAGGCAGTGAAGAGCATTTATCCCGAGAAGAAAGTTCACGCCTGTGTGTGCTACCTGAGGGATCCGGATAGCTGGATTGAGATTGAGTAATCTGCATTCCCGGTAAGACGGGTACAGGAATCCTGGTGTTAATCCGTCATCTCTGTGTTATTAAAAA
>CAVILL010000067.1:0-11954 GCA_963643635.1 Sphaerochaetaceae bacterium | reverse complement strand
TTTGCATAGAACTTCGTCCTGTCGCTCTCGCAGATCCTGCCGATGCAGAGCTTGACGTGGCTTACATAGGCCTTCTTTCCATCTCTGGCCTCTACTGTATAGTTGTGGTCATTGATGTATACAGCACCTGTCTTGAGGACATTAGCTCCCTTCGGAAGCGGGTAAATGTTGTTTTCGCTCTTGTCTATCTTGGCCATGTCTATGCTCCTTTTCTATGCGTATATTATACGCATAAACAAGACAGATGTCAATCATTTTTTTAAAAAAATATTTCCCCTCACAACAAATAATTGTAAGGGGAACATTACGAAAACAAGCGTCTATTTACTCAAAGATTGGGAAAGTAAGGAATAAAGTAAGGAATAAAGTAAGGATTAAAGTAAGGATTAAAGTAAGGATTAAAACAACAGATAAACTACGAGTTCCGCATCTCCCGCCGGGGCTTTACTTCCTCACGGTTTTCTGCAACAATACTCCTGCAGCAGATACTGGGCAATGGATGCCTCCCAACCCCGCCAGGACAGGAATGTAGCAACGGTCAGAGGATTTTTCATGTGACCCTGCCTATTTGCTGCATTTTCATTGTCTTAGGTCCTCCTGCATTTTTCTTATCTCGTCCTTCGTCGGGACTTTTTCCGTGTAACGCGTCCTGTCGTAGATGGCGGTGACTGAAGACGGAATCGAAAGACTCTTTTCTATCTCGCCACTCGTCATCACAGTGAGCTTTTCCCTCTCCCTGCATCTCGAAAGCACGGCCTTCCTGTAGAGGCGCCTCAGCCTCCCCGAGGGAGTGAAGAAGGAAGGCTCCGGTGTTTTCCTCCTCCTTTCCTTTTTCTCTTTTTCGACGGCTTCCTCAGTCACCGTTATATCCGGCTTCATAGTACTCTTCTTCCTCTTCTCCGTGTTGATGATGCTGAAGAGGCGGTAGAAGATGCTGTAGATTCCGAGAACTGCGGCCGAAGCGAGGAGAAAGAGGAATAAGTACATGAGAGCGGAGCCGAATGAGGAGTAGTCTATGGCCTCAGCCTTCTTCGTTAGTCTTATGTCCTTCGCCTTTACTTCTGTCTTTATTTCCTCGTCTTCACTATTCATTTTCCCGAACTCGTAGTACTGAGAGGATTCCTCTCTCCCGGAAGAGAGGAGCGTACAGGCAGCGGGAATGAGAAATGAGAGAATGAGGTAGATGACGATGAAGAGCAGAAGCACCCTTCTGTTCTCCCTCAGGATTCCTTCCCTGTTCACTTCTCCTTCCCTGCTCTTTATCTCCAGAGCCACTCCTCTCATGTTCTTCTCCAGCATGAAGCAGAGGATGAAGGTGAGAATCATGAGAATGGATGCGATGATCATGGGGGTGCGGGCGGTTATCTGAGCAACTGCGTGCATCAACAACAGGGGTATGAGGTCCCAGATATGCGGTCTCGACATGAGGACTCTTCCGTCTATGTGGGGAGCGAATACGAAGACGAACGAGAATGCAGTGAGCATGATAACCCAGCTCCAGCGTGAGACCTCGTCGGGTACGAGAAGCGAGAGAAGAATCAGAGGTACTGCAGAAAGGAGCCTTATGCTCTTCTTCCGGGTTCCTTCACAAATGACCTTCACTGCCATGAGCGGAAGAAGGGAAAGAAACGAATATATGAAGGCCGCCGTAACTGACTCGGGATATAAAAGAGATAGTGTCAGAGTGACTGTCAGCGACATCAGAGCGATGTTGACGCATCCTGCGGCATAGAGTGATTTCCCGTACGGAAGACGCTGTCTATTCATCAAATCCCTCCGTCTCGATTATCGTGAGGGATGTGCTTCTCTCCTCCGCTCTGAAGCAGAGCACGCCGTCGTAGCCTTCGGCGTCGGAGACGGAGGAAAGCGTATGGGTTATGAGCAGCAGGGAGGAATTCCTCTCCGTCATGTCTTCAAGCATTCTCCGCGGTGTTTCATCAATGACTGCTTCGCTCTTGATGAGGGCAAGACTCTCGTCGAGAGCATTTCCGTGTCCCGCTCCGCTGCCCTTCCCGCCTGTTGTTCTTCTTCCGTCACGGGAGGAGCGGACGTTGGTGTAGAGAGAAACGGCAATTCCGCGGGAGAGGAAACGCGAGGAAACGGTGGAAGCATAACTTATGAGCCTTTCCTTCTCTTCCTCCGTTCCCTTCCTCAGATCCAGTACGATTGATGCGCCCTCATCCGTCGTGTAGTCATGCTCGTTGACGACAAGGCTTCCGTTCTTCGCACTGGCCTTCCAGTTTATGTTCTTCATGCTGTCGGTGATGCGGTAATTCCTTATTCCCCTGAGTTCGAAGGGATCCTCGTTCTTTCTTCTCTTCGAGAGGACCGTTCCCAGGAGCTCGCGGTAACAGAGGTCGAAGGAGAGAGAATCGATCTTCTTCGGAAAGACGTAGAACGAGGAGTGACTCGTGAAAAGGTATTCGTACTCTGTTGTGGAAAAGATGTCTCTGCCGGTAATTTTTCCTTCGCTTACGGTGTAATAGCCGCGGCGGAGGTTATCAATCGAATATTCTCTTATCTTCTTTCTTCTTATACCGACACTGCCGCGCGAGACTATCTCCCTCTTTCCTCCCGTGTCGGAGAGCGGAGAACAGAGCCTCAGGAGCGTGTATCTGAGAGTAATGCAGTTGAGGGGAAGAAGAGAGGTGTTCGTAATCGTCTCGGTAACAGAGTTGTCCTCACCCTCGTTTATCCTGTCCCTGTCGAAACCGATACTTACGGATATTCCCTTCCTCCAGATGCGGAAGTAGAGATACCGCTGCAGAAGATAAAGTAAGACTGCGAGGATAATGAGGAAGAAGACGAGCAACGGTTACTTCTCCCACCTTTCGCTCGGAACGGGAAGAGACGAGAGGATACGTTCTATCACCCTCTCTCCGTCCCGTCTGTCCAACACGGAATGCAGAGACATGATTCTGTGAGAGAGAACGGCGGGAGCTACGGCCCTGACGTCGTCGGGAGTGACATAGTCGCGCCCTTCTGTGAAGGCGTATGCCCGGCTGCCTCTGAGGAGCGCCAGCGTTCCGCGACTCGATATTCCGCTTATGTTCCTGTCCTTTCTCGTCTCGTCGATTATGGATGCGATGTATTCCATGATGTCGCTGTGGACGTAAACCGAGGAAGCCATTCTTCTTATCTCGAGGAACTCCTCCTTCGTGCAGACGGGAGAGATTTCCTCGAGCGGTGAGGAATCGAGGAAGCGGCGGAGAATCTTCACCTCCTCATCCTTCGAAGCAAACCCCAGCGAGAGCATCATGAAGAACCTGTCCTTCTGTGCTTCCGGAAGCGGATAGGTTCCCGCAGTCTCTATCGGGTTCTCCGTCGCAATCACGAAGAAGGGATCGGGGAGTCTCCTCGTGACTCCGTCGACTGTAACCTGCCGCTCCTCCATGGCCTCGAGGAGGCTCGACTGCGTACGCGCCGTCGTACGGTTTATCTCGTCGACGAGAAGAACGGAAGTGAAGACGGGTCCTTCACGGAAGATGAAATCACCCTCCTTCTGACTGAAGTAGCTTATTCCCGTCACGTCTCCCGGAAGAAGATCCGCTGTCGCCTGTATTCTCTGAAAGGGAAGGTCGAGACTTCTCGCAAGGCTCTTACTGAGCACTGTCTTACCGCTTCCCGGAAGGTCCTCGAGAAGCACGTGGCCTCCCGCGAGAAGAGACGTCAGCACGAGCCTGACCTTATCGTCCTTACCTACAATCACTCTTCCCACATTCTCTATGACGGCGTCTGTCTTTTTCTTCGCTTCTGTTCTGTCCATATGGGAAGAATAACATGATTTTCCTTTTTCCGAACAGTTTCAGGCGAAGCAGCGGGAGAACCGCGAATGTTATCATAATAACACTGCAACTCTCCCTCAATTATGGAATTATCACAGTTATATTACGCTAATTCTTGATATTCAAAACAGTTAGCGTCAGCTAATTTTTCAGGTTTTCCGAAAATTCCTGTTGCATTATGTCTTTTTCTGAGCTATTGTCTTTGCAATTCCTACCGGAGAGGTAGGATTTAAAGGGGAATACTCATATGTCACACATCTGCAGCAAGGTATCTGATCTCATCGGAGGAACACCGCTCTACGAGATTACCGCCGTCGAGAAGAAATACGCTCTTAAGGCAAGGGTCCTCGTGAAGCTTGAATACCTCAATCTCACGGGAAGCATAAAGGACAGGGTCGCTCTGAAGATGATTGACGACGCAGAGAGGGACGGAAAGCTCTACCCGGGAGCCGTAATCATCGAGCCGACAAGCGGGAATACGGGAATCGGACTTGCGGCCACGGGAAAAAGCAGAGGCTACAGGGTGATCATAGTAATGCCGGAGACGATGAGCGAGGAGAGACGCACTCTCATGAAGGCATACGGTGCCGAGCTCGTTCTCACAGACGGATCAAAGGGCATGAAGGGGGCAATCGAGAAGGCAGAGGAACTCAGCAGGGAAATTCCGGCGTCATTCATTCCCGGCCAGTTCACGAATCCCTCGAATCCCGAGGCACACTACGAGACGACGGGCCCCGAAATCTGGAGAGACACGGACGGCTGTGTCGACACTCTCATTGCGGGAATCGGAACGGGCGGGACGATAAGCGGAACGGGAAGATATCTCAGGGAGAAGAATCCCGATATAAAGATAATCGGGATAGAGCCGGAAGGCTCTCCCGTACTCACACAGGGAAAAAGCGGAAAGCACGGCATTCAGGGAATCGGAGCGGGTTTCGTTCCCGAGACCCTCGACAGATCCATCTGCTCTTCTGTCGTCACGGCGACGGAGGAGAATGCATACTACTGGGCACGCGAGATGGGCTTTACGGAAGGAATCCTCATAGGGATTTCGTCCGGAGCCGCACTCTGGAAGGCCGTTGACGAAGCAGTGAAGGAAGAGAACGAAGGTAAGACCATCGTCGCAATCCTTCCCGACGGCGGTGACAGATATCTTTCGACACCGCTTTTCAAGGAGCTCTGATGATTTCTACAAAGGGACGATACGCACTCAGATTCCTCGTAGCACTCTCACGCAAGGAGAAGGGGTACGCCTCCATACACGAGATCGCCGAGGAGGAGAACATAAGCGCGAAGTACCTTGAGAAGATTGTACATACACTGATACAGAACAGGATAATCGAAAGTCACAGAGGAAAGGAGGGAGGTTACCGCCTAAGAAGCGATACCTCCTCCATTCTTGTCTCCGACATCCTCATCATGATGGAGGACAGGCTCGCCCCCGTCGAATGCATCTGCGAGGAAAGCGGGACCTGTCACAGAAGAGATACCTGTTCCACGCGTCCGATGTGGGAGGCGCTCTATAAAAAGACGATGGACTTCCTCTCATCCGTGACGCTTGAAAATTTAAGAACGGGAGATTTTTCCTTTTAGATAGCCTCTCCACCTCTTTGATGTTATCATTGAAGCATGGCATATGAAGTAACCGCAACAAGGAAGAGGCCGCAGGATTTCGACAGACTTGTCGGTCAGGAATTTGTAGTATCGACACTGGAGAATGCAATACAGGAAGGGCGCATCGCCCATGCCTATCTCTTTGCAGGCCCCAGGGGCGTCGGAAAGACGAGTTCGGCACGTCTTCTTGCCAAGTCGCTCAACTGCGAAAGGGGAATGTCCGCACATCCCTGCGGGGAGTGTTCCTCATGCCGCGAAATCAAGGCGGGAACGAGCCTTGACGTCATCGAAATCGACGGCGCATCCAACACATCCGTCAACGACGTGAGAAAGATAAAGGAGGAAGTGCTCTTCCCTCCCCAGTCCTCACGCTACAAGATCTACATCATCGACGAAGTCCATATGCTCTCGGGTTCGGCATTCAATGCCCTTCTGAAGACTATCGAGGAGCCGCCCGAGTACGTCATCTTCATATTCGCTACGACGGAAATCCAGAAGGTTCCCGCGACAATCAAGTCACGCTGCCAGGTCTTCCGCTTCCAGCTCATAGCACAGGAGAAGATACAGTCCTGTCTCAGGGAGGCTGCAGCCGACCTCGGAATCGAAGCCGACGAGGATGCCCTCTTCTGGATAAGCAAGGAAGCAACGGGAAGCATGAGGGATGCCTACACCCTCTTCGACCAGGTCGCATCCTTCTCGGGAGACCACATAACACTCGACAAGATCCGAGAGAGACTCAATCTCGCGGGATTCTCGAAGATAAGCGAGATGGTCTCCGCATCCCTTCACGGAGAGCCGGGAAAGGCCGTCGAGATTCTCTCCTCTCTTCTTCAGAGCGGAGTCTCCACCGAGCAGATAACGAAGGACGGTGCGGATTTCTTCCGCTCTCTCCTTCTCTACAAGAACGGAATAAGAAGGCCTTCTCTCCTGGGAGTCGAGGAAGCGGAGATTCCTTCGGACATAGTGGAGCTTCTCTCGCGCGAGCAGCTCGAAGCGGGACTGAGGGGCTTCATGAATCTCTACAGAGACCTCAGATACACTCTCTCCCCGCAGTTCGAACTCGAACTCATCTTCTCGCGCCTCTCGTCACTCCCGTCCCTCGTATCCGGCGAGACTCTCGTGAAGAAGCTCGAGGACATGAAGAAGGGAATCGCAGAAGGCGGGGTGGTCATCAGAAAAAAAACACAGCGGGTAATCGAGACAGTCTCATCAGCCCCGGCAGCGGAAACGGGGAAGGAGAACTCTCCCGTCCCTGCAGCATCTTATGAAGCACCGGTCCCGGACACTCGGGTTCCCCAATCCTCTCCCGTCCCCCGGGCCGAGGAAACAGGGAGAGCGGAGAAGCCTCTTCCCCTTTCATATACCGAGGAAGAGGAGAAGGAGGAGACGGTCTATGACTCCGCGCTTCTGGGAAGAATCATCGGAGAACTCGATCCGACTGTGGGATCGCTGTTATCGACTGCGGTGAAGGACGCGAAAATCGAGAGACTCGGAGACTTCCTGGTCCTCACGGTAGACAACGAAATGGGAAAAGACCTCCTCGATGAATCGAAAGCCGGAATCGAGAAGGCGATACTCGGCATAACGGGAGAGAAACTCTCGCTAAGGGTCGTCTACGTTCCCCCGAAGGAAGTCGTCTACTCGGAGAAGATGCGCACTCTCCAGTCGATCTTCGGAGGGAAGATAGTCGTCAATACCGAAGAGAAAGAGAAGAAAGAACAGAACAAACAGAAGAAGACTGAAACAGTCATAAAGGAAGAGAAACCCAAGGAGATACCTGAGCATGATGAATCCGTTCGAAATGAGTCAGATGATGAAGAATTTGCAGGGGTCGATGGAGAAGACGAAGAGTCAGAAGGAGAAGATTGACGCCGCCCTCAGAGAAGCTCGCGTCACCGCGTCCTCCGGAGCGGGAATGGTCGAGGTGACACTCGACGGAATGTGCGGAGTGCAGAACGTATCGATCAGCGAGACCCTGCTCTCTCCGGAGAACAGGACGATGCTGGAGACCCTCCTTGCCTCTGCATTCAGCGAAGCCGTGAGAAAGGCCGACGGACTCAAGGAGGAAGAGGCGAGAAAAGCTGTGAGTGAACTCTTCGGAGGAATGCAGCAGTGACAAGCCTCGATGAACTCATACGCCTTCTCAGGAAGCTTCCCGGCATGGGAGACAAATCCGCGACAAGACTGGCCTATCATCTGATAAAAACAGATAAAACCTACAACCAGAAGCTCGGAGAGGCCATTGTAAGTATCCAGGACAAAATAAAACCGTGTCCAGTCTGCGGCTGCTACATGGAAGGAGAGAGGTGCTCCTACTGCGAGAATGACAAGCTCGACAGAACCCTTCTCTGCGTCGTCGAGAACGCCCAGGATGTCGTGTCGCTCTCTTCTGTCGGAGTCTACAACGGACTCTATCACGTACTCGGAGGAGCCATCAGTCCAATTGACGGCATAGGGCCGAATTCACTGAGGTTCAAGGAACTCAGGGAGCGTGTCGAAAAGGGAGATTTCAGGGAGATAATCATCGCCACCAACCCCACCGAGGAAGGTGACACCACGGCTCTCTACATCCGTCAGCTTCTCTCTTCATTTCCCGTAACCTTCTCGCGCCTTGCAAGCGGCATACCTATCGGAGGAGACCTCGGCTACGTCGACAAGTCAACGCTGATGCGCTCGATGAAGGGAAGAATCAAGCTCTGAGAACCCCTTCTGAATAAGAAGGACCGAAAGCCCCAGGAGGAAGAGAACGAGGGCCGGAAATACCACGACATGCGGATAAGTAACCGCGAATGCCCGCCCCTCGCTGAGTATTCTTCCGAGAGTCGGAACAGAGGGATCGAACCCCAGTCCCAGAAACGAAAGCGACGACTCCGTGAGAACTGACGTGATGAACGATGACGAGAGGTGCTCACGTATCACTCCGGAAAGGGACGGGAGAACATGACGGAAGAATATCCTTGTCTCTGACAGTCCCAGACTCCTCTCCGCCGTTATGTATTCTTCGCTCCCGAGGCTCCTGAGTAAAGGTTCGAGAAGAAGAGCAAGCGTACAGCCACCGTTGAGAGAGAGAACAAGAACCAGTTTCACTCCTCCGTTTCCATCAAATGAGAGAAGAAAGAGAGCGAGAATCACGGAGGGAACAGTTCTTACGGCCTTCATTAAAGATAACGTCACAGTCCTCACGATTCCCTCCCGTCGCATGCACATCAGCGCCCCGGAAGCAATGACAAGGGACATGAGGCACGAGACTGCAGCAACCGAGAGAGATATTACAAGGCCGCAGGAGCAGCGGGAGAAGAGGTCGCGTCCGAGAGAATCGAAACCGAAGATATGACCCGGCGAAGGTCCCTCGAGATAGTGTGTCATGTCTATCACGCTCTCCCCCATGAAGAGAAGGGATGTGACAAGAAGAACAAGAAAGAGAATGATTCCAGTCTTAAACTTTGCCATTTTCTCTTTCTCCTCTCCTGTCGGTGAGAGCGGAAAGAACCGACGACAGGGCAAGTACGAATGTGATGAAGAGAACCATTATCATCACGAGAACGAAGGAGAGACCTGAGTCTCTCTGTCCCGCGGCCCTGACGAGAGCCCTTCCGAAACCCGGAAGTGCGAATACCGTCTCCACTACCGTGGAAGATGCCGCGAAAGATATTACAGTCTGGGATGTCGTGGTGATTATCAGGGGAAGCGTGGGCTTCAGAGCCGAACGCAGCACTATGTTCCTCTCCTTCATTCCCTTTGCTCTCGAGTAGTTTATGTATTCCTTCTTCATAGTCTCCCCGAGCCCCTGACGGAATATTCTGAGCATGTAGGAAGATCCCAGAAGCGAGAGGGAGAGGGACGGAAGAACGAGGGTCCTCAGGTGGGAGAAATACCCCTCTGTGATTCCCCTGTAACCTGCAACGGGAAAGAGATGGAGGAGGGACGAGAAGAGAAGGACAAGGATTATCGAGACAAGATATGACGGCAGAAGGAGGAAGACCGAGGAAAAGAGGGAGAGTGCGGTGTCTGCTTTCCCTCCCTTTCTTCCCGCTGCCAGAACTGAAAGGAACAGAGAGAGCGGAAAGGAGAAGAGAAAGGCGTAGAACGAGAGCGAAAGCGACACGGGAAGAGCCTTCACCACCACGCTTCCTACGCTTTCACCGTTTATCGTATTTCCCCAGTTCAGAGTGAAGAAGCTCCACATCGAATGAAAATAACCGCAGAAGAATCCGGGAGAGGAGTTTTCCTCAATATATGCTTCTCTTGCGCTCTCCGTCGCATCCTCGCCGAGAATTACAAAAGAGCTGTCGCCCGAGAGAAAGAAGAATACCGAATACAGGAGGAGGGAGATGATGAGAAGCGAGACGACAGATCCGATGAGTTTTCTACTTACATCCTTTGCCATCGTGAGTCTCTTCACTCCTCTTCACTCTTTGTGCTTTTCCAGAAATAGAATCCGTTCCGGATGATAATGTTATCGAGTTCGGACGAACTAGCATAGGCTGTCGTGTAGTGTCCGGCGACATAAACTCCGGCATAGTCGTAGAGAATTTCCAATCCGTTCCTCCACCTTTCCGCTGCCTCCTCTATTGTCGACGCGCTCGAAATGCTCTCTATGACGCCGTATGCCTCACTCTCCTCTTCCATCCAGCCCGGAAACGAGGGAGAGAAATAGCTCTTCATCTGCGGCAGCGGCACAGTAGTGAATGCAGATATGTAGATATCCCACGCGGAGGAAGAATTCCTCTTTGCGATGAAGGAAGCCCAGTCGAGAGTGATGATCTCGCACTCAAGACCGACATTTTCCAGTTCGTTCTTCAGAACTGCTGCAATTCTGTCGAGGTTGCTGAGATTGGATGTCAGAATCCTGAGAGGGGGAACTTCCTCCCCCTCGAGAAGCTCCTCTGCCTTCTCTGTATCCTGCACCCTGTACGGATTCTCCTCTCCGCCCGACCACAGCGTCTCAGAGCTTTCCATGTATCCGGAGAAGGAGGACCAGCCGTCACTGCCGTAGCACGCCGCCATCAGCGTCTCCGACGAGAGAGCGTATGAGAGAGCCCTTCTCAGCTTCACCGAAGTCAGAGGCCCTTCCTTCTTGTTGAAGACAAGTACTATGCTTCCGCTCTCGTCCCCGTCGATGAGAGTGAGGCTTTCATCCGCTTCTATCCGCTGGAAGTCCGGGGACATCGCATCGTTGATGAAGTCGTACTGCCCTGTCTCGAGACCCAGGAGCCTCGTTACCGAATCCGGAACAAACCAGTATGTAAGGCCCTCGTTCCGGGCCTTCTTCTGTCCCCAGCGTCCGGAGGAGGAATCTCCGTACTCCGAGTAGGAATCGAATGCGGAGAGAACTATCTTCTCGCCGGGATTCCAGAGGGAGAGCTTATATGGTCCCGTCCCGATGATTTCTGTCACTAGGTCCGTTCCGTTTATTAAGTAAGAAGGCATAACAATCGCTTCCTGAGGGCTTGATGCAATCAATGACGGAAGAAACAGCAGAGAATTTTCGCTCGTTATGCTCACGGTTCTTTCATCTATTACTTCGAAGCGTGCCCCTCCCGCAGTCTCGGATGCCATTGAATAGAGGTCCAGGTACCTGTTCATCGAAGCACATACATCCTCCGCCGTCATCACGCTGCCGTCGTGGAAGAGGACGCCGTCCCTGATGATGAATGTAAGAGTCCTGTTGTTGTCTGAAAGTGAATATGACGAGCAGAGCTCCTCCCTGATGTTCCCATCCGCGTCCTCCACCAGAAGCTTCTCGTAGATGTTCCCCGAGGCGATGATTCTTCCAGTAAGAGAAGTGTTCATCATGACATCGAGCGTTACCGGTTCCTGCGCAACAGCTATGTTGATCGTTGTACTCCCGTCCTCCGTCGAACAGGAAGCAAAGAGAATTAAAAGCAGTATGAAAGGCAGGACTTTTCTCATGTGTAAAGAATATTGTTAATCATGCTTCTCTGAACAGAGTACGGGACGAAAAAAGGCAGGGCCCGCATGAGCTCTGCCTCCTTCAGCCATTTTCTTCTTATTTGGGCTGCTTTCCGATGTATGCGAGAATACCGCCGTCGACATAGAGGATATGTCCGTTGACGAAGTCGGATGCGTTGCTTGCAAGGAAGACTGCAGGACCCTGGAGGTCCTCGGGTGTACCCCATCTCTCTGCAGGAGTCTTTGCAACGATGAATGCATCGAAGGGGTGTCTCGAACCGTCAGCCTGGCGCTCTCTGAGAGGAGCCGTCTGGGGTGTTGCGATGTATCCCGGCCCGATACCGTTGCACTGGATGTTGTATGCGCCGTACTCGGATGCGATGTTCTTCGTGAGCATCTTGAGTCCGCCCTTTGCCGAAGCGTATGCAGATACGGTCTCACGTCCGAGTTCGCTCATCATCGAGCAGATGTTGATGATCTTTCCGCCGCCCTGCCTGATCATCTGGGGGATGACGGCCTTGGAGCAGATGAAGGGAGCGTTGAGGTCGAGGTCGACGACTGCTCTGAAGTCCTCTGCACTCATCTCGGTCATCGGGATTCTCTTGATGCAGCCTGCGTTGTTGACGAGGATGTCGAGTCTTC
>CAVILL010000066.1:0-12090 GCA_963643635.1 Sphaerochaetaceae bacterium | reverse complement strand
TTCTTCTCGATCAAGTACATTTCGACAAAGCTCTCACTCATTCTCGGAGGCGTGACGAGCATACCGCTCTGTCTTTTCTCGATGTATCTGATGAAGAAGCTGACACAGGACAGGGAAGAGGAATACAGGCGTGCTGCAGCGATAGTCGTTCTCTCGGTACTCTCGGAGGAGGTAATCGTGAACGTATTGAAGGTGGTCGTATCGAGACCGAGGATGAGAGACCTTACGGATCTCAGCCGGTTCGTTCCCTGGTACCGTCCCTTCTCCTCCACTTCCGGCGGAGACTCATTCCCTTCCGGACACACGGCAAAGGCTGCGGGAGTCTTTCTCCTCGTACTTCTATGCGACATATATGAAAACCTCAGAGGAAGGAAACATCTCTTCACTGCCATCGGTGCACTCTGGACTCTCTTCATAGCCCTCGGCCGTATAATCAGAGCCGCCCACTTCGCCTCGGACGTCACATCGGGCGCATTCTTCATGCTGCTTTCATTCATCATCGTGAGAGATATCCATGATAGAATGAAGGACAAGGGATGAAAGATGGACAGGATTGAAGAAATAATAAGACGCATGACTCTCGAGGAGAAGATCTCATACTGCTCGGGCGGTACATTCTGGGAGACGAAGAAATATGAGAAATACGGTATTCCCGCACTCTTCATGTGCGACGGCCCCCACGGTCTGAGAAAGCAGGAAGATACTGCCGACATGCTGGGCGTCAACAACTCCCTGAGAGCAACCTGCTTTCCGAGCGAAGTAACTCGTGCCGGCAGCTGGAACGAGGAGATCGAGGAGGAAATCGGAAGAGCCGTCGGAGAAGAGGCAACAGCGGAAGGCGTGGGCCTCGTGCTGGGCCCGGGCGTCAACATGAAGCGCAATCCCCTCTGCGGCCGCAACTTCGAATACTACAGCGAGGACCCGTATCTTGCGGGAAAGATGGGAGCGGGATTCATCAGAGGAATCGAGAAGACGGGAGTCAGCTCATCTCTCAAGCACTTTGCAGTGAACAGTCAGGAGAAATCGAGGTTCAACTCAAACAGCGTGATTGACGAAAGAACCCTCAGAGAGATTTATCTTACGGCATTTGAGATTGCCGTAAAGGAAGGAAGGCCCTCCACTGTGATGTGCGCCTACCCTCTTCTCAACGGCATCCACTGCTCCGACAGCAGAAAGCTTCTTCACGATATTCTCCGTAAGGAATGGAAATCGGATGCCATGGTCGTCACGGACTGGGGAGGACTCAGTGACAGAATCGAAGCCTTCAGGGCCGGATGCGATCTCTCCATGCCCGGAGGCAGCGACTACATGGAAAAGGAAACGCTTAAGGCCGTAAGAGAAGGAAGACTCAGCGAAGAGGACATAGACGCCTCCGTAAGAAGAATACTGAAGATCGTCTTCCGCGCTGAAGAGACACTCGGAGCAAAGAAGGAATGTGACTTCTCCTCCCACCATGAGACAGCAGGAAAGGCGGCAGAGGAAGGCGCGGTTCTTCTGAAGAACGAAGGCTCGGTCCTTCCCCTCGTGGGGAACGAATCCGTCGCCATTGTCGGTTTCATGGCGAAGGACATGCGCTGCCAGGGAGCGGGGTCGAGTCATATAAACCCGGTGAGGGTATCTCAACCGATTGATTATATAGAACATGATTACTATGCTCCCGGCTCGGACGAAGACGGAAATACGACACAGGAGCTTCTCGAAGAAGTGAGAGATGTTTCGAAGAAGGCTGACAGGGTAATCGTCTTTGCGGGTCTTCCGCCCCACTCGGAAAGCGAAGGCTTCGACAGAGACGACATGAAGATGCCTTCCGGGCACGTAAGAATGATCGAAGCGGCGGCAGAGGCTAACGAAAACACCGTCGTCATCCTCTTCTCGGGAAGCGCAGTCGAATGCGGGTGGGAAGACAAGGTAAAGGGAATACTCTACATGGGACTTCCGGGAGAAGCTGGAGGAGAAGCGCTTTCGAATCTCCTCTACGGCAGAGTCTCTCCGTCGGGGAAGCTCAGCGAAAGCTGGCCTCTATCCTACGACGATGTCCCCTCCTCTGAAATATACGCAAAGACGAAGGATGCACTCTACGAGGAAGGTATCTACATGGGATACCGCTATTACGACAGGGCTGCCGTACGTGTCCGATGGCCATTCGGCTTCGGACTCAGCTACACTTGCTTCTCGTACTCCGGCCTGACGGCAGATAATGACAGCGTCTCCGTAACGGTTACGAATACGGGAAACAGAGAGGGAAAAGAGGTCGTACTTCTCTTCGTTTCTCTCCAGTCGAGTAATATCCACAGACCCGGGAGGGAACTCAGGGGTTTCAGGAAGATATCTCTTCTTCCCGGAGAAAGCAGAAGAGTGGAAATCCCGTTCGACGAATATACCTTCAGAGTCTGGAACGACGGCTGGAAGGAGGAAAAGGGATGTTACACCCTTACGGTGGGTCCTCTCAGTACCACTCTAGAAAGAGACGGAGAGCCTCTTCCTCCCGACGAGAAAATCCGGGGAACATGGTATGAGACGCTCAAAGGGAAGCCGTCGAAGGATGAATGGGAGAAAGTCACCGGAATACACTACGAAGAGCCGGTACTCAGAAAGGGAAGCTTCACAAAAGACAACTCCGTCATCGAGATGAAGGAATACAGTCTGATTATGAAAATCATGTTCATCGCCGTGGAAAGAACGGTAGCAAAGGCATACGGAGGAAGAAAGGCCTACGACAATGCCGTCTTCCGCATGCAGATAGCCTCATCTGCAGGCTCTCCCCTGAGGAGCATGCACATCTCGGGCGGCATGAAGGGAGGAGTACTCCCGGGAATGCTGGAGATAGCGAACGGACACTTCTTCAGAGGCTTGCTGAAAATGATCAGAGGATGATACCGGAGAGTATCGGAAACGCCGTACTCCGGGACACCGGGAAGTCAGATAAAGCCCGACTCATCCCGAACAGAAATCAATCAGTCTCATTATACGGGAGGCTGAAACAACAAGCCTCTCTTTTTCAAGCTCACCGCTTTTCAGGGCCTGAAGAACCCTGTCATAATCCGAAGCGCTTCCCGGCATCACAAGATCGTTCCCTGCAGCTATCGACAGAGGAGCCGACTGCCCCTCATATCTGTCATCTCCAGTGCCCATACTGATTCCGTCGACAACCCAGTCGGACATCACAACCCCCGTAAATCCCCATTCACTGCGGAGGACGGTCTCGAGAAGATCCCTGCGCTCTGCCGTGTGGATGCCGTTGAGAAGATTGTACGAAGACATCACAGAGAGGGGACGGGACTCCCTTACTGCAATCTCGAACGGCCTGAGGTAGATTTCCCTCAGTGTCCTGCCGCTCACGACGCTGTTGGAGCGGAAGCGGTTGGTCTCCTGGTTGTTGCAGCAGAAATGCTTGAGGGTGACCCCCTTACCCTTATGAGCCTGTACTGCAGTGATTACAGCAGCAGCCGTCCTGCCGCTCACGACGGGATCCTCGCTGTAGTATTCGAAGTTTCTGCCGCAGAGTACATCACGCTGGATATTACATGCCGGAGCAAGCCAGATGTCGATTCCGAACTCTTCCATCTCCTCTCCGACGATATCGCCGCAGACTGCTTGAGCAGAGGGATTGAAACTCTGAGCCAGCGCCGTAGCGACCGGAATGGCGGAAGCCCAGTGATGGCGGATTTCCCCAGTTGGAACAGTCTTTTCTCCGATGAGCGGAAAAAGGGATGGGGGAAGCAGCTTCAGAAGCCTGTCGATTGTCCCGTTATCGAGGGAATGAGAACCGTTTTCATCCTCGAAGTATGTGCTCGCTATCCTTATTCCCGCCGGTCCGTCGGCAAGGACAAGACTCCGTCTTCCGTATTTTTCGAGTTTTCCCGTCGTCTCCCCCGCTCCTCCCGCAACGGCAGAGCCCGCATTTCCTATAATGCTCTGTCCGCCCTCTGAGTATTTACCGATACATACCGACACAAGTTCCTCATCGGAGAGAGAGGAGACTGTTTCCATCACTTCCTCGGAAAACGCTTCCACGGAGGAAACAGAACCGCTTCCCGTGTAATGGAAATCGATGACGGGAAGACCATCGGAAGAGAAAGGTGTATATTCAGGACAGAAATCATCATCGGGAGCATTTCCACCTGCTTCATGGAGATACCGCACCGTCGTATCTTCACTGATTCTCAGAACAGCCGAAGGAGTGACAGAGCACGAGGAGGAGCCGGGAAGCAGGATGTAATCTCCTCTCTCGAGAAGAAGTGAGGAAGTCTCCTCATCGAACGAAGCGCAAAGGGCCATATCGAAGGAGATTGTCATACTCTCCTTCTCTCCCCGAGCGAGTTCTCCCGTCTTCTTATATGCAACGAGGTCCTTGGGAGCCTTGTAGAGTCTCCCCTGCGGCTTACTTACATAAACCTGGACGCATTCACGCCCCGGACAGGAACCCGTATTCTCTACCGTCACGTCGATACTGACGGTATTGCCGCAGACAATGACGCGGTTGAAGAAAATGGAGAAGTCGGTATATCCGAGACCGAAACCGAATGGGAAGAGAGGTGCCTTTCCGACCGCATCAAACCATCTGTAACCTACAAGAATTCCCTCTCTGTAATATGTGTCATTCACACCGCGGTAAGTCCCTGCATCAGGGTAATCCCGGGCCTCCGCCCACGTCGCGGTAAGCTTTCCCGACGGATAGCTTCTGCCAAGGAGAAGGTCAGCCAGACATTCTCCCGTGACTTCTCCCAGCTGGGAGAGAAGTAGAATGTCCGGAACGGAAGAGACGACAGGAGAGAGGTCGATGACTCCCGCGGTATTGAGAACGAGCATGAAGCGTCTGTAGAGGCGGGAGATGAGAAGTATGTCACGTCTCTCGCTCTCTGTCAGAAGAAAATCACCCTTACAGTTTTTTCTGTCTGTTCCTTCGCCGGACTGGCGGGAAAGGACATAGAGAGCGGTGTCGCAGGTCTTTTCAACCTCGATGTCGTATTCCGGCTCGGGAACACTCTCCCCCATTGAAGACAGGAGCTCCCTCAGGCCTCCCTTTTCAATGCGTTTTCTGAGGGATGAGAGGTGTTCCTCCTCCGCCAGAGCGAGCTTACCGTCATAAGAGTCGAGCCAGCTCGATGTGGTAATCACGAAACCTTCATCCAGAAGAGCTTTCTCTATTGTGGAAAAGGAACGCACATTCACGTCTCCGCTTCCCGTTCCGCCCTTCTTCGTGTGTCTTGCTCCGGAGCCGTAGAGTGCAATCTCCGACACTCCGGAGAGAGGAAAGGCTCCGCTGCGCTTGAGGAGCACGGTGCACTCCGGAGCGATTTTCCTCAGCTCATTAAGGTGTCTTGTTTCGTATTCCTTCATTCTCATCCTCCGAAAGTGTAGGTACCGCTGCCGATTTCATGTTTCCTGCCTTTCCAGGAGACATCGGCCGTCGTGTTGGGGGGAATGGAAACCTTCAGGGTATCCTTATCCCATTCGACCGTTACCGGACCGGCTTCCGAGATGAACTTCCTCTTCGAGAATGAAAGGCCGCAGTCGCTGTCGGGAGCTATCAGAATATGCGAGAAACCGGGAGTATCGCTGTCGATACCGCACATCCTGCGGCAGATAAAATCATCGACACAGCCGAATGCGTAATGGTCGAAGCTGACAAAACGTCCGCTTGACCGGGCATCATCTGCATCCCAGGATTCCCAGATTGCCGTTGCTCCGTGCTCAACCTCATAGAGCCATGACGGCCGGGAGGTGCTGAAGAGAATACGGTATGCAAGATCCTTCCGCCCAAGAGCACACAGAACATCGAGAATGAACGGAGTCGCGAGGAATCCGGTGTCGAGTCGCGAGCCGTTTGCCTCGACAAGAGAAACAAGTCTGTCTCTGTACTCTTCCTTCAGATCATCGGGAACAAGACCGAATGCAAAGGCGAGTATGTAGGCTCCCATATATTTCCCGCTCATCCTTCCCGCACGCATTATTCCGTTCTGTATGGCCCACTTCATCTTACGCGCTGTTTCGTCATACCTCTTCTCATCTTCTGTTTCACCGAGGACTGAAGCAATCCGGGAGAGCTTCCTCGTCGTCATGTAACCGAAGAAGGGAGCGGTGTAATAGGATGTCTCGACTGCGGCATCATACGGTCCCTCACCTTCCTTCAGCGGTCTTGACGGCACCAGCCACTCTCCGAAATGGAATCCCGTATTCCAGAGGTACTGATCATATTCGACGGGAATATCACCACTGCCGTGTCTGGTGCGGGCAGTACGGATGATGTAGTCCGCCCATCTCTTCATTGCCTCATAGTTATCGGAAAGCACCCTTCTGTTTCCGGTAATCATGTACATGTCATACGGCACCCACACAACGGCATCACTCCAGCCCGAGACTCCGGCAATCCCCTCATCTCCGAACTTCTCAGTCTGAACCTTCAGGAGGTTCTCATAAAGCTTCATGAAAGGCGAAACGATTGTTATTACGCCGTCATTCCTCTGGTCGTCCCTGACCGCCCCGAGCCACGACGACAGAAACGGCGTCATGTCCTCGTTGAGCATCGCCGTTCTGGCGTAGACGAGGATATCTCCCGTCCATCCCGCTTTTTCGCGTGACGGACAGTCGGTGGGAATGCTCATCATGTTGTTGTACTGCGAGTATCTGATATTACTGTAAAGCCTGTTCAGACGACTGTCGGATGAGGAAAAGGAACCGCGGTTTTCCTTCTTCGTACTCAGAAGCACAGCGGTGAAATCCTCCTTCTTCATCGTCTCGAGCATTTTCCTTCCGCTGACGCGTATATATCTGAAACCGTGGAATGTGAAGACTGCCTCATATTCCGTACACTCTCCGCCGGAGACAAAGGTATCCTTCTGGGGAGCGAACATCGTATTGAGGTAGTTTCCGTCTGCATCGAGAATCTCGAAATACTCGAAGACGGCCTCCTCTCCCCGGGGAATGTCGATTCTGACTGACGCGCGCCCCGCAATCACCTGGCCGAAATCGACGACGGTATCACCCGAGGGTGTGAGGAGAATCTCGCGGGCGGAAATCTTCTCCACCGCCGTTATCATTTCAGTGGGCTGAGACGCAAGAGAGGAGTATCCGTAATCCTTTACTGATGCCGGAACCTTATCGGATGAGACAAGAGTGAAGTCCTGCTTCTCTCCCTGGTAGAGGTCTGAATAAACGATTGCCGAGCGCCGGCACGTGACACTTTCGTCGGAAATGACAGTTTCTGTCGTGCCGTCCGCATATTCGGTTTCAAGCTGGAAGAGAACGGACGGTTCGGGATGCCTCTCCTTCATGACGGGCCCCGCCTGAGAAGAGAAGTACCAGCCGTCTCCGACGAGGACCGATATCGTATTCCCGCCTTTCCTCAGAAGTGAGGTCACATCGTATGTCTGATAGTACAGCGTCTTCTCATAGGCCGTGAACTCGGGAGCGAACTCCCTTTCATCCGGCCTCATGCCGTTCACACTGAGTCTGTAGACTCCGTATGCCGTCATATAAAGCACGGCACGGGAGACTTCCTTCCCTATTTCAAAATCCCTCTCGAAGAAAACCGCAGGATAGGAGGAACCGTATCTGTACTCGCTTGCACTTATTCGTGTGAAGGGACACTCCATCCACTTCGCCTTCCATTCCGCGGAAGAAAGGAATGCCGTCTCGAACGTCTCCTCCGCCTCCGCTTCATTACCGTGATTGTCTCTGACAGTGACACGCCAGTGATAGACCGAACGGGAAACAAGAGGAAGACCTTCATATTCGATGAACGACTGAGCGCGGGAAAACACCTCTCCGCTGTCCCATACTCTCTCGCTTCCTTTCCTCACCGTGATTCTGTACGATGTCTGGAGAGTATCGTTTTCGTCACTTGCGATTCTCCACGAAAAATACGGAGGACGGTCCACTACCGGAGACACGGTATTATTTGTTCTGAGCGAATATAACTTCATTTTTTCTTCCTCATTCAAGGCTGTTCCAGAAACTCACGGCACTCTCGACCCAGCCCGCTGCTCCGCTGGATGTTCCCAGACCGTAACCGTGCATGCCGCTTTCAGCTTTCAGGAAACAGACTCTCACTCCCTTTTCCTCAAGTATCCTGACAAAGGTCTCTGTAAACGCGACGGGAACTGTCGTATCGTCCTCTGCATGAGCACAGAAGAGCGGAGGATAGTCGGTGTCACAGAGTGCGACGGGAGAGTAGCTGTCGACTGCCTCCTTCGAAAAATCATCCCCGAAATAACCTCGGAGCATCATTGTCCGTACCGGTTCCCCGATTCCCTCCAGGTTTTTCCATATATCTGTCATGGGATAATTCAGAATGACAAGCGACGGACGCGGAAGGCCGTAGTGCATATACCCTCTCTCCTTCGTGGCGAAAAGGGAGGCAAGATGTCCTCCCGCAGAGAAGCCCGAAATGGCGTAGTCATCCATGTTTATCCCGATCTCCCCCGAGTGCTTCATAAGGAAGGAAACAGCGGCCGCCATATCGTCCATGGGTTTCGGAAAGAGCGGATAAGGTGCTCCCACGCGGTAATTGAGACAGAATGCATCCACTCCCGCCCCGGCAAACGCTGCGGCAACGGGAAAACCTTCGACAAGAGAGCAGACGGCGCCGTATGCCCCGCCGGGAGCGATGATGACCGTCTTCTTCTGTCTTTTCTTCTCATCCGGTCTGAAATGAAAGAGCCTCACGTCGGCCTTGTCCGGAGAGAGGGAAATCCCGCTCATGGTATAGACAGAGTACTCAGCCCTGTCTCCCTGTGCCCTGAATGCCTCGAGCCCGTATGCCATATCAAGGGCATTCCACGAAGGATAGGCCTTCTCTATTTCCCCGAGGGTAGCGAAGTTCTCTCTGAGTTTTCTCTCCCAGTTTCCGTCCCGGTCGAAGATGAAATACCCGGAGAATCTTCCGAGTACCTCATCATCCAGGATTTGCGATAAAGGTGTATCGGGTGTTATCACAGTCTCTCTCCTTCTGAGAATTCCGCCGCGACAAGTTCCTCGACTCTCCGGCTTATATACGATCCCGAGCCGCCGAGATCCGTTCTGTTCGTCATGAAGACGGCAGCAAGACTGTCGGAGGGAGAGATGAAGAAATGGGTGCCGAAAGCCCCGCTCCAGCCGTAGGATCCGTTCAGGAGGGGGGAGTTACCCTTCACGCTGTCCATTCTTATCTTCACTCCCAGTCCCCATACATATCCCGGTTCCGGCTCCAGATGGTTCAATGACGCTTCGGTATGCATTGCCCTTACCCCTTCCCCGCTGAGTATTCTTACTCCGTCCAGGACACCGCCGTTGAGAAGCATCATGGAAAAGCGGGTGTAATCGTCGAGAGTGCTGTAGAGTCCTCCCGATCCGATTTCATAACGTATCTCCTTCTGATGAAGGAATGCGCACATGTCATCCGCCGTTCCCGTCACATTTTCAAGGTGCCCGTCCACGCGCTTGTAGACATCCACGATACGCTTCTTCTGCTCTCCGGAAGGGAAGAAGGTCGTATCAACCATACCGAGCGGACGGCAGATTTCCCTCCCGATGAATTCCTCAAAGCTGACTCCCGAGACAAGGGAGACAAGATACGCAAGGATGTCGAATCCTGCCAGCGGGGAATATCCAGTTCCCTCTCCGGGGTCGAAGTCGAGCACGTAGGAGGCATAATGCAGCGCATAGTCATGAAGGGTTACGTATTCCCCCTTCTCCCCCAGCATTCCCAGAAGTCCGCAGAGCCCCTGCTGAAGACCGGAAGAATGAGAAAGGAGATCGCGGATGGTTATCTCCCGCTTACACGGTCTGCTCTTCACATCCTCAAACGAAAATGACTGGAGCAGCTTCCCGATTCCGGCCATCTTCTGAGGCGAGAAGACATATCTTTCGTCGTCTGCCGTTCTCATTTCCGAGAATTCGGGGATATATTCCGAGAGAGGATCATCGAGTCCGATAAGTCCCCTTTCAATCAGTATCATGACAGCTGCCGCCGTGACCGGCTTCGTCATCGACATCATCCTGTAGATGCTGTCATTCCTGATTTCCTCTCCTTTCTCGAGAGAGGAATAACCCCACCTGTTTCTGTAGACGACTCTTCCGCCCTTCACGACACAGAGCGCCGCTCCGGATATCTCACTGTTTTCCAGATAATCCCTCATTGTTCTTTCTATCATTTCACTCATTTTCTGCTTCCTTTCCGAAGGGTCTCTGAGTACCCTCTTCAATCGTCTCTCCCGTCTTTCTGTCCACCCGGACCTTTCTCAGCTCCCCGGGAGCCCTGCCCTCTTCGACCCATCCGATCAGGGCCTTCATCCCGTCCTTTTCAGTCAGCCCGGCCCCGTTTCCCCGGCAGTTGCCGTGATTGTCTCCGGGAGTTATGTAAAGCCTGAAGAAATCATCGAGAGAACTTTTGAAATGACTCCTGAGCTTCCTGTAATAGTCAAGAGTACCGTCGACGGGGATAAGCGGGTCGTCGGTGCCGTGATCGATGATCAGCTTTCCTCCGTGCCGGACAAAGTCATCAATGTCCGCACTGTCTGCAAGAGAAGAGGAGAACTTCTCCATTCCCCTGTCGAAATACTCCAGGAAAGCATCATAGGTCATGTCCTTATATCCGGTTTTCCTGTCTTCGGTAATCCACCTGAGATACAGAGGTCCCAGAATGAACGGCTCGATCCGCTTCCCGAAAAGAGGATAGTAATACGTTCCGATCGGAATCACCTTCTGCCAGTTCTGACACCCGGGACGGAAACCGTACCAGAGACGCTCGCCGTTCTTCCTGTGAGGCCCGGCGAGAATCTCATTCGAGACCAGGGCATCCTTCTCTGTTATCTTCCCTCTTCCGACCTTTCTCCCCACAAGGGATAAAGCATCGAACGGGGGAACTTCCTCGAGGGAGTAGTATGCCTTCTCTCCTCCGTTCACCCGGTGTATTTCATCAAGGAAGAACCTGTTCTTCTCCGCTGTCAGGAAATAACGGTGTTCATTCATCACGACAAGTGGCCAGAATCCTCCGAAGATGAACTTATGCCAGTTTATCGCGGGACACGAAGCCCAGACGCCGTCGTAATCTTCCGGATAGTTCTGTACTTCAACAAGGGCCTGTCTGCCGCCTCCCGAGCCGCCGCTGAAGTAGGAATACCTGACGCTGCGGTCGTGGAGTATCTCGGCAACAGCCTTTCCGAAGACGGTCATATCATGTGTGGACCTTACTCTCCAGTTATCGTAAAGCTCCCATCTTATCTTTCCGTTCCCGTCCAGCGTATGATCATCCCAGCCGTCGATGTTTCCTGCATTCATCGTAGCCGCACTGAAGCCGTTCATGAGAGCAAACGGGACGGTCCAGCCGCGCTGGGTATTGTCGGGACGCGTAATGTAGTTCCTGCCGCCGATTCCCGTTCCGCCGCCCGCAGTTCCCGCAAAGCGGTCGTTCCACGAGGACGGGGACCAGACAATCAGCGTTTCGAAGAATTCTCCCGTCCTGTGCTTCAGTTCGACTTCATAGTACTCGGGAAGACCCGTTATCTTCTTCCCGGCCCCGAACATGCGTTCGAGAAGAGAGGCCTTTCCCCTGTAGCTTCCGCTGCTGTTTCTCTTCACCGAGATATCGAAGAATTCCTCCCCGGGGAAACGCTTTTCCAGCTCCCTCTCAAGAAAGATGGAATCTGCACGCTTTTCAATCCCGGGGGTCTTTCCGAGGGAGGAGGTATCGAAGAACCCTATATCGTCCCTTTCAAGCATATCAGTACTTATGTGAAAGCTGAGCCTCACACTCCTCTCTTGAGATTTCTCCCGAGTTGCACTTTGCCATCAGCTCCGCATCCCTGTCGCTGAGATTATAGAGGCACAGCGCGAGAACGCCGAGAAGAGTACCGATTGTCGGAATGAGGGAGTAGATGATCCAGAGCACGTTCATGGCCTCTGCGGGTTGCTGGATTCCGAGTGCCGCCACATCCTCGAAGCTTTCTGCATTGATAGGAATCCAGTTCGACAGCCCGAGAATGAAGAGCCCCAGGGACGATGCAACACTTGAAGTGAGCTTCGTGACAAATGACTGCATCGAATAGCAGATGCCGGAGCAGTCCTTGCCGGTCTTGTAACGGGCATATTCGATCGTATCGGGCAGAAGGA